>JAJDVM010000130.1 GCA_022826125.1 Defluviicoccus sp.
CGCCCCATCGGGTTCGCGGCCGCCGCGGCGTCGAGATCGGCCTGGCTCCTGTGGCCGCGCGGCTGCGGCGTATCGGTGACGCCGGGCGAGATCGCGTTGACGCGGATACCGTCGCGCGCGGTCTCCAGCGCCATCGCCCGGGCGAGGCCCAGCACCCCGCCCTTGGTCGCCGCGTAATGCGCCCCGCCGGCCGCGCCGTTGCGGGCGATCGAGGACGAGAACATGACGATCGCCCCCTTGCCCGCGCGGCGCATCTCCGGCAGCACCGCCTGGCTGGCGAGCAGCGTGCCCTTGAGGTTGATGTCGAGATGCCTGTCCCAGGCTTCGTCGTCGAGATCGAGGAACGGGACGGGCTTGTAGACCGCTGCGCAGGCGGCCAGTCCGACGATGGTCCCGCCGGCCTCCACGATCCCGGATACCGCGCGGTCCATCGCCGCCCTGTCGCGGACGTCCAGCCGGTGGAAGGACAGGTCGGGCCGGTTCATCCCGGCGAGCCTGCCTTCTTCCGTGTCCCAGGCCGACACCGCATAGCCGCCGGCCAGCGCGCGGCGGACGATGGCGTGGCCGATCCCGCTGCCGCCGCCGGTGACGATTATCGTCGGTCGGTTGGTGCTTTCCGCCATGGGGGGCGAACCCTACGCGAGCGCGCCCAGCGGGGGCAAGCGGACCCCCCGTTGTCAGCCGCGCCGTTTGGACGCATGTTCCGGCGGTTTCCCGGCGTCGAAGGAGGATCCCCCCGTGAAAGGCTTTTCCAGCCCCAACTCGCCCTTCTCCCGCAAGGTGCGCGTGGTCGCGATCGAGACCGGTCAGGCGGCTTCGATCGAGTGGACGGTCGTGGACCTCGGCGGATCGATCCCGGCGCTGGAGGCGACCAACCCGTTGGGGCAGGTCCCGGTCGTCGTGACCGAGGCCGGCGAGGCGCTCTACGATTCCGCGGTGGTCTGCGAATATCTCGATGCCCGCCACGACGGGCCGAAACTGTTTCCCGCCGCCGGCGAGGCGCGATGGGAAGCGCTCCGCCTGCAGGCGCTGGGCGATGGGTTGGGCGCGGCATCGGCGGCCCTGGCGGGCGAACGCCGGCGGCCGGAAGAGCGTCGATTCCAGCCTTTTTCGGACAATCAGTCGGGCAAGATCTCACGCGCGCTCGCGCGGCTGGAGCACGACCTTGCCGCGCTCGAGGGGCCGCTCACCATCGCCCCGATCGCCGCCGCTTGCGCGATCGGCTACATGGAGCTCCGCGACTGCGCGCCCGGCTGGCGCGAAGGACACTCCGGTCTGGCCGATTGGTACGATCGTTTCGCCGCGCGGCCCTCGATGCGCGAGACCGCGCCGCCAGGCCCGGCGAAGTGAGGCCGCGCTGGTCGGAGTGAGTGGATTCGAACCACCGGCCCCTGCCTCCCGAAGACAGTGCTCTACCAGGCTGAGCTACACTCCGAATCCCAGCGGAACGCCCTTATAGCTTCTGCCGATTCGGCCTGCAAGGAAAGCGACGCGGCGCGTTCTCGGGGTTGAGCCCGGGCGCTCAGTACGCTCTCTCGACGGCGAATTCGATGCCCTCGACGAGGGCCTGCTTGGCCTCGCCTTGCGGGAACCCGGCGAGCGCCTCGCGCGCCTTCGCGGCGTATCCGCGCGCCTGTTCGAGCGTGGCCCGGAGCGCGCCGGCGCCCTCCAGCAGATCGATGGCGCGCTTCAGGTCGCCCTTCTTCTGGATCTGGTCCTCGAGCGTGCGGCGCCAGAATGCCTTGCCGTCCCCGTCGGCCGCCCGCACCGCGTACACGATGGGCAGCGTGATCTTGCCCTCGCGGAAGTCGTCGCCCACCGTCTTGCCGAGCGTGGCCTGATGCGCCGAATAGTCGAGCACGTCGTCGACGAGCTGGAAGGCCATGCCGAGATTGTGGCCGAAGTTTCTCAGCGCCTCGCGCTCCGCCGCCGGGCGGTCGGTCACCACGGCCCCGATCTCCGCCGCGGCCGCGAACAGCTTCGCGGTCTTGGCGCGGATCACGTCGAGATAGTCCTGCTCGCCGGTGTCGATGTCGTTGGCGGTCATCAGTTGCAGGACCTCGCCCTCGGCGATCACCGACGATGCCTCGGACAGGATCGCCAGGACGTCGAGCGACGCGTCGGCGACCATCAGCTCGAACGAGCGAGAAAACAGGAAATCTCCGACCAGGACGGACGCCTGGTTGCCCCAAAGCGCGTTGGCCGTGGCGGTGCCGCGGCGCAAACCGCTCTCGTCGACCACGTCGTCGTGCAGCAGCGTCGCGGTATGGATGAGCTCGACGCAGGCGGCGAGGCCGACATGCCGGTCGCCCTCGTATCCGCACATCCGCGCGGAGGCGAGGGTGATCATCGGACGGAGCCGCTTGCCGCCGGCCGCGACGATGTGACCGGCAAGCTGGGATACCAGCAGCACCGGGCTCTGCATGCGGTCGACGATCGTCCGGTTGACCGCCTCCATGTCGGCAGCGGTCAGCGCCGTCAACCTGTCCAGGGACGGAACCCGGTGCGGCTTCGTTTCGCGCGCAAGCTCGACGACCACGCTCACCTGCTTTGTCCGTCCCCGGAATAAGTGTTAGACAGAGTGCCGAACATAGTCCGAGGCCTGTCCCGGTCAAGGTGCGGCCCCGGGATGCGACGATCTGTCCGAGCGGGGACCATGCGCGAGCTGGTGCGTAGCAACGAGTTGGTCTTTCTCTCCTGGCTCGACGCGTTCCTGCGGGCCGAGGGCATCGAGCCCATCCTCCTCGATACCCATACCAGCGTGCTCGAAGGCTCCACGCTTGCGATCCCGCGCCGCGTCATGGTCGAGGACGACGACCTCGTCCGCGCCCGGCGGCTGGTCGAGGAAGCCGGGGAGGGGCACCGGTTGAGCCCCGGCTGACGGCGTGACCGGCAACGATCGTCCGGGCCCCCTGACCGAAGACCGTCTGCTGGACGGTCGGGTGAAGATCCGTCAGCCCAAACACGGATTCAGGGTGTCGATGGACAGCGTGCTGCTGTCCGCGTCGATTCCCTGCGAAGACGGCGAGCGCGTGCTGGAACCCGGCGCGGGGGTCGGCGGGGCGGCGCTGATGCTGGCCGCGCGCGTGCCCTGCTGCAGCGTCGTCGGGCTGGAGGCGCAACGCGCCCTGGTCGAAATCGCGGGCGAGAATGTCCGGCTCAACGGGATGAGCGGGCGGGTCGACATCACGGTGGGCGATCTCGGCAACCCGCCGCCGCGCATTGCCCTTGGCGCCTTCGACCACGTGATGATGAACCCGCCGTTCCACGAGGCCGGCCGGACCCGAGCGCCCGCCGAGGCGAGCCGCGCGAAATCGCACGTCGAGGGCGATGCCGGGCTGGAGGACTGGATCGCCTTCGGTGTCGGCATGCTCCGCGGCATGGGCACGCTGACCCTGATCCACCGCGCCGACCGGCTCGCCGACGTGCTTGCCGCGTTGCACAGCCGCGCGGGCGGGATCGTGGTCTTTCCGGTCTGGCCCCGCGGCGACGGCAGCCCGGCCAAGCGGATCGTCGTTCGGGCGCGGCGCGGCACCGCCGCTCCTCTTCGCCTCGCCCGGGGGCTGATCCTTCACGAGCCGGACGGCAGTTTCACCCCCGAGGCGGACCGGATCTTCCGCGGCGGCGGCCTCGACGTATGATCCGCGCCGCTTGGCGAACCGGACACGCGCTTCTATCTATAGGCCCATGAACGGCGCGAACCCCGTCGCGGAAGCGCGGAAAGACGCACCTCGCCGGCGCCGGGTGCTGCCCTGGCGCCGCCGCAAGGACGCGCCGCTGGTCTCCGTCCTGCGCCTCGCGGGCATCGTCGGGCGGGTCGGCCCGGTACGTGGCGGAAACATCAGCCTCGCCAGCATGGAGAAGGCGATCGACCGCGCCTTCGCGCCGAAGCGGCTCGCCGCGGTGGCGCTCTCGGTCAATTCGCCGGGCGGCTCTCCCGTCCAGAGCGCGCTGATCGCCAGACGGATCCGCGCCCGGGCCGAGGAGCGCGGCGTCCCGGTGCTCGCTTTCGCGGAAGACGTCGCGGCCTCCGGCGGTTACTGGCTCGCGTGCGCCGCGGATGAGATTTTCGCCGACGAGAACTCCATCGTCGGCTCGATCGGTGTGATCGCGGCCGGGTTCGGGTTCGTCGACCTGATCGCGCGTCACGGAGTCGAACGGCGGGTGCACACCGCCGGGGCGCGCAAGGGCATGCTCGACCCCTTCCGGCCGGAAAACCCCGAGGAGGTGGAACGTCTGCGCGCGGTTCAGCGCGACATGCACGAGAGCTTCGTTTCCCATGTCCGCGAACGCCGCGGCCGCCGCCTGAGGGCGGAGGACGAAATTCTGTTTTCCGGCGAGTTCTGGAGCGGCCGGAAGGCGATCGAGCTCGGCCTGATCGACGGGCTGGGCGATCTGCGCGGCGTCCTGCGCGACCGGTTCGGCGCCGGCGTCCGGATCCGCCCCGTCGCGGTCCGGCGCGGTCTGCGCCGCCGGCTCGGGCTCGGCGTTCTCGACACGGCGCCGACGATCGGGATCGATGCGGCCGCGATGGGAGTGGAAATCCTGGCCGCGCTCGACGAGTGGGCGATGTGGAAGCGCTACGGGCTGTAGGCCACGGAGGGATTCCTTGACCGTACGCTCCGTCAGGCGCCAAATGGTGCCATGTTCGGGTTCAGCCTCTCCAAGCTGCTCGTCCTCGCTGCGCTGATCGCCGCGGTGTGGTACGGCTTCCGCTGGATCCAGCGCCGCCAGCAGCTCCAGCAATCGGCCGATCCGGACAAGGTGGAGCGCGACGCGGATCCGTCGTCGGAGGACCTGATCGCGTGCAGCCAATGCGGCGTCTTCGTGCCGGCGCATGGCGGGCGGTCCTGCGACCGCGCCGACTGCCCGGGCTGAGACCGATCCCCGCCGCCACGGGCGGTTCGAAAACCCGTCGCCACCGTCGTCAACGGCGCCCGTCGGTCATTTCGGCCGCGCGCGCGATGATCCTCCGGGTTTCGTCCCAGAGGGGGATTCCCGCGATCTCGTCGAGTCCGGTCCAGCGTGCCGCCGCGGCGTCGCTCGCCGCGCGCGCCTCGCCCGAGCGCCAGAGCGCGGCGAAATCGACCAGCGTGTAGTGAAATTTCGTCCGTCCCCCGTCATCGCGGGTGATGCCGTCGACGACATCGATGAGGCCGACGATGTCGACTTCGATGCCGGTTTCCTCCGCGACCTCGCGGCGCGCCGCCTCGCGCACCGTCTCGCCGATCTCCTGCGCGCCGCCCGGGATGCTCCAGTTATCCGACACCGGAGGCTTGGCGCGCTTGATCAGCAGCACCTCGTCGCCGCGGAAGACGACGACGCCGACGCCGACGATAGGCCGGTCGGGGTAGAGACGGTCGCTGTCCAATTCGTCGCTCCGGGCGTCATGGGTCGGCATGGGTAGACATTTTCAGGTCGGGAAATGCCGGGCGGCAAGGGCGGAAATGTCGATCGTCGGCACGGAGTCGGCATGGAGTCGACATGGAGTCGGCATCGCGCCCGGCGTCAGGCGCTCACATGCTTGGCCGGATCCCAGCCGCTTTGCGCGAGATGCCGTTCGCCGAACGCGGTCGGGCGCTCCTCCAGCGGGGTCGCCATGGTGTCGTTCCAGCGGTTGAGCCAGCCGAACAGGCAGACGACGCCGACGAGCTCGACGATCTGGTCCTCGTCGAAATGCCGTTTCAGCGCATCCATGTCGTCGTCGGTGACCGCGTTGGGCACCGCACCCGCGCATTGCGCCATGCGCAGCGCGGCGCGCTCGGCCTCGGAGAAGAGCGGGCTGGTCTCGTATTCGAAGATCGCCTCGATCTTTTCCGCCGGCACGCCGTCCACGTCGACCGCCGCGCTCGCGGTATGGGCGGAGCAGTACTGGCATCCGGCCGACCGGCTCGCCATGTAGGCGAGCATCCGTTTCAGGCCGAGCGGCGCCTTGCCGGGCACGCCGATGACCTCGCGCGAGAGCCGGGAGAACGCCCGCAGCATCCCGGGCGAGCGCGCCATGACGAAGAAGCTGTTGGGGACGAAACCGAGCGCGCGTTCGGCGCGGTCGAAAACGTCTTCCAGTTCGGGCGCGTCCTCGCGCTCGCGCGGCGTGATCCTGGGCATGGGGGTCCCTCGCGGTTGCGGCGGACGAATATAGCGTCCGCGCGGATGGGCGAATAGGCTGGGCGCCCATGGCACAACCCGGAGGAAGCGCAGGAATGGTACGCGAGGAACTGGTCGGCACCTGGCGGCTCGCCGATTACCGGCTGACAGCCGCGGACGGCACCGTGTCGAGACCGTGGACGGAAGCGAAGGGCTACATCTTCTACGCCGCGGACGGCCACATGTCGTGCTCGGTCGAGCGGCCGGACGGCGAGGGCGGGACCGACCACCTGACCTATTGCGGCCTGCTGGAATGCCTGGAAGGCGAGAACGTCCACACCATCGAGATGAGTTCGCGCCCCGACCTGCGCGGCACCAGGCAACGCCGGAAGGTCGACCTCGACGGCGACACGATGACGCTGACCGCCGAGCCCAGCATCGCCTACGGACCGGGTTCGAAGGCGGAGATTTTCTGGCAACGGGCGTGATCGGGCCGGCGTAACTTTGTGTTGCCGCGCGGCTTGCATGAGTGGGGCCGGGCTGGCAGTTTACCGCCTCTTCGACCGTTTCCAACGAACAAGCGGGAGGTTTTCATGAAGCGTGTACAGGGGAGGACTGCCGTCTTGCTTGCGAGTGCGGCGAGCGTGGCACTGGTTGCCGGCGCCGCGACCGCGCAGACCGTCAAGATGGGCATCCCCACATTCCTGACCGGTGCCGGCGCTCCGGCCTTCGGCATTCCGGCCAAGGAGGGTGTCGAACTCATCATCCGCGGGATCAACAACGGCGAGCTTCCGGCTCCCTACAACAGCGTCGGCCTTGCCGGGCGCAAGATCGAGCCGCTGATCTACGACGAGGCCGGCGGCGGCACCAAGCAGGTGACCGAGCTGCGCAACAAGGTGCAGAAGGACGGCGTCGATCTGGTGGTCGGCTATATCTCTTCCGGCACCTGCGCGGCGGTTGCCCGTGTCGCGGAAGAGGTCAAGGTTCTCACCCTGATGACGGTCTGCGGAACGCCGCGGGTTTTCGAGGAGCTGGTGAAGAAGCCGAAATACCTGTTCCGCACCATGAGCCACGGTACCGGCAACAACACGGGCGCGGCGCGCTACATCGCCGCCAAGCACCCGGAACTGCTCAAGGACGGCTTTATCGGGCTCAATCAGAACTATGCCTGGGGGCAGGATTCGTGGCGCGACTTCAGCCTCGCGATGAAGATCGTGGCGCCGGACGTCAAGCCGGCCCGCAAGCAGCAGTTCCCCAAGCTGTTCTCCGGCCAGTACGGCTCCGAGATCTCGGCGCTGCTCCGGGCGAAGCCGAAGGTGGTTCATTCGAGCTTCTGGGGCGGCGATCTCGAGGCGTTCATCGCCCAGGCCAACGCGCGCGGCCTGTTCAAGCGCAAGACGTTCATCCTGACGGTCGGCGAGACGGTCGCGTACCGGCTCGGCAGGAAGTTCCCGGAAGGCCAGATCATCGGCACGCGGGGACCCTACGGGATGTACGCGGTCGGTATCGACACGCCGCTCAACAACTGGTTCCAGAAGGAATACCGCAAGACCTACGGTTACCCGCCGGCGCAGCCTACCTACCAGTACGCGCAGGGCATCCTCGGGGCCAAGTACGCCTATGACAAGGCGATGAAGGACAATGGCGGCAAGTTCCCGACCACGGACCAGGTGATCAAGGCGCTCGAAGGCGCGACCTACACCTCGCTCGCCGGCACGGTGAGGATGGCGCTGAGCAACGGGCACCAGGCGGTCACCGAGGACCGCTGGGGCGTCACCGTCTGGGACGAGAAGAAGGGTGAGATGGTGGTCAAGGACGTCGTCGTCTTCCAGCCCGAATGCGTGAACCCGCCCGACGGCGTATTGTCCGTCCCGTGGCTCGAAGGCGGGATGCAGGGCGCGAAGTGCAGCTGAGCACGCCCTAGTTCCAATCAGGCAGAGAACGGTCCGGGCGCTGGCGAACGGCGCCCGGACCTTCGTTCGCCTGTCCGCACACGAATTGCCGGAACCGCGATTCCGTTAACGGGGTCAGACCGTTGGACACCGAACTCCTACTCATCATCCTGATCGACGGGTTGGTGTACGCCTCCTACCTGTTCATGGTCTCCGTCGGGCTGACGGTGATCTGCGGCGTGCAGAAAATCCTCAACGTCACCCACGGGTCGCTGTATGCGTTCGGCGCCTATCTGTGCGCGACGATCCTGATCTTCTACGCCGAGGCGGGCTGGCCCGGCGCCGGCGCCTTCGTGATCATGGTCCTGACCGCGATATTCCTCGGGATCGTGTTCGGTATCATCATCGAGCGCGGGCTGCTGCGGTTCCTCTATGCGGAGGACGAGCACATCATCGTGCTCGCGACCTTCGCCGCGTTTCTGATCCTCGAAGACGTGCTGCTGCTGATCTGGGGGACCAACCCCTATATCGCGGCCGAGCCGCTGGCGCTGCTTGGCCAGACCGACATCGCGGAGCTTCCCTTCGACAACTACAACCTGTCGATGATCTTCCTGTCCGCGCTGGTCGCCGCGATTCTCTGGTACGGGCTCAGGCGGACGACCTTCGGCAAGATGCTGCTGGCGGTGATCTACGACCGCGAGCTGTCGCAATCGATGGGGATCAACGTCACCAAGATCTTCCTGCTCACCTTCATGGTGGGCTCGTTCCTGGGCGCGCTCGGCGGCGCCTACCAGGCGCCGGCGATCTCGGTTCAGCCGGGGATCGGGGTGGAGGTCATCGTGCTCGCCTTCGCCGTGGTCGTGATCGGCGGCATGGGCTCGATCCCGGGCGCGCTGATTGGTTCCCTGGTGGTCGGCGTCGCACGCGCCGCGGCGGTGCACCTCGAACCGGTGCTGGAACTGTTCGTCATCTACATGATCATGGCGATCGTCCTGATCGTCCGGCCTCAGGGTTTGTTCGCCCCCGCCAAGGCGAGGAAGATATGACCAAGTATATGGACCAGACGGGCTGGGCCCTGACGCTCGGCCTGGTCGTGCTGATCGTCGTAAACTTCTTCATCCCCGAATGGTTCCGGGCGATCCTGCTGCTGTCGCTGGCACGCGGCTCGGTGGCGCTCGGACTTCTGGTGCTGTGGCGCTGCGGGCTGATCTCGTTCGGCCACGCGCTGTTCTACGGTTTCGGCGCGTACACGGTGGCGCTGATCGTCAAGTATCTCGGCATAACGGACGTCTTCCTCACCGTTGCCTGCGGGGTGGTCGTCGCCGGCGGCTTCGCCTGGATTCTGGGATTCCTGCTGAGGCGCTACCGGGGCATCTTCTTCGCCCTGCTCAACCTCGCCTTCTCGATGATCCTCTACGGCGTGCTCGCCAAGCTGGAGAGCCTCGGCTCGACCGACGGGATCAGCCTCGAACAGACGACCTATCTGTGGTACGCGCCGGAGGGCGCGGCCAACAAGACCACGCTCTTCTTCTTCGCCGCGGTCATGACCTGGGCCGTCGCGATGGCGGTGCACCACTATCTGCGGTCGACGCTGGGCTACATGACGACGGCGGTGCGCGAGAACGAAATCCGCCTCGAATATCTCGGCTATTCGGCGGAGCGGGCGATCCACGTCAAATACACCATCTCCGGACTGGTCGGCGGGTTCGGCGGCGCCATCGCCGCGATGACGATCGGCCACGTCGATCCCGACTCGATGGCCTATTGGCCGATCTCCGGCGATTTCGTGTTCATCGCGATCCTCAGCGGCACCGGCAATGTCGGCGCGCCGTTCATCGGCGCGCTGCTCTATGAGCTGATCCGCACCTACGCGTTCGAGCAGTTCCCCGGGATCTGGCAGCTCATCATGGGCGGAACCCTGCTGCTGATCATAATGTTCCTGCCCAACGGGCTGTGGTCGCTGGTCGACCGCTGGAACCAGCGGCGCAAGGAGCGAAACCGCCTCGAAGCGCGAGCCCAGGAAGAGAAGGCGTAAGGCCGATGTCTGTCGTACTGAACGTGCAGGGTCTCGAGAAGAGCTTCGGCGCCGTCGTCGCCGCCCACAACATCAACGTGACCATCGAGGAGGGCGAGACGATCGGCGTGATCGGCGCCAACGGCGCCGGCAAGACCACCTTCGTGAACATGGTTACCGGCTACCTTCCGCCAAGCGAGGGCAAGATCGAGTTCATGGGCCGCGATATTCGCGGGCGGTCGGTGCGCGCGATCACCCGGCTCGGGCTCTGCCGGTCGTTCCAGGTTCCGCAGGTCTTCCTGTCGGAATCGGTGTTCGACAACCTGATGATCGCTTTCGGCATCGCCGAGCGCGACGGGCTCGGCTTGCTCGGCGCGCTGATGCGCGGCGACCGGGCGGGCCGGGTCGACGAGCACATGGTCCGCTACCAGATCGCCGATTACCGCGACGTCGCGGCGTCGGCCTTGCCGCAGGGCATACGCAAGCTGCTCGACATCGCGATGGCGACGGTCCGCAAGCCGAAGCTGCTGATGCTCGACGAGCCGACCAGCGGCATCAGCGCCGAGGAGAAGTTCGGCATCATGGACATCCTGATGCAGGCGCTGAAGGAGGAAGAGACGACGGTCCTGTTCATCGAGCACGACATGGAGATCGTCGAGCGCTACGTCTCCCGGGTGCTCGCCTTCTCGCAGGGCGAGATCATCTGCGACGCGCCGACCGAACAGGCGATGGTCGATCCGCTGGTGCAGGAATTCGTGATCGGCAAGGAATACCACCGCTCGCGCTCCGACGATGGGGGCGGGAACGGGGCGGGCGAAGGGGAGGCCGGCTGATGCTCACCGTCAAGGACGTCGACGTCAGCATCGGCGCCACCGAGATTCTGCGCGGGGTCAGTCTCGACGTGCCCTCGGGCGCGATGTGCGGGCTAATCGGCCGCAACGGCGCCGGAAAGACGACCGTGATGCGCGCCATCATGGGCGCGCTCAAGCTGCAGAACGGTACGATCGAGTTCGAGCATCTCGACCTCGGCAACTCGCACGCCTATCGCCGCGCCCATCTCGGGATCGGTTTCATGCCGGAGGACCGCCGGCTGGTCCCCGAGCTGACGGCGGAAGAGAACATCATGCTGCCGGTCTGGTCGACCCGATCCGAGGGCGCCGAGGAGCGGCTCAAGTGGATCTACGGCCTGATGCCGGAGGTCGAGGAGTTCCGCAATCGCGGCGCGACGACGCTGTCCGGCGGGCAGCAGAAATTCGTCGCCTTCGCCCGTGCCATCATGTGCGGCACCAAGCTGCTGCTGCTGGACGAGCCCAGCGAGGGCATCGCGCCCGTTTTCGCCCAGCGGATGGT
>JAJDVM010000131.1 GCA_022826125.1 Defluviicoccus sp.
GGGCAGGATTTGAACCTGCGACCTTCAGGTTATGAGGTCTGGAGCCGTGGCTGCCCCGGCTCACAAGGGAATGGGAAGGCGGTTGCCGGAATGGTGCCGAACTGTGGCGCCGACTTCGTGCAGAGGGGTTTCAGAGGAAGCCTGCGCGTCGTCGGCGAATGGGCGACACGACAGCGGCGCGCCAAAGCGGCTGCCTACTCCCCGCCAGGCAGATGTCCCTCCGCGCGCAGGATTGTCCGCATGATGACGACGGCGCGCGATCGTCTCTCACGGTCCGACGCCGTCACTGTGGCCCGGATCGAAGCTGCCGTTCCGAATCTTGCCGCGGCCAGCACCCTGGTCGGGCACTTCGTCAACATGGTCAGAAACGGTGAACACGACGATCTGGACGATGGGCTGAGCGAAGCCGAGGGCAGCCTGCTCGCATCCCTCGCTCGTGGCCTGAACGCCGATAGGCATGCGGTTCTGGCAGCCCTTCGCGAGCCATGGTCCAACGGACAAACGGAAGGCCAGATCAACAAGTTGAAGGCCTTCAAGCGTCAGATGTACGGCCGCGCCGGCCTCGACCTGCTCAGAGCGCGCCTCGTCCATGCCGTATGACCAAGTTGCATCGAAAGTGAGTCAGACCCAACTTTGAACGCCGATTGACAGCCGGGTCGCGGCTCGTCCTGAAGCCCGTCCATGCCGTGCTCGGCCAAGCGGTTGCGCCACTTCCTGGCGGTGAGGCTGTTGATGCCGAGCGTGTTCGAAATCTGCACGTTGTTCAGCCCCTCGGCGGCCAGCAGCACGATGTGCACCCGATCGGAGAGGCTGCGCCAGACCTTCCGCCTCGGTGCAAGCCGTTGCAACTCCCTACGCTCTGCCTCACTCAGCTTGATCTCCACCGATGGCCGCATCATGGTGCCCCCGAGTCGAAAACCCTCCCAATTTGTACGAATTACGAGAACTAGACACTAGCGGCCGCGCCACTTCAACTGCACCAATTGTGCGCCAGAGCCAATTTTCGACGCTTAACGACACCCTATACAATGTATGCGTAGCGAACACTAAATATTAGGTTATTCATCTTCGGGGTAGAATTCGGGGATCGGCAACATTTCATACCTTTGGAAAAAGTTAGTCCATAAATCACTATCTTTGAAGGCTTGGAACAGCATTCGCCCAACACTGCAGTGTGTCAGGATAACGCTTCTGGTATCAAACGGTGCAGGAGACACAACATAGTCCCGATCAGCCTTTCTCTGTCGGCCCCATGGTCTACCTGCCCACGCGACAGCGTTACAACTCGAGTGGTAATGATAGTCAGCTAATCCAATCAGTGAAAGTGGAAATATTCCGATATCTGTTTCCGCCGAAGATTGTGCGTGGATGTTCACCCATATTCCTCTCTTGGACGTCGGATTGGGCATCTTATTGTGTTGTGCACTTATCCAAAGTAACGGCCAAACCCCGTACGTTTTCCAAGCTCGTCCACTCATACTTGCCGGATCAAGCGTAATTAATCCAACCGAATATTTGCGCATGCTTTGCGCAACGTCGTACGCCGTATCTCCGCCCAGGCTGTGACCGATCAGCAAAACCTTCGAGTTCTTATGCGGACAATTGTCTAGGATCTTAGAGAGATCTCTGGTCGCGAATTGGGTCTGATTCCACGTGTAGTACTTGACCACGTATTGCGAATAATGCAGACGCCATTTATCAGCTAAACGTTCTATTAATCTTGTTTTCGAACTGTCACCCGCTCCCCCAAAAAAAGCTATGTACACGCTTCCACCACTGCGATTGCAATGTCGCTCTTGTCCCTGCTGATCCGCTGCAACCGTCAGAGTTGCGAGCAGAAAGGACCCAAGTAGGAAAGTCGGGACGAGTATTGTTCTTGAGAACCTCATTACTTTTGCGTATTCGTCTTATCTGCGGAGCTTCGTCCATTCCCATTTCGCCTATCGTAGAACGGGCCTAGTGGGAATACAAGATGAATACCACGCGTGTGTCGGTAACACGAGATATGTCCGGTCCATGTACCAGATGATCTGTCCGGTTTTAGAAAGCTTCCAGGCCATGGAGGGTTTGGATGCGTCGGACGGAGCAGCACAGGGACTGAGACTGATGAAGTTCGAAGGGGTTTATGGGCGCACCACCTGACGGCCGGCACCGTCCTTCGGTCTCGAGCGCCCGCGTTCCGCCGTGGCCCGCCTTCGGCGCGGCGGCGTCTCCGCCGGACCGCATTCCGAACGCTCCCGCCGCAGCGCAACAGGCCGAACCCATTAGCGGCACAAGCTCGCGAAAGAAAATGCCGTGGGCGGCGACATTCATGCCCCGCCGGCATGACGGCGGGACGTCCGGCCCGCTATCGGCGACGGAGTTGGAACATGGGCCCTGGACGGGTAGCTGTGCGGCAGTCGTGGAGCCGCATGCTCGCGAGGACGGTGCGCGGGTCGTCCTGCCCGCGTCTCCACCTTTAGGTCATGACCTCTAACGGGGATCAATCTCGCGGCCGCCTAAGGCTACAGCTACGGGCGCGCTCACCCGGCTTCGGCAAGTACCGTCGGATCGCGTGCAGGTCACCGCACGGCTGAACTCCAAGTTCGGATCACTCTGCTTGGGGCCGACTGAGGGAATCCAGTTTCGAAGCAAAGTGCTCCGTCGCTGCCCGGAGCGGTGCGTCTGCCAAATGCGCATAGCGCTTCGTCGTCGTCGGTGTCGTATGCCCCAGCAATCGGCCGACTATCTCGAGGCTCAGCCCGCTCGATACCAGATGCGACGCGTGCGTGTGCCGATTGTCGTGCAGCCGGTAGCCCTCGAGGTCCGCCTCGCGCTGCACGGAGCGCCAGAACTTCTTCAGCTCGGTAAGCGGTTTCCCGGGCACCTCACCCGGAAACAGGTATGGAACCTCCGGATCGGCGTCGCTCCGCATCGACTGGAGCAGAGCAAGCGCCTGACCGCTCAGCGGCACGTACTCGGTTCGCTTCTGCTTGGTGTGGTGGGACGGCTTCACCCACACCCCACGGTCGAAATGGATGTCGCGCCATTCCGCACTGAGCACCTCGCCGATTCGCGCGCCGGTCAGGAGCTGCATTCGAACCGCGTCGGACCCGCGACGGTTGGGATGCTCGCTCAGCACGCGGAGCAGCCGCGCCAGCTCCTCGTCGGAAAGCCAGCGCTCGCGCCTGTGCTCGACGTATCTCGATACGCCCTTGACCGGGTTGTCGGCGCGCCAGCCCCAGTCGACGGCGAGGGAGAACATCTTGGAGAGGAGCGCAAGCAGCCGGTTGGCCTGATAGGGCCGGTCCTTGATGGATGCGTGCAGCGCCATGATGTCGCGGCGGGAAACGCTCTCCACCTTCTTGCTGCCGAGACGGGGGCGGACGTAGTTGGCGATCAGGCCGCGGTCGTTTCGGACGCTTTGGGGGCGCTTCTTCGGGATCGCGTGGCGCTCCAGGTATTCGTCGGCGAGCTGGGCCACCGTCGGCGCCTTGCGTTTGTCCTGCCGGGCCTTGGCCAGGTCTCCCCCGCCGACGGCGTCGCCGAGGACGCGGCGGGCTTCCTGCTTGGCCTGGTGGAAGGTCACCAGCGGACCGTGCTTCGCGAGGGTCATGCGTCGGGACTCGCCCGACTCGCGGTTGCGGTACTGGCAGACGTAGCTGCGCACCCCGGAGGGTTTCACGCGGACGCCGAAACCTGGCAGGCCGGTGTCCCAATAGATGACGTCGACCGCCTCGGGTGCGATCCGGTCGACGTATGTCTTCGTCAGTTTTGCTTTCGGCATGGCTCTTCGGGTAAGCATGGGGTAAGCATGAATGAACGTAGATTAGCGCGTATCGCCCGCACTGTCAATCTGCGTGTGTCCGATAACCGTCTGATGACATTGACTAATTCGTACATGCGGCGAAAGCAACGCATATATGCCGAACCTTAATGATACGACTCTTAATCAGCGGGTCCAAGGTTCGAGTCCTTGTGCGCCCACCAATGTTTTCAAGGGCTTAGGCGATTTCGCCTAAGCCCTTTTTCCTTCGGCTAAGCTTCGGGTGAATGGTAGGGCGCGTTGGATGAGCTACGCTTCGCATGCCAGAAGATGGGTTCGTTACCCTAGGCCACCGCCCCAAGCCCGTTCTTCGCCACCAGCGTCAGCAGCTTCAGCGAGGCGCCCCGCGGGCGCTTCTCGCCGCGCTCCCACTGGCTCACCAGACCCGTCGTTACGTTGAGGTAGCGCGCGAACACGGCCTGGCTCGCCCGCTCGCGCAACCGCAGCTCGCGGATCGCCTCCGGCGACATTTCCTCGACCGGCGTGAGGCACATCTCGTCGAACTTGCGCATGGTCTGTTTCGACATCAGGCCGGCTTCGGCCAGGCCGAGCGCCGCCTCGTGCACCGACGCCAGTACCTCGCTCTCATACTGCTTGGTCATCGCATTCCACCTCGATTATCGTTCCAGTCGCCTGCGCGGCCGTAAGACCGGCCGCATCCAGCCCCAGATACTCGTTTGCCAGCGAGCGCAGCCCCGAAAGTTCCTTGCGCCGCAAGTTGTCCCGGTCGCTCTTCGCAAACCCGTGCACGAAGAACGCCAGTTCGCCCCGGCGAAACACCACGATCGTGCGGAACCCGCCGGACCGGCCGCCGCCCTTGCGGGCAATGCGCTGCTTGATGACGCCGCCGCCGAGAGGGGAGGCCTGGCCGTGAGCGGGGCGGCGGTCGGGCGGTTCCGGGCCCGCACGGCCGGCGACATCGTTCCCGCCCCCGCCAAGCCGCGCGAAAGCCGAACGAACCCGGAACACTGTTACCCATGTAACCGGTCCGTAGTGTTACCGTTCTATCCGGTTGCTCATCAGGTCGGAAAATGTTGTAGATGCCGCGAGTCAGGCGCCGCGCTCGTCCGCGCCCAGCAGGTTCGAGGGGGCCTTTCCGTCCAGCCACCGGCGCGCGTTGCGTGCGCCGCGGCGCGCCGCCTCGAGCTGCGCGCCGGGCACGCTCGCGGAATTGTGCGGCGCGGCGATCACGTTGGGCAGGTCCAGGAACGGGTGGGCGATGCTGAACCGGCCGTGCCGCACCGGCTCGATCCACCACGATTCCAGGCAGGCGAAGAACCGCTCGTTCTCGACCAGATGGCGGTAGAGCGCGTCCTGATCGACGATTTCGCCGCGTGCGACATTGACCAGGATCGCATCGTCCTTCATCCATCCGAGCTCGCCGGCGCCGATCAGCCCCGCCGTCGTCGCGGTCAGGGACAGCGAGACGACGACGATATCGGCGCGGCGGAGCACGTCTTCCAGCGCCGCCAGAGTGCCGACGAACGCCACCTCCTCGGCGGTCTCGCCGCCCCGGTTGATGGCGTGGATTTCGGCGCCCAGCGCGCGGAACAGCCGGGCCGCGGCGCGCCCGACGCCGCCGAAGCCAAGGATCGCGCAGACCGCTCCGTCGAGCGTCCTGTTCGCGACGAACTGGTTGAACCGGCCCTCGCGCATCTCCCGATGCTCGACCGGCAGGCGCTTCGCCGCGGCCAGCGTCATCGCCAGCACGAACTCCGCCATCGGTTCGGCGAAGGCGCCCGCGTTCGAGGCAATCGGCAGATCGCGCGGGAAGAGATGCAGCGGCACGTGATCGACGCCCGCGGTCAGGAGCTGCACGAAGCCGAGCGAGGTCATCGCCGCGACATCCTCGGCCGCGATCTCGATCCGAGGGTTCTGGGCGATCAACACGCGCGCACGCGCACGCGCGGCGTCCCACTCGGCCGGGGCGAGATCGGACCGGAACAGCAGTTCGCAGCCGGAGCCGAGTTCCTGCCGGAAGGCGGCGCGCGCGTCCGGCGGCGGGTCGTGGGCGACGAGAACGCAGGGAAGGGTCGTGATCATCCGTGAAGAGCCATCGCCCGAGAGGTCCCCCTCACCGGCCCTTGAATTCGGGGGAACGCTTTTCGGCGAAGGCCTGCATGGCTTCCCGGACATCCTCGGTCCCCATGCAGAGGGCGTAGAGCTTGCGTTCGTAGTCGATGCCCGTCAGGAGGTCGGTTTCCGTCGACCGCAGCACCGCGTCGCGCCCGGCGACGAATGCCATCGGGGCTCGGGACCCCAGATCGCGCGCCAGCTCCTTTGCCCGCGGGAGCAGGTCGGCCTGCGGCAAGACCTCGGTGACCAGGCCGATGGACGAGGCGGTACGGGCGTCGATGCGCTGTCCGGTCAGCACCATCTGCATCGCCCAGCCGAGACCGACGAACCGGTAGAGGCGTTGCGTCCCACCGCTCCCCGGAATCTGCCCCAGCACGATCTCCGGCTGGCCGAGCAGGGCGTTGTCGGAGGCGATGCGGATCGTGCACCCCATGGCGAGCTCGAGACCGGCGCCGAAGCAATAGCCGTTGATCGCGGCGACGGTCGGCTTGCCGAGGCGCTCCAGCGCCGTCGGAAGATCCTTCCTGAGCGTCGCCGAAGGACCCATCTCCGATACCGGCGTGCGCTCCTCCAGCTCGGGAATGTTGGCGCCCGCGCTGAACGACTTGTCGCCGTGCCCGGTAATCACGATGGCCTTGACCGCCTCGTCGGCCTCCGCGCGGCGGGCGCAATCCAGCAGATCGACCCGCATTCGATGATTCAGCGCGTTGTGGCGCTCCGGCCAATGCAGCGTGACGATCAGCAGGTCGCCGTCCGCTTCGGTCAGTACGTTTTCGTAGTCCATCGGACGCCGATCCTCTTACCCGGTCCCCTCGCCCGCGATCACAGCAGACAGACGCGCTCCGCCAGCTCGTCGATCAGCACCCGCCGGTTCTCACCGTAGTCGATGGGCACCTCGACGACATGGACGCCGCCGTCCCGGAAACAGCCTTCCAGCAGCGGCGCGAACTCCCCCGCCGCGCCGACGCGGTGCCCCGCCGCGCCATAGCTGTCGGCATAATCGACGAAGTCCGGATTGCCGTACCCGAGCCCCCAATCGGCAAGCCCCGCGTCGGCCTGCTTCCAGCGGATCATGCCATAGGCATCGTCGCGCAGGATCAGGACCACCAGGTCCAGACCCAGGCGCACCGCGGTTTCCAGCTCCTGGCTGTTCATCATGAAGCCGCCATCGCCGCAGATCGCCATCACCCGGCGATCCGGATACAGCATGGACGTCATCATCGCCGACGGCAGCCCGGCCCCCATGGTCGCCAGCGCGTTGTCGAGCAGAACGGTGTTCGATTGGCGGGCCGGATAGTTGCGCGCGAACCAGATCTTGTAGGTGCCGTTGTCCAGCGCGACGATTCCGTCGGGCGGCATGACGGCGCGCACGTCGGCGACGATGCGCTGGGGCAACAGCGGAAACGACTCGTCGTCGGCGCGCTCGGCGATGTGCGCCAGCACTTCCTTGCGCACCCGCATGAAATAGTCGAACTCGTGCCCGGGTTGCGGCTCCAGCCGTTCGGCAAGGCTCTGAAATGTCGAGGCGATGTCGCCGACCAGCTCCAGTTGCGGGAAATAGACCTCGTCGACCTCGCTCGGGCTGAAGTTGACGTGGATGACCTGCTTGCCCCCGTGCTCCATGAAAAAGGGCGGCTTCTCGACGACATCGTGGCCGGCATTGATCACCAGGTCGGCGCGGTCGATGGCGCAGTGGACATAATCGCCGTCCGACAGCGCGGCCGTGCCGACATGGAGGTCGTCGTACCGGCCGATGACCCCCTTCCCCATCTGGGTGTCGAAATAGGGGATTCGCGTCTTGCCGACGAAGGTCTCCAGGGCGGCGATGATACGCTTGCGGTTGGCGCCGGCGCCGACCAGCAGCAGCGGGTACCTGGCCGAGCGGATCATCTCGACGGCCCGGTCGACGGCCTGCGGGTCGCAGTGCGGCCGCCGCGTGGTCGAAGGCGGAAACAGGGGCCGGGCGTCGACCGGTTCGGCGGCGATGTCCTCCGGCAGTTCGATATGCACCGCGCCCGGCCGCTCCTCCTCGGCCAGCCGGAACGCCTCCCGGACGACGCTCGGGATCGTGTTGCCGTTGACGATCTGCTTGGCGAACTTGGTGATCGGGCGCATCATCGACACCACGTCGACGATCTGGAATCGGCCCTGCTTACTGGACTTTATCGGTTTCTGGCCGGTGATCATCATCATCGGCATGGCCCCAAGCTGCGCGTAGGCCGCCGCGGTGACCAGATTGGTGGCGCCCGGACCCAGGGTGGCCAGACAGACGCCCGCCTTGCCGGTCAGCCTGCCGTAGGTCGCGGCCATGAAGCCCGCCGACTGCTCATGGCGGGTCAATATCAGCTCGATGTTCGACGTGCGCAGCGAATCGAGAAAATCGAGATTTTCCTCGCCGGGCACGCCGAAGACGTATTCCACGCCTTCGTTTTCCAGCGCCCCGACCAGCAAATCGGACGCCCGCATCGGCGTCTCGGCCGCATCGGAGGCCGCGAGTTCGACGGTGCTCATCGCATGTTCCTCAGGAGTTGGGGGGTGCCTGCGCGCTGTCCCGGGACGCGTATTCGCTAATGGTCTCGGGAACCGGATATCGCTCGTCGAGCGGCACCGACTTGCCGTCTCCCGAAGCGATCCGGCAGTGATAGCGCTTGAGCGCGCGGGGATGGGAGACCCCGCAGGAATGGCTGATGATCCCGGTGCCGTAGCGCAGCTTCTCGACGAAGTTCCTGACCCGCACCGATTTGGTTTCCGGATCCAGCCCGCGCTGCAACCGGCGGTCGTGGGTAGTGATCCCGGTGGGGCATGTGTTCCTGTTGCACTTGAGCGACTGAATGCAGCCGAGCGCGAACATGAAGCCGCGCGCCGAGACCACGAAGTCGGCGCCGACGCAATAGGCCCATGCGACTTCGGCCGGCGTGATCAGCTTGCCCGACGCGATCACCCTGACGCGCTCGCGCAACCCGTAGCGCACGAGAATGTCGACGACGACCGGAAGCGCCTCCTTGATCGGCATGCCGACATTGTCCATCAGCGGCATCGGCGCCGCCCCGGTGCCGCCGTCGCCCGAGTCGACGGTGATGAAATCGGGCGCGGATTCGATGCCGCGCGCGTGAACTTCCCGGCACATGCTCTCGATCCAGCCGTAGGCGCCGACCACGGTCTTGAAGCCGACCGGCTTTCCGGTGACGTCCCGAATCCGGCCGACCGTGTCCAGCAGGTCGGCGACCGAATCGATATCGAGATGGCGGTTGGGCGAGATCGAATCCCTGTGCGCCGGGATGCCCCGGATCCCGGCGATCTCCTCGGTGACCTTGGCGGCGGGCAGGATGCCGCCCTTGCCCGGCTTGGCGCCCTGGCTGAGCTTGATCTCGAACATCCTGACCTGCTCGTGACCGGCCAGCTCGCGCAGACGGTCTTCACTGAGATTACCGTCGGTATCGCGCACGCCGTATTTCGCGGTGCCGATCTGGAATACCAGGTCGCAGCCGCCCTCGAGATGGTACGGCGCCAACCCGCCTTCGCCGGTATTGAACCAGCAGCCGGCGAGCGCGGCGCCCTTCGACAGGGCCTGGACCGCGGGCTGCGATATCGCGCCGAAGCTCATGCCGGAGATGTTGATCAGCGATTGCGCGACATAAGGCTGTCTGGCGTAGGGGCCGATGGTCAGCGCCGGCGCGGGCTCGCTGTCCTCGTCGATCTTGGGAAACGGGCAGTTGACGAAGATGACGGTGCCCGCCGGCAGGAGCGACTTCGTGGAACCGAACGCGATCGTGTTGTCGACGCCGCGCGAGGATTTGTAGACCCAGTCGCGCTCGGCCCGGTTGAACGGCATCTCGTCGCGGTCCATGGCGAAGAAGTACTGCCGGAAATATTCGCCGAGGGTGGTGAAGAGGCGGCGGAATCGGCCGATGACGGGATAGTTGCGCCGCACCGCGTCGGCGGTTTGCGTCACGTCGATGACGAACATCACCGCGACGATCAGAACGATGACGACGGCGGCGAATACGAACAGGGTCGTCAGGACGTTGATGCTGGTCATCGTGAAATCGGCGAACAGCGACATTTCCCAACCCTCCCGCGTCAAGATGCAGGGCTACGCTCGAGCCCGGGACTTCCCGTATGCCGTTCGAGCATAACTCATGTCTTTCGCCGCACAATGCGTCGGCGAGGCCGCCGGAAGTGCCCGATCGCCGATCATTCGACGGCGAACAGCGAAATCCGGACGGAGGAGCGCTGCCGCGCCCCGGTGCCGACGAACAACATCCGGTTGACCCACGCATATCCCGCGTCGCCGGTCTCCAGCCGGGCCTGGGTCCGCATGTAATAGCTGTCGGGCGGAACGTCTTCGCCGGCGGCGAGACGCTCGATGACGTCCGCCGGTCCGTGACGAAAGCCGTAATTGACGACCTCTATGAGGGCGCCGTCATAGGTCTCCATCGCGTAGCGGGTGTCGAGCTCGGCGGTCCCGTCGGCGAAGATCGTCTGCCAGTCCGCCCCAAGGTTCAGGATCCGGCCCGAGATGTCGGGACCGGTGACGCTTCCCCCGACGATCGGAACGATGCGGCGCCTTCCGGCGCGGCCCGATCCCATCTCTCGGACCGGTCCCAGCTCGACGGCGATATCGCAGAAATGTCGCAGCGTGGGGACAAGCATGTCTTGCCTCTCAATCGGGGTTGTCGGGGCCGGGAAGCCGGATCGCGGCCGGGTCGCCGTCGTCGTAGAGCCGCTCCAGGAGACCGGCGCGCCGGGCGGTCACCGTTCTGACGTTGAGGCTTCCCTTGGGCGTGATCTCGCCGGCTCCCACGGAAGGCGGCTCGACCAGCACGATCGCCCGGGCGATACGCATGGACGATCCCGTCGCCGTCGCGGCGAGCCTTTCCAGAACGGCGCGGAGTTCGGCGGCATAGGCCTCGTCCAGCACCGCTCCGCCGGCGTCCGCCGCGGCGCACCGGCCGGGCGCCGGGAAGACCAGCAGCCCGATCTCCGAACGCCCCTCTCCCACCACGACGATGTCCTGAACCAGGCCCGAAAGCGCCGCCAGGGCCTCGATGCGCAGCACGCTCGCCCGGACCCAGGTTCCGGTCGTCAGCTTGAAGTCCTCGGTGAGCCGGCCGTCGAACAGCAATCCCCGGGAATCGTCGCCGGGGTCGACCAGGCGGACCGCATCGCCGGTAATGAAGAACCCCTCGTCGTCGAAGCTCTCCGCCGTCCGGTCCGGATCCTCGAAATACCCGTCGATCACGTTGGGCCCCCTGACCCGAAGTTCGTAACGGTCTTCCCCGCACGGTATGAGTTTCGCCTCCAGCTCGGGAACCGGCACCCCGACCATCCCCGATGCGGCGCCTCTCTGGTGGTAGAGCACCGCGCAGGGCGCGGTCTCGGTCATGCCCCAGCCGGAGATCATCAGGGGAGTCTCGCCGCGCTCGGCCATCGCCATCTCCTCGATCGCGCCCCAGACATCGGCGGGGAGCGACGCGCCGGCGTAGAAGAACATGTCGAGGTGACGGAAATAGAGGCGGCGCAGCTCCGGATCGTCCCGCATCGCCCGCACGGTGAGCGCGTGCGCAACAGGCAGGTCGATTGCCAGCGTGCCGGGATGCATCCGGAGATTCTCCAGCGTTCGCTCGAACAGCTTTCCGGCCGGCTTGCCGTCGTCGAGATAGAGGCTGCCGCCGTTCGCCAGCATCATGTTGAAGTCCGAGTTGCCAGCGAACACGTGGTTCCAGGGGGGCCAGCTCAGGATCTTGTGCGGCTTGCTGCCGAGCAGGGGAAGGCACGCGAGATATTGCGCCTGGTTGACGGTCAGCATCCGCTGGGTCTGGGGTACGCCCTTGGGGTCGGACGTGGAGCCCGAGGTGAAGAGGATCTTGGCGAGCGTGTCCGGCCCCACCCGGGCGAAGGCCGCCTCGACGTCCGCGGCGGGGTCTCCCTTCAGGATGTCGGAGAACGCCGTGACACCGGCGCCATCGCCGCCGCTCGCGACCCTGTGCACGCCGTGGAAGATGTCGAGCCCGAGCGCCGGCCCGTAGGCCTCCGCGTCGGCGGCGTAGACCATCGCCGGGCGCACCTTGCCGGCGCAGTAGAGCAATCTCGGCCGCGCCTCGGGCAGGAGGGAGTACTGCTCGGCCAGCGGCACCAGGGGAGCGCCGACGGTCTGCGCCGCGAGCGCCAGGATCGCGTGATCGACCGAGGGTCCCGACAACACGACGATCGGGCTGCCATGCCCGATCCCCCGCGCAAGGAGTCCTTCCGCCGCGGCGCGCACCCGCTCGGCCATTTCCGAGTAGGCGACCTCGCGCCAGCCGTCGCCGCTCCGCTCCGCGACGAAGACGCTCTTCGGCGTTTCCCGGGCCCAGCGGTGCAGCCAGTCGACCGTCGTGCGCGCGACCGGGCCGAGGTCGAGACCCGACCGCAGGACTATCGTCCCGTCGGGACGCTCCTCCCGGCGGACGGCATGGGGCTGGATTTGCGTCGATCCGCTCATTTCCCGTTCCCTTCCACCGGACCATAGTCGCGACCTTCGGGGTTGGACAGGCGGCGTGCCGGCGGGGCCGTCCCGTCCGTTGTGGCGCGACGACATTGACGCGCGGCCGCTCGCGGTCGAAAAACCCGCCAGGCGGGCGCGGTCGAAAGGACGGGCGGGATGACGGGTTCGGAGTTTCAGGGGCCTGGGCCGGATGCGGTCTTCGCCGCAGGGCTGCAGGCGGGCGAGTTCAGGATCCAGCGTTGCGGGAACTGCGGCGCGTATATCCACTACCCGCGGGCCCTGTGCCCGAAATGCGGCTCCTCGGACCTGGAAGCCGTCCCCGCCTCCGGCCGGGGAACCGTTTACGCCACCTCGGTCGTCCGCGTCCGGCCCGGGCACGGCGAGGACTACAACATCGCGCTGGTCGACCTCGCGGAAGGTCCGCGGATGATGACGCGCGTCGTCGATACCGACCCGCAAGGCGTCCGGATCGGCGACCCGGTAACCGCCTTCGTGGGCGAGATCGAGGGAAGCCGGGTCGTCCTGTTCCGGCCCGCCGCAGCGGCTTCCGGGGGAGACGGAGGATGAGCGGCAACCTCCGGGGCGCGTCGGCGATCGTGGGAATCGGACTCACCAAGTTCGGAGAGCTCCCGGGCCGGTCGCAGATGGAAATCATGGCCGAGGCCGTCGACCACGCCCTCGCCGATGCCGGTATCGGCAAGGAGCGCATCGACGGCGTGTTCGGCGCCGATTTTACCGACTCGCTGATCGGGCTTTCGATGGCGGAATATCTGGGGCTGAACCCGACGGTGATCGACGGCACCAATATCGGCGGCTCCTCCTACGTCAATTTCCTCCAGTCGGCGGCGCTCGCCCTGCACGCGGGGCTGTGCGAGGTGGCGCTGATCGCTTATGGCAGCAACGCCCGCAGCGCCGGCCGCGCCGGCAGGGGGCCGGGTCCGGTCCCGTACGAAACCGTCTACAAGCCGCGCCAGCCGATCAACGCCTATGCGCTTGCTGCCTCGCGCCACATGCACGAATACGGGACGACCCGGGAACAGCTCGCCGAGGTCGCAGTGGCCGCGCGGGGCTGGGCGGCGCTGAACCCGGCCGCCTTCATGCGCGATCCGCTGACCGTCGACGAGGTGCTGGCTTCGCGCATGGTCGTCGACCCGTTCACGGTGCGCGATTGCTGCCTGGTGACCGACGCGGGCGCAGCGCTGATCATGGTGAAGGCCGACCGCGCCCGGGATTTCCCGCGCGCGCCGGTCTACCTCCTCGGCATCGGCACGGCGACCACCCACGGCCAGATCGCCTGCATGCCCGATCTCACGGTGACCGCGGTGGCGCAGTCGGCGCCACGGGCGCTCGCAATGGCGGGTATCGGGCTCGGCGACGTCGACGTGGTCGAGCTCTACGATGCCTTCACGATCAACACGATCCTGTTCCTCGAGGATCTCGGGTTCTGCGCCAAGGGCGAAGGCGGCGCCTTCGTCGAGGGCGGCCGGATCGCGCCCGGCGGCGCGTTGCCGGTCAACACCAACGGCGGCGGGCTGAGCTGCGTCCATCCCGGCATGTACGGCATGTTCCTCGTCATCGAAGCCGTGGAGCAGTTGCGGGGACAGGCCGGAGAGCGGCAGGTCGAAGGCGCCGAGATCGCGCTCTGCAACGGCAATGGCGGATTGCTGTCGAGCCAGGTGACCGCCGTGCTGGGCACCGGGGCGACGCTGTGAGGGGCGGGTCCGGGTTGCGGGGAATCGGGAAAGGGTTTGCGGAATGACCGTGGTAAGCATCGGCGACGCCGTCAGACGGGACGAGGATTACAGGCTGCTCAGGGGGCGGGGCCGCTATCTCGACGACGTCAACGCGCCGAACCAGGCGCGCGCCTGCGTCCTGCGCTCCCCCCACGCGCATGCCGACATAAAAGCGATCGACCTGGAAGCCGCGCTGGCGGCGCCGGGCGTGCTCGCGATCCTGACGGATGACGATCTCGCGGCGCGCGGGCTCGGCACGGTGAGGGCGGCGGTGCCAACCCGGCGCGCGGACGGCTCGCCCGGTTTCAAGACGCCGCAGCCGCTCCTGGCCGGAGACCGCGTGCGGATGGTCGGCCAGGCGGTCGCTTTCGTGATCGCCGAGACCGTCGAGCAGGCGAGGGACGCGGCCGAGTTGATCGCCGTCGACTACGCCCCCCTGCCCGCTTCCGTCACGGCGGACGACGCGCTCGCGCCCGGCGCGCCGGCGATCTGGGACGACAATCCGGGCAACGAGGCGTTCACCCACGAGGTCGGCGACGCTGCGGAGACCGAGGCGGGTTTCGCCCGGGCGGCCCACGTCGTGCGCCACCGGGTCTGCGTCAACCGGGTGACCGGGAACCCGATGGAGCCCCGCGGATGCCTCGCCGCCTATGACGAGTACGAGGACCGCTACACGCTCCGCGCGACCATCCAGTCGGCGCACGGCATTCGCGCAATCCTGGCCGAGCAGATCTTCGATCTGCCGCAAAGCCGGTTTCGCGTCGTCTGCGACAATATGGGCGGCGGGTTCGGTACGCGGGGCGGCTGCCTGCCGGAATACGCGCTGTCGCTCTGGGCTTCGGAGGCGGTCGGCCGGCCGGTCAAGTGGGTGGCGGAACGCTCCGAGGGGCTGCTCACCGACGAGCAGGCGCGCGGCGGCTTCGTCGATGCCGAGCTGGCGCTCGACGCGGATTACCGGTTTCTCGCGCTGCGCACCCACACCAAGGTGCCGATCGGCGCCTACTACACCTCGGACCGCAATTTCGGATCGACCGTCACCGGGCTCGGCGGGCTCGCGGGGGTCTACCGGACGCCCGCGATCCACGCGAAGGTCACCGGCGCCTTCACCAACACCATGACCAACGCCCAGTATCGCGGCGGCGCCAAGCCGGAGCCGTGCCACGTCATCGAGGTGATGGTCGACACCGCGGCCCGCGAACTCGG
Source organism: Defluviicoccus sp. (assembly GCA_022826125.1). Lineage (GTDB taxonomy): Bacteria > Pseudomonadota > Alphaproteobacteria > MPNO01 > MPNO01 > MPNO01. The sequence continues at coordinate 15,305 of JAJDVM010000131.1, forward strand.
CGTCGACCCGGCCGAGCTGCGGTCGCGCAACACGCTCGCCCCGGACGAGCTGCCCCACACGACATGCCTCGGCGCCCGATACGACTGCGGCGAATTTCCCGCCAACCAGGCACGCGCGCTCGATACCGGCGACTACGCGACGTTCGCGGCGCGCCGGGAGAGCGCGCTAAAGGACGGAAAGCTGCTCGGTATCGGGATGTCCCAGACGATTTCCGGCGTCGCCATGACCAACTACGAGCATGCCGAGATCCGCTTCGACTCGGGCGGCGGCATCACCCTCCTGTGCGGGGCGATGGATCACGGCCAGGGCCACGGGACCACCTTCCGCCAGATCCTCGCCGACCGGCTGGGCGTCGACATGGAGGATATCCGTTACCGCTATGGCGATACCGAGGTGGTAACCGCCGGGGTCGGCACCTTCAACGCCCGCTGCGCGGCGCTGGCCGGTTCCGCCGTGGTCGAAGCCGCCGACAAGATCGTCGAGAAGGGCAAGCGGATCGCGGCGCACATGCTGGAGGTGCCGGAGGTCGACATAGAATTCGCCGCCGGCCGCTTCGGCGTCGTCGGCACCGACAAGTCGGTCGACATCGGCGAGATCGCGCGGGCCGCCTTCCAGAAGCCGAGACTGCCCGCCGATATCGAGCCCGGTCTCTACGAACGGGGCGATTTCGGGAGCGACGACGGGCCGGTCTACCCCAACGGGTTCCACCTCGCGGAGGTCGAGATCGACCGCGAGACGGGGCGCGTCCGCCTGGTGCGCTACAACTGCGTCGACGATGCCGGCACCGTCCTCAACCCGCTCCTGTTCGACGCCCAGGTGCATGGCGGCATCGTCCAGGGCGCGGGGCAGATCCTGATGGAGGACGTCAACTACGACGGGAACGGCCAGCTGCTGACGGCTTCGTTCATGGATTACGCCATGCCCCGGGCCGACGATTTCTGCCATTTCGAGCTCGCCGCCAACGAGGTGCCGACGAAGCGGAACCCGCTCGGCGTCAAGGGGGTGGGCGAGGCCGGCACCGTGGGCGCCATGCCGTCGATCATGAACGCCGTCAACGACGCGCTGCACCGCATCGGCGCGCCGCCGGTCGAAATGCCGGCCACCGCCGAAAAGGTGTGGCGCGCGATCCGGGAGGCGGGCGGTTAGAACCCGCAGCCGAGAGGATCTCCCCTCGCCCGGCCCTCAGGTCCACAACCGCTCGCTGGCGAGCCTGGCGCCTTCTGCCAGCGCGCCGAGCTTGGCCCACTGGACGGTCGGGTGGACGCGGCGGTGGAACGGGCCTTGCGCGAAGCCGCAATCGGTCGAGCCGATGACGTTCTCCCGCCCGACCAGCTCCGCCAGCCGGACGATGCGCTCGGCGACCAGCTCGGGATGCTCCACGACGTTCGTGGCGTGGCTGATCACGCCGGGGATCAGCACCTTGCCGTCGGGCAGCTTCACGTCTTTCCAGACCGCCCATTCGTGCTCGTGGCGCGGGTTCGCCATTTCCAGCACGTAGGCGCCGGCGTTGACGCTCAGGATCAGATCGACGATCTCCCCGATGGGAACGTCGCTGGTGTGCGGGCCGGGCCAGCTCCCCCAGCAGACGTGGTAGCGCACCCGTTCCGCCGGGATCCCGTCGAGCGCGTGGTTGAGCGCCTCCATGTGCAGGCCGAGCCATTTGCGGAAGTCCTGCATGGTCGCGGGCGGCACCATGCGGTCGTAGGTGACCGCGGCGCGCGCGTCGTCGACCTGGACCAGAAGGCCGGCATCCGAGATGGTCTTGTATTCGACCCGCATGGCGTCGGCGATGGCGTAGACCAGCGCCTCGTCGCTCTCGTAGTGCTCGTTCCGGCGGTCGGGAATGACGCTGGCGGGAGCGGCCACGGGAAGGAACCCCTCGGCGACGTCGACCCGTGCGAGCGCGGCCTTGAAATTGTCGATGTCGCGCCGGAGGACGTCCTGCCCGGTATAGGCGATCGGCGCGACGCAGACGGACTCGTATCGCTGGCCCCCGCCCCCGTCGAACCGCCCCTGCGCCCGGTCGTTGGCATCGAGCTCGGCGTAGAACTCGGGAAAGCGCTCCCGGTCGAGGCCGCGGGCGAACGGATCGGCGCCGCCGGAGGCCACCGGACGCCGCTCGAAGCCGTCCAGCCGTTCGAGCACGTATTGCGACCAGCTGATCGACTTGCCGAACTCGCCGTCGCTGATCACGTCGACCCCGGTCTCGGCCTGTCGCCGCGCGATCTCGGCCACCGAGTCCGTCAGCACCTTGCGGTGATACGCCTCGTCGACCGCCACGCCGTTCTGCTTCGCGGCCAGGATGTCCTGTATCTTCTTCGGCCGGATCAGGCTCCCGACATGGGTGGTGAGAATGCGGTCCTCGCTCCTTTTCATCTCGGCTCGCTCCCGTTGAACGCCGCGTTGCGGAACATTTTTCCTAGGCTCGGGACAGCACCACGACGGGGACCTCGCGCGTGGCGGCGGCCTTGGCGCGGTAGTCGTCGTAGGGCGGGTAGAGCCGGGCCATCATGTTCCAGAGGCGCTCGCGATCTTCCCCGTCCGCGGTCCGGGCTGTCGCGGCGAAAGTCTCGGCCTCGACCTGGACTTCGACCGCCGGGTCCTGGGTCAGGTTCAGATACCAGAACGGGTGAACCGGCCGCCCGCCCTGGGAGCCGATGACGACGTAATCCTCGCCGTCCCGGCCGTAGATCAGCGGCGTCGTCCGCGCCTCGCCGGAATTCCGCCCCGTCGTGGTCAGCAGCAGGCAGGGGAAATTCCCGTTGCCGTCATGCCCCCTCCAGATATGCCCGTCGGCGCCCCCGGTCTCGCGGTAGCGCCTGACGTGATCCATCGCCCAATCCGACTTTGCCATCTAGGTCGCGCTCCTCGGTTCTCTCCCGTGGGCTCACATTATCGCGCCCGGTCAGCCCCGCGCCCAGGGGAGGTTGTCCAGATCGACGTTGCCGCCGGTAAGGATGACGCCGACGCGCTTGCCAGCGAACACATGGCCGTTCTTCAGGACCGCGGCGACGGCCACGGCGCTTGACGGTTCGATGACGATCTTCATCCGCTCCCAGACCAGCTTCGTCGCGTCGACGATCTCGCGCTCGGAGACGGTGAGGATGTCGGCGACGTGGCCGGAGACGAAATGCCAGGTCAACGCCTTCAAAGGCGTCCTGAGCCCGTCGGCCACCGTCTCGGGATTGTCGTCGGCGACGATCCGTCCCGCGCGCAGGCTTCGCGCGGCATCGTCGGCCTGTTCCGGCTCCGCGGCATAGACCTCGACTCGGGGCGCGACGCTGGAAAGCGTCAAGCAGGTTCCCGACACCATGCCACCGCCGCCGATGGGCGCGATTACCGCGTCGAGGTCCTCCGCCTGCTCAATCAGCTCGCGGGAGCATGTCGCCTGGCCCGCGATCACCCGGGGGTCGTCGTAGGGATGCACGAAGTCGGCCCCGGTCTCCTCCCGCACCCGGGCGAGCGCCGCCTCGCGCGACGCGACCGAGGGCTCGCACTCGGTCACCTTTCCGCCATAGCCGATCACTGCCTCCTTCTTGGCGCGCACGGAGTTGCGGGGCATCACCACATGACACGGGATGCCGCGCCGTCCTGCCGCATAGCCGAGCGCCTGGGCGTGGTTGCCGGAGCTATGGGTCGCCACGCCCGTCTTCGCCTTCCGTTCGGAGAGACCGAAGACGGCGTTGCACGCGCCGCGAGTCTTGAAGGCGCCAGCCTTCTGGAAGTTCTCGCACTTGAAGAACAGCCCGGCTCCGGCGAGGCCGTCCAGATACGCCGAGGTCATCACCGGGGTCCGGTGGATGTGGGGC
>JAJDVM010000092.1 GCA_022826125.1 Defluviicoccus sp.
GTCGACAGTCTGATAAAGCGGATGACCGAGGCGCGCGCGCGCGAGGTCTTCGTCGACGTGGTCCGCGCCATGGACCGGGTGCTGCTATGGGGGCACCACTTCGTGCCGCTCTACTACCTGCAAGGCGACCGGGTGGCCTACTGGAACCGGTTCGGCAGGCCCGAGGTCACCCCGCTCTACGGCCTCGTGATCGACGCCTGGTGGGAAGATCCGGCGAAGGCGAAGATCGACCGGTAGCGGATGCCCGCCCGTTTGCCCGTCTCCGGCGCAATCTTTAGGCTGCATCCGGAAAACAAACCGCATCGACCTCAGGGTCGCGGATCAACAGGGAGACCGAGACGAATGAAGGAAATTCACCAACGCATTTTGGGCGTGTCCGCCGCCGCGTTCCTGGGCGCCGCCATCGCCGTCGGCGCCGCGCCCGCCGGCGCCGACACGATCAACATCCGTATCGCCTCCGGCCATCCGCCGACCGTGGTCTATGCCGGGTTGATGAAGAACTTTTTCCAGCCTGAGCTCAAGAAGGCCGTCGAGTCGAAGACCAAGTACAAGGTCAACTTCATCGAGGGCTATAGCGGCTCCATCGTGAAGGTGTTCGACACCCTTGAGGGCGTGCAGAACGGCGTCGTCGATATCGGCGGCTTCTGCTACTGCTTCGAGGCGTCCAAGGTGCCGATGCACGCCTTCCAGATCATGCTGCCCTTCGGCACCATGGATCCGGTCCAGAGCGTGGCGGCCGCGGCCGACATCTACCGGCAGTTCCCGAGCCTGGAGAAGCGGTTCCAGGACTTCAACCAGACGCTGATCGCGATCATCGGCGACGGCGGATACAATCTCGGCACGCAGTTCCCGTGGAAGAAGCTGAGCGACCTCAAGGGCAAGAAGATCCTGGGCGCAGGGCTCAACCTCAACTGGATGAAGCAGGCCGGTATCGGCATCGTTCCGGTCACCGACGGTCTGCCCGGCTGGTACCAGAAGCTCAAGACTGGCGTCGCCGAGGGCGGCATCATGTTCCCGAGCGCCTGGGGCAAGACCTTCGGGCTGTGGGAGGTCGGCAAGTACTACACCACGATCGGATTCGGCTCGATCACCTGGCACGGGTTGACGGTGAATAACCGGTTCTGGAAGAGGCTGCCGGCGGAGGTGAAGCCGATCGTCCAGGAAGTGGCCGACCGCTTCGAGATCAAGACCGGCACCGCGAACAAGGTGGGCTACGACAAGGACATGGCGTGGCTGCGCAAGAACATCACCGTGTCCGACCTGCCCGCCGACGTCAGGCTCGGCTGGGCGAAGGGTCTGGCGCACTGGCCGCAGGCCCACGCCAACGAGCTGGAGAAGAAAGGCTTCCCCGCCAAGAAGATCCTCAACGCCTATCTGGCCGCGGCGGAGAAGCAGGGCTACAAGTGGCCGGTCCGCTACGTAATCAAGTAACGGCGTACGGCCGGCCGGAAGAGGTACCGGCCGGCCGATTTTGTCCGGCGTGGGTGCCCGCGCGCGGGATTGACGGAGGTTCGGCATGGACCTCGTGACGCTGACCGACCGCGTCTCGAAGGCTCTCATGGTGCTCGCGGCGGTCTGGGCTTTCGCCCTCGTATTTCTGGTGCTCGGCGACATTGTCGGCCGGGGCGCGTTCGACGCGCCGATCTACGGCACGGTGGAGATGGTCAGCGCATCGGTGGTGATCATCGTCTTCCTCCAGGCCGGCTATGCGATCCGCAGCCGGTCGATGCTCAGGGCGGATTTCCTCGTGATCCACCTGCCGGACAAGATCCAGCGGGTATTGCTGGCGTTCGGCTATCTGCTGGGGGCGGCGTTTTTCCTGATGATCATCACCGGCGGTTGGGAGGAGAGCGTCCGCTCCTATGTCGAGGGCGAGTTCGAAGGCGAGGGCGCGCTCAGGGTGCCGTCCTGGCCGGCCCGCTGGACGGTCCTGATCGGCAGCGCGCTCGCTCTGATCAATTACTGCGTAATGGCCTATCTCGACGTGTTTAGGCCCGACTTGGCGGAGTCCGAAGCCGATGGTGCCGGACTTTAAGGTCGCATAGGGACCGACGGCCGTGTTCGACGCCAATGTCGCCGTCCTGCTTGTGGTCTGCCTGGTGGCGCTTGTCGCGGTCGGCGTCCATATCGCCATCGCGCTCGGCATGACCAGCGCGCTGGGGATCTTCATGGTCACCGGCGCCGACTCCTATGCCTTCCACTCGGTCCAGACCATGCTGGCGGCGACCGCCTACGAGGCCATCCGGGCCTATGTCTTCGCCGTGATCCCGCTGTTCATGCTGATGGGGGAATTCATCGGCAAGTCGGGCACGGTCACCGACGTCTATCGCGGCATCAACCGCCTGCTGCACAGACTGCCCGGCCGGCTGGCGATCGCGACGGTGCTGGGCAACGCGCTGTTCTCCTTCGTGACCGGCGTCAGCATCGCCTCGGCGGCGGCGTTTTCGCGCATCGCCTACCCGGAGATGAAGCGGTTCGGGTACCACCGCGGGTTCGCGCTCGGCACCGTCGCCGGGTCGAGCTGCCTCGGCATGCTAATTCCCCCGAGCGTGCTGATGATCGTCTGGGGCATCCTCACCGAGCAGTCGATCGGCCAGATTTTCGCAGCCGGCATTCTGCCCGGGTTTCTGCTGACCGTGATGTTCGTCGCCTACGTGTTCGCCATGGCGCTCCTGAAACCCGACCTCGTCGGCGCCGGCTCGGAGCAAGTCGACATTTCCGCCGCGCCGGATGATGTCGAAGAGGTGTCGACTCTCCAGTTCCTGGTCAGCCTGTTCGGCATTCTCGCGGTGATCGTCGTCGTGCTGGGCGGTATCTGGTTCGGCGTCTTTACGCCGACCGAAGGCGCCGGCGCGGGCGCGTTCATCGGTCTCCTCCTCGCGATCGTCAAGGGGATGCGCCTGCGCGAATTCATCGACTCGATCCTATCCGTCGGGCGCACCTCCGCGCCGATCCTGCTGCTGCTGATCACCGCCGCGCTCTATTCGCGCACGCTCGCCATGACAGGCATGACCAACGCCATCGAGAGCGTGTTTCTCGGATCGGGCCTCGCGCCATGGATGATCCTGACGGTGATGGTGCTGATCTGGTTCGCGCTCGGCATGATCATCGATTCGATCTCGATCATGCTGCTGACCGCGGCGATATTCGCGCCGATCGCGGTCAAGCTGGGCTACGAGCCCATCGCGTTCGCGGTCATCGCGATCATCGCGATCGAGGCGGGGCTGCTTACGCCGCCCTTCGGCCTGCTGGTGTATACGGTCAAGTCGGCGATCCAGAACTTCGATCCCGAGATCAGCGTGATGACGATCTTCAGGAGCTCAATTCCTTACTGGATCATCATGCTGATCGGGATGATCGTGATCATCCGGTTCCCCGAGATCGCAACCTACCTGCCCGACCTCCTGTTCCAGCCGAGCTGACCGGAGGCGCGTCCGGTCTGCCCTAAGCCTGCAGCAGTTCCCCTGCCGCCCTGCCGCGCTGTTCCTCTTCCATCAGCCGGGCGACGATGGTGCGCGCGGCGACCCCGCCGGCATCGGCGTTGATGTCGACGAACGGCGCGTCGGGCGCGGCGTCCATCCGTTTCTGCTGGCCCTCCAGCATCCACTTGTCCTCCAGGAAGGTCTTGTCGACGCCTTTCTTGAAGTAGTCGGAGAGGCCGGCATCCTCGAGCTGGTGGTTGCGCGGGAACGTCCAGAAATAGTGGGTCGAGCCTTCGGTTTCCGGCGTCAGCGCGTCGATCACCGTGTGGGTGACGCCCTTCGACCGGTCGCCCTCCGGCGCGCCGCTTCCGGCGAGCGCCACGCCCACGTCGAGCCAGACATGGGACGGCGGCTCGAAGCGGATGATCTGCCAGCGGTCGACCTTCTCGCCCGTCTTGTCGAACCCGCCGGAGCGCGCGTAGAAGGGCGGCGGGTCGATCTCGTACATCCAGCGCGTCGCGGTGACGCTCGGGATGTCGCGCGAGACGCGTTCGAGCGCGGTCCCCTTCACGCCTTCGAGCGTATTGCGCTCCACCTTGCCGAGCGGCGTGTTGGCGACATGCTCGTTGCCGATGGTGGAGGCGTGCAGGAAGGTTTCGTGGGTGAGGTCGAGCAGGTTGTCGACCAGAAGCTGATAATGCGCGTCCACCTGTAGATATCCCGAGACCATCGTCCAGTCCGGGTCGTCGTGCCAGTGGAGCTCGGGGATCTCCGACTCATCGGCCAGCGCGGGATCGCCCATCCAGATCCACAGGAACTGCCAGCGCTCGACCAGCGGGTAGGTGCGTACCCCCGAGTCGGGCGGGATCTGGGTCTGGCCGGGGATCCCGATGACCGTCCCGTCCGGCGCGTAGACCAGCCCGTGATAGCCGCATTGCAGGTTGTCGCCCGTCACCCGGCCGAAGGAGAGCGGGGCGTGGCGATGGCAGCAGCGGTCCTCGAACGCGACCGCCTTGCCGTCCCCGGTGCGGTACAGGACGACCGGCTCGCCGAGGATGGAGCGTGCGAAGGGCTCCCGGCCGATCTCGTGGTCCCACGCGGCCACGTACCAGTAGTTCCTGAGAAACATGGCTGTCCTCCGCCTATCCGCCGTTTCGCGCGCGGGAAACGCTACCAGCCCCGCGCATATCCGACAATGTTCAGCCCTTCTCGCCCTGGGTCTGCCAGTCGCAGGATTGCTCGTAGGCGTGGGCCGCTCGGTAGAGCGTGGTCTCCTCGAAATGGCGGCCGACCAGCATCAGCCCGACCGGCTTGTCGCCCGCTCCCATCCCGCAGGGGATCGAGATCGCCGGGTGGTGGCTGACGTTGAACGGCGCGGTGTTGCCGATCGCCTCCCAGCAATGCCCCATGGTTTCGAGGAACGGCGCGTCGCGGGGCGGGATCTTCGACGTCGTCATCGCCGCCGTCGGCATCAGCAACAGGTCGTTCTCCGCGAGCACCGCGTCATAGGCCGCCGTCAGCAGACGGCGCTGGTTCTGCGCCTTGGCGTGGAAGTGTCCGCCATAGGCCTTGTCGGTGTAGCGTCCGAGCAGCAGGCCGAACCGGAACGTGTGCGGGAATTCCTCGGCGCGGGACGCCGCCCGGGCCATTTCGTCGATCAGCGAGGTCGGGTAGACGCCGCCGATATTCTTGCCGAACCCGTAGCCGCGGAACATCGTGTAGTACATCCCGTCGGCGCAGATCCCGCCCCAGATCGCGAGCCCCGTCACGTGCATCGGGATCGAGACCTCGGTGACCTGCGCGCCCAGCGATTCGAGCTGCCTGGCGGCCGCGCGGACCGTCGCGTCGACGTCGGGGAGCGAGTCGTAGCGCCCGAAGCCCTCCGAGACGACGGCGATCCGCATGCCCCTGACGTCGCCGCCGAGCGCGTCGGTATAACTGTCGACGTTGGGCACCCGCTGGCGCGGGTCGAGCCCGTCCTCGCCAGCCATCGATTCGAGGAACAGCGCGTTGTCGGCGACGTTTTCCGTCATCGGGCCGGTATGGTCGACGGTCGTCTCGATCCCCATGATCCCGGTATAGGGGATGAGGCCGAAGGTGGGCTTGATCCCGACGATGCCCGACATCGCCGCCGGGATGCGGATCGAGCCCGCCTGGTCGCCGCCGAGCGCCATGTCGACCTCGCCGGAGGCGACCAGCGCCGCGCTCCCGGTGGACGAGCCGCCCGGCGTATGGCCGGGATTGCGCGGGCTTTCCGCGATGTCCGAGGCCGACGTGTTGCTGCCGCCGGAGACGCAGAAATACTCGCACACCGATTTGCCCAGGATCGTCGCGCCGGCGTCGAGCAGGCGCGTCACCACGGTCGCGTCGATGTCCGGGACATAGCCTTCGAGCACCGATGCCCCGTTCATCATCGGGATGCCGGCGACGCAGGCGCTGTCCTTGATGGCGACCGTCCTGCCCTTGAGCGGTCCGTCCGCCGCGCCCTCGATCCGCGCCTTCACGTACCAGCCGCCATGCGGGTTCTCCGAACGGTCGGGCCGCGACCAGGCGCCGCGCTCGTACTTGACCGGCGGCAGGTCGTCGGGCGTCTCCTCGACATGGTTGAAGGCGTCGGTGAAGGGCGCCCAGAAGGTCCGCATCTCCTCGGCGGTCGCATCGTCGACGGTGAAGCCCATCTCTCCCGCGAGTTCCTTGATCGCGCTCGCGCTCGGCGTTTCGTATTTCATCCTTCCCTCCCTGAAGTCATTGTCCCGCGCCGAGCTCGCGCGCGGCGGTCTCCGCCGCCACGAGGCCGAGCAGGAATGCCTTGATCAGACCGCCGATATAGGCCGCCCTGGGGCCGCCTTCGACGCCGCCCACGGCAGACCCCGCGGCGTAGAGGCCCGGAATCGGCGTGTCGTCCGGCCTCAGCACGCGAGCCGCCCCGTCGACCGCGATGCCGCCCATCGTCACGGTGATCCCCGCGGCGAGCGGAACCGCGTGGAAGGGCGGGGTCTCGATCGGCACCGGCGCGTAGGTCTCCACCGTTCGCGCGGGCGCGAGCCTGTCCGTCCGTCCGCCCTTCACGGCGGCGTTGAACTCCCCGACGGTGGTTTCGAGGCTTCCCGTGTCGAGACCGGCGCGCAGCGCGAGCTCGCCGATCGAGCCGGCTTCGTGCAGCGTCCCGCCGGCTTCCGCCAATAGCGGGTTGGGCGGCACCAGATCGGCTTCTTTCGCCTGTTCCCAGACCGTGGAATCGAAGATCGCGGTCGCGCTCAGCGGATCGTCGAGACGCGCGATCTCGTTGGTGATGTAGACGCCGCCCAGACCCTCGTCGGTGAACCGCCTCGCGTCCGCTCCCACCACGATGCCGGAGGCGCAGATCACGTCGACCTGCGGATAGGGCCACAACACCGGGTTGGTCATCACGTCGCGCGACAGGACATGGCCGTAGAACTTGTCGAGCCCGACCGTGGCGGCCCCTGCCTCCTCGGCCATGCGAAGCCCGTCTCCGCGCCCGGTCTCGGTGTTGCGCTGGCGGATGCGGTCCGGCTGTCCGGTTATGTGCGCGCCGAGCCGCTCGCGGTCGGCCTGGAACCCGCCATCGGCGATCACGACGGCGCCGGCCTCGACGGTCGAACGGCCAGCGGCGTTCCGGATCTCCACCCCGCGGCACGCCCGGCCTTCCATGACGAGGGCGAGCGCCTCGGTGCCGCGCAGGATCGTGCCGCCGGCGGCTTCCAGCCGCGTCTCCAGACCCCTGAGGAAGAGGTCCGGGCCGTTCCCTTCCCAGTCCAACCCGGCGCCCATCCTCCTGGTGGGCGAAAGGCTCGGCAGGCCGTAATTGCGCCGCGGCGCGGTTTCCAGCGTGGCGCCGTGCTCTTCCATCCAGGCGATGGCGCGCGCTCCGTTCTCCGCGAAAGTCCGTGCCAGATCGGGACGCGCGGTTCCCCCGGTCGCACTCATGACGCGCTCGTACACGATGTCCGGCGGATCGTCGGCGGGCGCGAGCGCGGTGTGGATCACGCCGGTGCAAACCCGCGAGTTGCACATATAGGTCTCGCCTTCGCCGCGCTCGATCGCCGCGGCCACGAGACCCAGCTCGGATGCGCGGACCGCCGCCACCAGCCCCGCGAACCCGCCTCCGACCGCCGCCAGATCGACCTTCATTACTGCCCCGCTATTGACCTGCACGCGTTGCGGTGACGGTGCCGCGCTGGCATCGTAGCCGCGATTTCATCACCGAGACTAGGGGACGAAGATGGCGATCGAAAGACACCAGGCTAGGCACGGCAAGGTCGTGAACGGGAAGCAGATGCCGTCGATGAGCGGGATCGTCGTGCACGGCGACACCATCTATCTCGCCGGGCAGGTCGGGCACGGCGGCGGAGACATCAAGGCCCAGACCCGGGAGATCCTCGACAATATCGACGCCCAGCTCGCCTCCGTCGGCAGCGACAAGTCGAAGATCCTGTCGGCCAATCTGTGGATCACCGATTTCGACAATTTCGGGGCGATGAACGAGGTGTGGAACGCCTGGATCGACCCCGATAACATGCCCGCGCGCGCCTGCGTGCAGGCCGATCTGGCGCGGCCGGAGTTCCTCATCGAGATCATGGTCACCGCGGCAAAGTAGCCGCGGCGTATCGAAGGGCGGGTCCTGCTCAGGCGCCGAGCAGGTCGTGCGCCCGGGCCTGCCGTTTCGCGTCGATCAGGCTCTGCTCGCCGACGTCGTCGAGCATGTTCCAGCTTCGCATCCACTCATAGGTGCGCTGCAGCTCGTGCTCGGGGATCGGTGCCGGGTCGGTGACCTGGATCCGGCTGAGCCGCAAATCGTCGACCGTGAGCTCGGTGAGACCCGGATGCTGCCCGTCGTGGTAGTCGAGAAAGATCTGCGCGTATTTCCTCTTGTCCGCGTCGATCAGCCTGACCGCGTTGGAAACCGCCCGGTTGAACGCGGCATAGGTCTCGGCGTCGACCGCATCCGAGACCACCTCGGTGCCGTGATAGAGCGCTTCGCAGATCACCCGGCAGCCGTTTTTCTCGGCGAGCGTGATGTAGGGCTCGGTAAGCGTCGTCGCCTCGACCTCGCCCGTGAACATCGCATCGTAGCGCGCCGCCGAGCCGTTCGGCGCGCGGCAGGTCTTGATCTCCTCGCGCGCCATGAAACCTTCGAGGAGGTGCATGGTGAGATAGTGCGTGCCGAAGAAATACGGCACGCCGATCGTCCGCCCGGCGAGCTGCTGCGGGGTGAAGACGTCGGACTCGGGGCGCACGACGATCGCCGCGCAGGTGACGATCGAGCGCCGGCCGACCTGCCGTCCCTTGGCCGAGCTGTCCTGGACGCGGCGGTAGTTGCCCCACTCGCAGGCGTTGTACATGTCCGCGCCGCCCTGCTCGAAGGTGTTGCCGTGGCTGCCGAAGGCGGAAAACGCGTCCGGCGAGGTTTCGCTGGTGTCGATCTCTCGCGGCGTATTGACCCTGTCCACCCACTCGATCCTGACGCCCTCGGCCTCGAACAGCCCTTCCCGGTCCGCCACGAGCTCGGCGAGACCCTGGAACGGCGCCGTCGTTTCCAGCCTCAACGTTTTCATCGCATCCTCCCGGAATTGGGGCGGAGAATATCAACAGAACGCCGCGAACGGCAATTGCCGGCTATGGCAGCACGTCGGCGTATTTCCCGCGGATACGGTCGTCGAGCTCCCGCGACGACCGGGCGACGACGGGGAAGCTGTCGCGCCGGTTGAACGGGATGCAGGCATCGACCACCACGCGCGCGCTGCGCCGGTCGGTATCCCCGTCGTAGCACATCGGGTCGAGATGGCTGCTCCAGCCGCCGCGGATGGTCTCCATGTCCTCGCGCGGGTCGAACCTCGTGCACATCGCCCACACCACGTCGTCCATGTTGGTCGGGTCGATGTCGTCGTCGACCACCACCACCCAGCGGTTGCAGTAGGCGCCGGCGTGGCAGGACGCCGCGATCATCCCGGCCTGTTTCGAGTGCCCGCCGTACATCTGCTTGATCGAGACCGTGAGCCACATCCGGCTGCCGCCCGCCTCGTGCGCCCAGACGCCCTTGATCTCGGGGACGCCGGCGGCTTCCAGCTGGTTCCACACCGCGCCGCAGCGATAGGTGCCGAGATAGAAGGTGTTATCGTTGGGCGGCACCGCGGGGATCGCGCCGGTCAGCACCGGGTTGTCGCGGTGCATGAAGGTCTCGATGCGGATCGCCGGCTCCTCGCGCTGGCCGCCCGCGTAATAGCCGGTCCATTCGCCGAGCGGACCTTCCAGCACCTTGTCGTCGGCGTGGATGAACCCCTCGAAGGCGATCTCGGCGCCGGCGGGCACCGGAAGCCCCGTCCTTGGCATGTTGACGACCTCAACGGGCTCCCGCATGAGACCGCCGACGGCGTCGAACTCGTTCTTGCCGTAGGGGATCTCCAGCCCGGCAATCATGAAGAAGGCGGGGTGCATGCCGGCGACGACGGCGACCGGACAGGCCTCGCCGCGCTTGTGATACTTCTCCATGATCAGCCGGCCGTGCTTGCCGGGCGACATCATCACCGTCGCGACGGCCGGCTCGTGCGACTGCACCCGGTAGCAGCCGAAATTGATCCAGCCGGTGTCCGGGTCCTTCATCACCACCATGCAGCCGGTGCCGATGAAATGCCCGCCGTCGTGCTCGTGCCATTTCGGCGTCGGGATGGTGGTGATGTCGACCGCCGCGCCCTCGCTGACATTGTCGAGCAGCGGGCCGCCATTGACCTCGCGCGGCGCATGGGTCGGCGCGTCGCCCATATAGTCGCGCCACCAGCGGATCAGGTCCATCTCGGAGGCGTCCGGATCGAGGCCCAGCGCGACGTTGATGCGCGGCACCGAGGTCAGGATGTTGGCGATCACCCGGTGTCCCCTGGGGAAGCCCGGGACCTCGTCGAACATCACCGCGGGGTTGCCCATCTTGCGCTGGAAGATGTCGACGAGGCCGCCGATTTCCTCGTGATGTTCCACGCCCGTGATGGTCTGGAGCTCGCCGATGCGCTCGACGTCCTCCAGCCAGTTCCGCAAGTCCTTGTTCGCCACGCCGCCGCTCCTTCTTGCCGGAGGGCCAGTCTAGCGGCGGCGGAGGTTCAGGCGAAGCGGCGGAGACGGAGCGAGTTGGCGACGACCAGGACGCTTGAGGCGCTCATCGCCGCCGCCGCCAGCATCGGGTCGAGCAGGATGCCGAAGACCGGGTAAAGCGCTCCCGCGGCGAGCGGGATCAGCGCCACGTTATAGGCGTAGGCCCAGAACAGGTTGACCCGGATCGTCGCGAGCGTCCGCCGGGCGAGCCGGATCGCCGTGACCACCCCGCGCAAATCGCCCGACATCAGCACCACATCCGCGGCCTCGACTGCGATGTCCGTACCCGTGCCGATGGCGATCCCGGTATCCGCCTCCGCGAGCGCCGGGGCGTCGTTGATGCCGTCGCCCACGAAGGCGACGGTGCGGTCCGCCCGCCTGAGCGCCTTCACCGCCTCCGCCTTGCGGTCCGGCAGCACTTCCGCCTCGATGCTGGCGATACCGAGCTCGCGCGCGACCGCTTCCGCCGTCGCCCGCCCGTCGCCGGTGATCATCGCGATTTCGAAGCCGATCGCCGTCAGATCGAATATCGCCTGCCGGCTCTCCTCCTTGGGTGGGTCGCGGAACGCGAGGACGGCGGCTGCCTCGCCGTCGATCGCGGCGAGCACCGCCGTCTTGCCGTTAGCGGAAAGCCCGGCGCGGATTTCCTCCGACGCCGAGCAGCCGATGCCCCGGTTCTCGAGGAACCGGGCGGAGCCGACGACGACGTCGCATTCCGCCACCCTGGCGGCGATGCCGAGGCCGGGTTCGACCGAGAACGACTCGACCGGAGGCAGGTCGCTGCCGGCCGCCTCGACCACCGCGGCCGCCAGCGGGTGCTCGCTCAGCGTCTCCGCCGCGGCGATGAGGGCGAAGACCTCGTCCGGGACGGCGCCCGATCCGTCGGGGCGCAGCCGGTCGGTGAGGACCGGCTTGCCGGAGGTCAGCGTGCCCGTCTTGTCGAAGGCGATAGTCCGCGCGCGGGCCAGCGTTTCGAGCGCGGCGCCGTTCCTGATCAGCACGCCGCGCTCCGCGCCGGTGCCGGTTCCCACCAGGATCGCGGTCGGCGTGGCAAGGCCCATCGCGCAGGGGCAGGCGATCAGCAGGACCGACACCGCGGCGACGAAAGCGTAGCTCAGGGCAGGAGGCGGGGCGAAGGCAAGCCAGGAGACGAAGGCGAGAGCCGCGACGGCGAGCGCGCAGGGCACCAGGATTCCGGCGATGCGGTCGGCCTGGCGCGCGATCGGCGCCTTGGCGCCCTGGGCCTCGGCGACGGTGGCGAGGATCCGGCCGAGAACCGTGTCGCCGCCGATGCGCTCGACCCGCACGGTCAGCGCACCCGCGCCGTTGACCGTCCCGCCGAAGACTTCGTCGCCCGTCTCCTTGGCGACCGGGACGGGCTCGCCCGTGACGGTGGATTCGTCGACGAAGCTGTTGCCGGCGGTCACGGAGGCGTCGACCGGGACCCTCTCGCCCGGCCTGATCAGGACGGTATCCCCGACCGCGACCTCCTCGACGGGAACCTCCCGTTCCTCGCCGTGGCGGAGGATTCGCGCCGTCGCCGGGCGGAGGTCCATCAGGCTCGCGATGGCGTCCGACGCGCGGCCGCGCGCGACCGCCTCCAGCAGACGGCCGAGCAGGATCAGGGTCACGATCACCCCGGCCGCCTCGAAATAGGGGACTGCCGTCCCTTCCGGGAATATCGAGGGCGCCAGCAGGGCCAGGACCGAATAGGCGAAGGCGGCGCCCGCCCCGATCATGACCAGGCTGTTCATTCCCGGGCTGGCATGGCGCAGTTCGGCCCAGCCATGGACGAAGAACCCGCGCCCGGACCACAGCACGACCGGGGCGGCCAGCGCGAGCTGAACCCACAGCAACGCCTGCCCGCCGACGATCGAATCGAGAGCGATGCCCGGCAGCATCGATCCCATCGCGATCAGGAACAGGGGAATCGTGAACGCGGCCGCGACGATGAACCGCAACCTGAGCGTGGCGATCTCGTCCTCGTTCGCGGCTCTTGCATCCTCGCCGGGCGCTCCGGCCGCGTCGACTGTTCCCGGCACGTAGCCCGCCCCCCGGATCGCCTCCGCGATGGCCGGCGGGTCGAGAATCTCCGGCAGGTAGACGATCCGCGCGCGCTCGGTCGCCAGGTTGACGTCGGCGCCCGCGACCCCGTCCAGCGCGTGCAGGGCGCGTTCGACCCGGGCGCGGCAGTTGCCGCAGGTCATCCCGTCGACGCGCAGGGTGAGTTCGGCGGTCATCGAGCAGCGCTCCCGCCCGGGTTGGGCCGTCATTTAGCTAGATACGCGAAGTCGGCCGGTCAAGCGAGGCACGCCCGGGGCGGAGGCCGGCTGGTCAGTTTCGCCGCTTGTCGGATACGATCGGCCGACCGAAACTCCCCGTGGGAGGGGCCGGCCATGGCCGCATACGACCACCGCGCCCTGCGCGACCTCGTCAGACCCGACCGGGTGCATCGCGATTTCTATACGAGCCCCGAGATCTTCGAGCTCGAGATGGAACGCATCTTCGGGCGGGCCTGGCTGATCGTGGGCCATGACAGCCAGGTGCCCGGCCCGGGCGACTTCGTCACCGCCACGCTCGGCCGGCACAAGGTGATCATGAGCCGCCACGCGGATGGCCAGGTTCATGTGCTGTTCAACCGCTGCTCCCATCGCGGCGCCCAGGTCTGCACCGAACCGAGGGGCAATGCGAAGCGCTTCGAGTGCCCCTATCACGGCTGGGTCTACGAGACCGACGGCCGCCATGCCGGCGCCCCCTATCCGAAGCGCTACGCCGCGGGCTTCCTCAAGGACGGCGACTTCGATCTTCCGAGAGTGCCGCGCGTGGCGATCTATCGCGGCTTCGTGTTCGGCAGCCTGAGCGCCGAGGGACCCGGCCTCGACGAATTCCTGGGCCCGATGAAATCCCACATCGACGCCATGGTCGACCGCGCCCCCGCCGGCGAGGTGGAGGCTTGCGCCGGGACCTTCCGCTACCGCTTCGGCGCCAACTGGAAGATCCAGATGGAGAACCAGAACGACCTCTACCATCCGATGTTTACCCACGCCTCCACCACCGCGCGGGACGGCACGCAGTTCAGGCGCCACGGGGCCGAGGACGACGAGGCGGGCCGGGTAAAGCTGTTGAAGGAAAACGAGGCCCTCAACGAGCAGTGGGAGGAGCTGCCCATCGGCGGGCATCGCCACGGCCACACCTATATGGGGATGTTCCCCATGGACAAGGGTCAGAGCGGGCCGGTGTACGAGCGCTACCGGGCGGTGATGGAGGCGCGCTACGGGGACCGCGCCGCCGACGCCATGGCGGTGAAGCACCACAACAGCATTTTCTACCCGCAATGGTCGATCCAGTACCTCACCCAGCATATCCGGGTAATGAACCCGGTCTCCGTCGACTGCACGGAGAACGTCATCATCCCGCTCAGGCTGAAGGGCGCGCCCGAGGAGATGTGGCGGGCTGCGCTCAGGAGCAACAACAACAGCCACTCGCCGTCCGGCATGGTCATGTCGGACGACATGGAGGTCTGGGTCCGTTGCCAGAGGGGCCTTGCCAGCCCCGGACGGGAGTGGGTGGTGTTCGCCCGCGGCATGAACGAGGAGCGCATCGACAATGCCGGGTCGTTCGAGGGGCGCGGCACGTCGGAAGCCAACGCCCGGCATCAGCATGCCGCATGGCTGAACTATATGTGCGGCGCGGCCTGACGGCGGGTCCTGTCGATGCGGGTCGAGATCGAGGAATTCCTCTACCGGGAGGCGCGGCTGCTCGACGAGCGCCGGTTCGAGGAGTGGATGAACCTGTTCGCCGAGGACGGCTATTACTGGGTGCCGGCCGCGCCGGACCAGAAGGACCCTTATGACGGCGTGTCGATCTTCTTCGACGACCGCACGGTCATGAAGACCCGGCTGGAGCGCCTCGACCACCCGAGGATCCACTCGCAGACGCCGGCCAGCCGCACGATGCACGCGGTGTCGAACATAGAGATCGATCCGGAATTCGGCGGGGAAAACGAGATCCTGGTGCGCTCCGGCCTGACGATGATGGAGTTCCGACTCGACAAGCAGACCGTCTATGGCGGCCGTTGCCGCCACCTGCTGCGGATCGCGGGCGGCGGTTTCGAGATCGCCTGGAAGCGGGTCGACCTGATCAACTGCGACGGGGTGTTCGAGACCCTGTCGGTGCCGTTCTGACGCGCGGAGCCGCGGCGCAACGGCTGGCCGCTGCCCGTTGTGAGACCTAGCCCGTGCGGCGGGCCTCCTGGGCGACCGCGGTATCCTGGTAGCGCGCCCACATCTGCTTGAGGAAGGCCATGCAGTCGGGATCCAGATCCTCCTTCGGCAGGGGGTCGGTGTCCCAGTGGCCGTAACGGTCCTCGCCGCGCATCGGGAGCGCGGTCCGCCGTCCGATCGTCGAGCGGCAATGCGCCGGCATGTAGAAATAGGCGACGCCGACCCTCGGCCCGTCGGTCTCGTTGGCGAGCGAGCCGTGCGCGGTGCGCTCGTGGTGCAGCGAGAACTCGCCGGCCTCGAGCTCCATGAAGACCGCCCTGTCGTCCTCCAGCCCGCGGATGGTCTGGCCGCGCGCGAGCAGGTTCTGCGGGTCGTAGGTCTCGTCGTGGTCGAGGTCCGGGCCCCTGTGCGAGCCCGGCATCACCCGCATGCATCCGTTCCTGCGGGTCGCCGGGGTGAGCGCCACCCAGGCGGTGACCTCCTCGTGCGGATCGAGCCCGTAATAGGCCGAATCCTGATGCCACGAGACGAAGCGGGGATCGTTCCCCTTCTTCTGGAACAGCGAGGTTCCGAACAGCAATATGTCCCCGCCGATCAGCGACTCGACGGCGTCCAGGATCGCCTCGTTGCGCGCGAGGTCGACGATCCAGGGCGCCGCCACATGCGCCTTGATCTTGAGATAGGTCTGCGGCTCGACGCCGAGCACGGTCTCGTAATGCTCCAGCTTGAGGCGGTAGCGCTCCGCCTCCTCCGCGCCGATGGCGCGCTTGGGGAACAGGTAGCCGTGCTCCTCGAAATGGGCGACTTCCGCCGCGCTCAGGCTTCCGGCCATGTCACAATCCCGTCGATGTCACCGGGAGAGGGTAGCAAGAGACTTCGCGGAAGACGAGGTGTCGCGGCCCGTCACTTCAGCTTCGCCACCGCGAGCGGAACCTCGAACTTCTTGCACCACAGCCAGACCTCGTTGTACTTCGCCGGGTCGATCCGTGCCGGGAGGCGATAGCGGGCGGCGCCCTTGAGGGACTTCAACCGCCCGAGCGTCGTGCTCGCGTCGTAGCCGTCATTGCCGAACGCTATGCGCGGGTCGGGCGCGCGGTCGAGGCGGAAGTCCTCGGCGAACCGCATGACCCAGCGGCCCTTTTCC
>JAJDVM010000359.1 GCA_022826125.1 Defluviicoccus sp.
GCAGGACGGGACGCGGCTGCGCATCACGGAAATCCCGGTCGATGACCGGGACGACCCCGAACGGGAGGAATGAAGCCATGCTGAACATGAACCGGGCGACGCTGCTGGGTCATGCCGGGCGCGATCCCGAGCTGCGCGATCTGAACAACGGCGGCAGGGCGGCGGTGTTCACCCTCGCCACCACCGAGAAGTGGACCGACCGCGAGGGCCGGCCCGGCGAGGCGACGGAATGGCATCGCATCGTGGTGTACGGGCCGGCGGTCAAGGCGGTCGAGACCATGCTGAGGAAGGGCGATGCGGTGATGGTCGAGGGAAGGATCGCGACGCGCGCCTTCCGCGACAAGGAGGACAACGAGCGGGCGGTCACCGAGGTCGTCGTCTCCCGGCGGCAGGACACCGTGAACATCCTGTCGGGGCGGCGCGCGCCGGACGACCCGCAGGGCGGCGAGGCCGCGGGATGATTCGCCGCTTCGCGTTGCCGGCCGCACTCGTCCTGGCGGCGATCTCGTGGTCCGGCGCGGCGGCGGCGCAGTCCTGCACCGGGCGGTTCGTCAACCCGATCTCGGACGTGTGCTGGGAGTGCCTGTTCCCGATCTCGATCGGTCCCATCACCATCGGCAGCGCCACCGGCGCGCCGGACACGCCGAATCCGGGATCGCCGATCTGCCTGTGCGGCTCGCCGATCCCGCGCATCGGGCTCTCGCTCGGGGTGTGGGAGCCGGCGCGGCTGATGGACGTGACGCGGGTGCCCTGGTGCTTCCCCAACCTCGGCGGGCTCACCGACGATCCGGGCCTGCCCGCCGCAAGGGGCCGGACGGGTTCCTCGGGGGGCGACGGCGCGCAGGGCTCGGTCTGGCACGCCCACTACTACATGTATCCGCTGCTCTCCTGGATCGGCGTGCTGCTCGACCTCGGCTGCCTCGAAGGCGGCGGGCTCGACATCGCCTGGGTCTCGGAACTCGACCCGGCCTGGCTCGACGACGAGCTCTCGTTCCTGCTCAACCCGGAGGCGGCGCTGTTGGCCAACCTGCCGGCGCAGGCGGCCTGCGCGGCCGACTGCGCGGCGGCGTCCGCCGGGCTGCCGCTCGATCCGCTGTTCTGGTGCGCGGGCTGCCAGGGCGGGATGTATCCGCTGACCGGCAACGTGGCGGCGCATGTCGGGGGCGTGCAGGCCTCGCTGCTGGCGGCCCAGCGGCTGGTCTACCGGCTGCACCGGGCCGGCCTCGCCTGGGGCACGTCGGGCTCGGCCGCGCTCTGCGGGCGCTACCCGATGCCGGTGATGCGCAAGAGCCAGTACCGCTGGCAGATGACCGAGCCGGTGCCGGCGACGACGCCTGCGACCGGATGCAACCCGACCGGACGGTCCTCGGTGCTGTGGGAACGCTTTCGCGAACTGCCGGTCTCGGGCGAGAGCTTCGGCTACCTGCTGTTCAGAAAACGTACGTGCTGCCTGTTGTGAGCGACCTGAAATGCGTCCGAATCGCTGCTTGCGAACCGTCGTTCTCCTGACCGCCGCGGTCTGTCTTGCGGGCTGCTGCCGGGCGGCATCGGCGCAGGAACAGCCGCCGCCTCCGGAAACGGTGGCGCGCGACCTCGCGGCCGAGGTGTTGCGCAAGTCGGACGACGGCGGTCTCGGCGAATGGACGCGCGGCGTGATCGAACGCGCTCTGGGCCGCGCCGGCGAGACCGCGCGGCAGACGACCCCCGGATCGGGGTCCGGGGCAGGCCCCGGACGGGCCGCGCCGCTCCCGGCCGAACGCCACGCGCCGTCGCTCGCGGCGGGTCGGACGAATACCGCCGAAATCCTCGTCTTCACCAGCCTCTCGGTGCCGGCGGCGTCATGGCGGCAGTGGGCGCATGAGGCGGCAAGCATCGGGGTTCCGCTGGTGCTGCGCGGCGTCGGCGCGGGCGGCCTGCGGACCACGGTCAAGGAAATCGGCGCGCGCCTCGGCGGCGCGGAGGCCGGCGTCGCCATCGACCCGCGCCTGTTCCGCCTGTTCGGCATCGAACGGGTGCCGGCGGTGGTCGTCGTGCCGGGCGGCGGACCGGGGCGTTCCCCCGTGCCGCCGTGCGAGAGCCGGGGCTGCATGGACGATCCGGCCCCGCCCCACGACCGCATCACCGGGAACATCGGCCTCGCTGCCGCCCTCGAAGCGTTGGCGGACGAAGGCGCGGTGGGGCGCGAGGCGGCGCGGGGTCATCTGCGCCGCTTGAGAGGGGAAGACCGGCCATGACGGAACAATCGGATCTTTCGCGCGATCGTATCGAGATTGCGCTGGACCGCGGGACGCGGATCGTACGGCTACTGACCTGGACGGCCATGTTCCTGTTGGTCTGCCTGATGCTGTGGCTCGTGTCGGGCATGGTGGCGAAGGCAGAGGACCCCAGGGCCGCGGCACGCGCCATTGGCAATGCGGGAACGAGCGCCGCCCGCGCCATCGCGCGCGACGCCACGAACGCCGCGACCGTGCCGGGCTATGCCGGGACCAACCTTCCGGAACGGAGTATCGGCGCGGACGACCTGGAGAATGAAGGCCGGGCCCGGCTCGCCGATCCGGACGATCCGGGCGGTGCGGCCGGGCGCAGCGTGATCGAGGGCGTGACGGTCCGCCCGGACGTGCCCGTGACGGACAGTGATCCCGGCGTCGCACGCGGCAAGGCAGTGAGTGCCGACCCCGGACACGCCGCTCATGGTGCCGGCGGTCTCGCCTCGGGGAGCGTGACGGACTGCGGGGCCGGGCTGGCCGACGCGCAGGATGGCGGGCGTTGCGGCGCGATCCGGTATTGCGTCGGCGCCGGCTGCGAAACGGTGGAGCCGGAGGCCAATACCGGCTTCGTCGAGGCGACGACGCGGCTCAACATGGCGCTGGAGCTGGGTGGCGACGAGTTCGACCGCCGGGACATGCGCTTCTTCGCGGGCCAGCGGCGGGCCTGCCACATCAAGCTGTTCGGGCTGGCGAACTGCTGCAAGAACAGCGGTTTGCTGGTCGGACTCGGCAACTGCTCGGCCTCGGAGCGCGAGCTCGCCGAGGAGCGCAACGCGGGCAACACCCACTATCTCGGCAGGTACTGCTCGAAGCGCACGTTCTTCGGGGTGTGCATCCGGCGCTCGCGGGCCTGGTGCGTGTTCGGCTCGAAGCTCGGGCGCATCCTGCAGCAGCAGGGCCGGGCCCAGCTCGGCGTCGGCTGGTCGAGCTGCCGCGGTCTTACAGTCGCGGAAATCGAGGGCATCGACTTCGCCGGTCTCGACCTCTCCGAGTTCACCGAGGACCTGATGGACGGATCGAGGGAGCCGTCGGTGTCGCTGCCCGACGCCGGCGATACCGGCCAGGCCATGCGCACCCGCATCCGCGACTTCTACAGCCGGGGCCAGTGATGACGTGGCGCGCGAGATACGCGGCAAGGCGCGCGGTGACACGCGCCCTTGTCGCGGTCGGCGTCTGGGCGGCGCTCGGCGCGTCTGCGGCGGGCGGGGAATGGCGTGACTGGTGTGCCGATGAAGGCGCCGGGGCTTCCCTCGGCTGGCACTTCTACTGCGACCGGCAGGAGGAAGCGCAAGAGGTCGAACCGGTGCCCGTGCCGCCAACGCCGCCGTCTGCCGGCGACGCGCAATCCGCGACGGAGCGCGTCGAGGCGATGCGGAAGGCGCTGGAGGAATCGCGCGCGGAAGCAATCCTCGATCCGACTCCGGCAAACGTCACCGCCTATCTGCGCCTCCAACAGGAGACGCTGCAACGCGCCGCCGCCTTCTCCGACGCCTTCCGGCGCACGGTCTGGGCGAGCCCGGAGCTCGATTACACGCTGCGCCGCCCGGTCGGCGCGCTGGCGAAGCAGGTCTGGTCGGACGGGCGCAGGCAGGCGCGCGACCGGGCGCTGGCAAGTCTCGGCGAGCGCTACGGGCTGATCTACCTGGGCCATGCCGGCTGCGTGGGCTGCAAGGTATTCGGTCCGCTGCTGCGCGCCTTCGCCATGCGCCACGGCCTCGACGTGCTGGCGGTGTCGCTCACCGGCGAGGCGCTGGAAGGCTGGCCGGAGGCGGTGGCGGACAACGGGCGCGCTGCCCGGCTCGGCCTCGGGGACGCGCCGGTGCCGGCCCTGGCGCTGTTCGACACGGAGACGAAGCGGGTCGTTCCGGTCGGCTTCGGCGTGATGGCCGAGGACGAGATGGCGGAGCGGATCTTCGCCCTCACCGCCCTGGAGACGGGACATGATTACTGAGTGTAAGAAGATCGCGGCTACTGCCGTGTCCGCCCTCCTGCTGTCGGTCTCTCCCGCGCATGCGGACGTTCTCTCGGAGATGAACCGCTTCTGGCAGGGCGCCGCGGTCAACACGACCGGGCCGACCGCGTTCCGGGGCCAGGCGTCGGGGCACTGGACGCTGGGCAACCTTTATCTCCGCGCCCCGGTGCGCTCCGAGCAGATCGCCACCGTCAACCTGCCCTCGTTCCGGGCGGGGTGCGGCGGCATCGACGCCTTCGCCGGCGCCTTCTCGTTCATCAACAGCGATCAATTGATCGCCTTCGGCCGCGCCGTCGCGCAGAACGCCGCGGGCTTCGCCTTCGAGCTGGCGCTGGAGACGATCTCGCCGGTGATCGCCGAGACCATGGCGAAGCTCCGGGCGCTGGCGCAGTGGGTGAACGCGCAGAACCTCAACTCCTGCGAGACCGCCCAGGCGCTG
>JAJDVM010000298.1 GCA_022826125.1 Defluviicoccus sp.
GACGCGAGCCGACGCGTACCGGAGTGCGGCCATGACCGATCCGGCCATCATCGCGGCGATCGCGCTCGTATTCCTCTTCGCCGGGGGTATCAAGGGGGTGATCGGCCTCGGCCTGCCGACGGTAAGCCTCGGGCTGTTGGCGATCTTCCTCGATCTGACGACCGCGATGGCCCTGCTCACCATGCCGGCGGCGGCGACCAATGTGTGGCAGGCGGCGGTCGGCGGGAACGCCCGGATGATCGTCCGCAGGTTGTGGCCGTTCATGCTGGCGGCGACGATCACGGTATGGCTCGGCGCGATGGCGCTCACCCGGATCGACCTCGCGCTCTTGTCCGCGCTCCTCGGCCTGATCCTTCTCCTCTACGCGGGTCTCAGCCTCGGCGGATGGCGGTTCGCGATACCGGTGCGCGCCGAGGGCTGGTGGGGGCCCCTGTTCGGCTCGGTGAACGGAATCCTTACCGGGATGACCGGGTCTTTCGTGGTTCCCGGGATCATGTATTTGCAGGCGATCGGGCTGGGCCGCGATGCGCTGGTCCAGGCGATGGGGTTCCTGTTCGGCGCTTCGGCTCTCGCGTTGGCGGTGGCGCTGGGCGGTTCGGGGCTTTTCCCCAGGGATACCGGGATCGTATCGGCCGCCGCGCTGGTTCCCGCCCTGATCGGCATGGCGGTCGGCCAGCGGGTCCGCCGGCGCCTGTCCGAAGAGCGGTTCAGGCGTGTCTTTTTCGTGGGCATTCTCGCGCTCGGGGCCTATATCTTTGCCGCCGCCGTGCTGGAGCGCTGGTAACCCGCCGCTTGTGACCGGGCCGCGATTGCGCTAAATGCGCGCGGTCCGTCCGGCGGCGTAGTCGCGAAGGGAACCATGGCAACCGTAACCCAACAGCAGACGGCGCGCGTGGTCGTCACTCTCCCCGACGGCAGCCGGCGGCCGTTCGATGTCCCGCCGACGGGCGCGGACGTTGCCGCGTCGATCGGTCCCGGCCTCGCGAAGGCGGCGATCGCGGTCAAGGTCGACGGCGAGGTCCGCGATCTCGCGCGGCCGATCGAGCGCGACGCCGCGGTCGAGATCGTCACGCGCCGTTCGGACGACGCGCTGGAGCTGATCCGCCACGACGCGGCCCATGTGATGGCCGAAGCGGTGCAGGAGCTGTTCCCCGGGACCCAGGTGACCATCGGCCCGGCGATCGAGAACGGCTTCTACTACGACTTCGCGCGCGAGACCCCGTTCTCGACAGAGGACCTCGACGTCATCGAGCGCAAGATGCACGAGATCGTCGGCCGCGACGAACCGATCGTCCGCGAGGTGTGGGACCGGGGAGACGCGGTCGGCCGCTTCAGCGAGCAGGGCGAGCACTACAAGGCGGAAATCATCGAAGGCCTGCCCGACGACGAGGCGGTGACGGTCTACCGGCAGGGCGAATGGCAGGATTTGTGCCGCGGCCCGCATTTGCCGTCGACCGGTCATGTCGGCAAGGGCTTCAAGCTGCTCAAGGTCGCGGGCGCCTACTGGCGGGGCGATTCCCGGAACGAGATGCTGCAACGCATCTACGGCACCGCCTGGCGCGACGAGAAGGAGCTGAAGGCCCATCTCCACCAGCTCGAGGAAGCCGAGCGGCGCGACCACCGCCGGCTCGGGCGCGAGATGAACCTGTTCCACTTCCAGGAGGAGGCGCCCGGATCCGCCTTCTGGCATCCGAGGGGATGGAGCCTCTATCTCAGGCTGATCGAGTACATGCGCCGGCGCCAGGACGCGGCGGGCTATGTTGAGATTTCCACGCCCGAATTGATGGACCGCTCGCTGTGGGAGCTCTCCGGCCATTGGGAGACGTTCCGCGAGCACATGTTCATCTCCGAGACGGAGGACGGGAGGGTATTCGCCGTCAAGCCGATGAACTGCCCGGGCGGCGTCCAGGTGTTCCGGCAGGGCATGAAGAGCTATCGCGACCTGCCGCTCCGCGTCGCGGAGTTCGGCCGGGTCCACCGCTACGAGCCCTCCGGCGCGCTGCACGGTCTGATGCGGGTGCGCGCGTTCACCCAGGACGACGCGCACATCTTCTGCACGCCGGAACAGATGGAGGCCGAGTGCCGGACGGTGATCGCCCTGATCATCGACATCTACCGCGATTTCGGCTTCGAGGACGTGCGCATCAAGTTCTCCGACCGGCCGGAGAAGAGGATCGGTTCGGACGAGGTCTGGGACCGGCTCGAAGGCGCGCTCAGAGGCGCGCTCGACGGGATGGGCGTGGAATACGGCGTCAACCCGGGCGAGGGCGCGTTTTACGGACCCAAGATCGAATTCGTCCTGCGCGACGCGATCGGCCGCGACTGGCAGTGCGGCACGCTCCAGGTCGACCTCAACCTGCCCGAGCGGCTGGACGCCGCCTATATCGGCGAGGACGGCGAGCGCCACCGCCCGGTGATGCTGCACCGGGCGCTGTTCGGATCTCTCGAACGCTTTCTCGGCATCCTGCTCGAGCACTATGCCGGCCATCTGCCGTTCTGGCTCGCGCCGCTGCAGGCGGTGGTCGCGACGATCACCGGCGATGCCGACGACTACGCGGACGAGGTCGCGGCCGCCGCGAGGAAGGCGGGGTTGCAGGTGGAGCTTGACCGCAGGAACGAGAAGATCGGCTACAAGGTCCGCGAGCACAGCGTCCGCAAGGTGCCGGTGATGCTGGTGGTGGGGCGCAACGAGATCGAGGCCCGCACGGTTGCCGTGCGGCGCCTCGGAGGCAGGAGCCAAGAAGTCCTTGCGCTGGATACGGCTATCGATAGACTTAAGGTGGAAGCTGCCGGTCCGGACCAAGACGCCGACGCGTGACTGCAACGAAAACCTTGAATTGTTGCTTTATCGGCACGGCCCGCGCCGAATGACGCGGGCCGCATCCATGCCGGCAGCGTCGTAAAACAGGGAGACCGGTCCATAGCAAGACCACCCATTATGGAGCCGCCCGTTCGCGAGGAACGCGGCGTCAACCAGGCGATCCGGGCCCAGGCCGTCAGGGTCGTCGATACCAACGGCACCGTGCTCGGTGTCTTCCCCACCGCCGATGCGATCGAACTTGCCGCCGAACGAGGCCTCGACCTCGTCGAGGTGTCGCCCAACAGCGACCCGCCCGTGTGCAAGATCCTCGACTACGGCAAGCTCAAATACGAACAGCAGAAGAAGAAGACCGAGGCCCGCAAGAAGCAGAAGACGATCGAGGTCAAGGAGATCAAGCTCCGCCCGGCGATCGACCGGCACGACTACGACGTCAAGATGCGCTTCATCCGGCGTTTCCTCGACGAGGGCGACAAGGTCAAGGTCACCATGCGCTTCCGGGGCCGCGAGATGGCGCACCAGGATCTCGGCCTGAAGGTGTTGTTCCGGGTGCGCGACGAACTCGAGGAGCTGGCCAAGGTCGAGCAGCTGCCCAAGATGGAAGGCCGCCAGATGGTCATGGTGATGGCGCCCAAGTAGCGCCTGCCGTCTTCTTGCGCGGGACGGCGCGCGCCGCTATAACCCGCCGTCTGTTTGGAATCGTCCGGCGAGGCGGCCGGACCCGACAGGGTCCGGAACCGCGGGGCATGCCGAGGCGGTTCGCGTTTCCACGTCCCGAGACGGAGGATGAAATGCCCAAGCTCAAGTCCAAGAGCGGGGCGAAGAAGCGGTTTCGCACGACCGCGACCGGCAAGGTACGGTCCAACTTCGCCTTCAAGCGACACAATCTGCGCAAGCGCACGCAGAAGATGAAGCGCAAGGCGCGCGGGACCCGCATCATGGCGCCGGAAGACGCCCGGATCGTGAAGTCCTACCTGCCCTACGCCTGAGGAGCGCGCCATGGCCAGAGTGAAGCGCGGCGTGACGACACACGCCCGGCACAAAAAGGTTCTCGACCTCGCCGCCGGCTACCGCGAACGCAACCGCACCAGCTTCCGCGTCGCGATCGAGCGCGTCGAGAAGGGGCTGCAATACGCCTACCGCGACCGGCGCAACCGCAAGCGCAATTTCCGCGCCCTTTGGATCCAGCGCATCAATGCCGGGGCCCGTCAGCACGGCCTCACCTACTCCCAGTTCATGAACGGCATGAAACGGGCGGGAATCGAGGTGGACCGCAAAATGCTGGCCGATCTCGCGGTGCGTGAGCCCGATGCTTTCAAGGCGATCGTCGAGCAGGCGCAGGCGGCGCTGTCCGACTAGGCGGGAAGGGGTCCGCTGCCGGGCGGGCCGAAACCGGCGGGTCTTGGGATGGACGACCTCGAACAGCTTCGTTCGGATTTACTGACGCGGATCGAGTCCGCCGACCTCGACGCCCTGGAAGGGCTTCGCGTCGAGACCCTCGGCCGGAGGGGCCGCGTGACCGCGCTGATGAAGGAGCTCGGCGCGCTCGCCCCCGAACAACGGAGGGACGCCGGCCGGGCGCTCAACGCGCTGAAGACCGCCGTGACCGACGCCATCGACGCCCGCCGGGCGGCGCTCGAAACCGGCGCGCTCGACGCCCGTCTCTCCGGAGAGACGATCGATGTCTCGCTGCCGCCGAGGCCCGAGCCCGACGGACGGGTCCATCCCATCAGCCAGGCCATCGAGGAGATCGTGGCGATCTTCTGCCAGATGGGGTTCACGGTCGCCGAGGGGCCGGATATCGAGGACGATTTTCACAACTTCACGGCGCTGAACATCCCGCCGGAGCATCCGGCGCGGCAGGACCATGACACGTTCTATTTCGAGGAGGGCGAGGACGGCGAACGGCTGCTGCTCCGGACCCATACCTCGCCGGTCCAGATCCGCACGATGCTCGTCCAGGAGCCTCCCATCCGCATCGTCGTGCCGGGACGCACCTACCGCGCCGACCACGACGCCACGCACTCGCCGATGTTCCACCAGGTCGAAGGGCTGGTAATCGACGAGGAGACCCATATGGGGCATCTCAAGGGCTGCCTGATCGAGTTCTGCCGCGCGTTCTTCGGCGTGGACGATCTGCCGGTCCGTTTCCGGCCGAGCTTCTTCCCCTTCACCGAGCCGTCCGCCGAGGTCGATATCGGCTGCAGCCGGTCCGCCGATGGACTCACGATCGGGGCCGGCGACGGCTGGCTCGAAATCCTCGGTAGCGGGATGGTCCATCCCAAGGTGCTGGAGAACTGCAACATCGATCCGTCGCGGTACCAGGGCTTCGCCTTCGGCATGGGCGTGGAGCGCGTCGCGATGCTCAAATACGGCATCCCGGACCTCCGCACCTTCTTCGACTCCGACTTGCGCTGGCTCCGCCATTACGGCTTCCCGGCGCTCGACATGCCCAACGTCGCCGCGGGGTTCGCGCGGTGAAGTTCACCCTGTCCTGGCTCCGCGAGCATCTCGAAACCGAAACCCCGCTCGAGGCGATCGCCGAACGGCTGTCGATGATCGGGCTCGAGGTCGACGCCGTCGTCGATCCGGCCGCCGCGCTCGCGGATTTCGTGGTCGGCGACGTGGTCGAGGCGGGGCCCCATCCCAACGCCGACCGTCTCCGCGTCTGCACCGTCGATGTCGGCAGCGGCGAGCGCTTCGAGGTGGTGTGCGGCGCGCCCAACGCGCGGACCGGCATGAAGGGCGTGTTCGCCCGCCCCGGCTGCGTCATTCCGGCTACCGGGAGCAAGCTCAAGAAGTCGAAGATCCGGGGCGTCGAGAGCAGCGGGATGCTGTGTTCCGAGCGCGAGCTCGGACTGTCGGACGAGCATGAGGGGATCGTCGACCTCGAAGGGGATTTCGCGGCCGGCTCCCCGGCCGCCGAGGCGCTCGGCATCGGCGATCCGGTCATCGAGATCGGCCTCACGCCGAACCGCTCGGATTGCGCGGGCGTGCGCGGCATCGCCCGCGACCTCGCCGCGGCCGGGATGGGGCGCCTGAAACCGCTCGATACCGGGGCGGTCGAGGGGAGTTTCGAGAGCCCGCTTTCCTGGCGGCGTGACTTCGGGGCCGGCGACGGCGAAGCATGCCCCTTCGTGGTCGGCCGGACGTTCCGGAACGTTCGCAACGGGCCGAGCCCCAAATGGCTCCAGGACCGGCTTATCGCGATCGGGTTGCGGCCCATCTCGGCGTTGGTCGACATCACCAACTACGTCACCTTCGACCTCGCGCGTCCGCTCCACGTCTTCGACGCCGACAAGGTGGCGGGCGACCCCACCATGCGTTTCGCCAGGGAGGGCGAGAGCGTCGCCGCGCTCGGCGGGCGGACCTACGAGCTCGATCCGTCGATGACGGTGATCGCCGACGATAACGGCGTGCTCGCGATCGGCGGGGTGATGGGAGGGGAGGGGACCGGTTGCGGGGACGACACGACCGACGTGTTCCTCGAGGTCGCTCTGTTCGATCCAGTGCGGACCGCGACTACCGGGCGCAAGCTCGGCATCATCTCCGACGCCCGCTACCGGTTCGAGCGCGGGATCGACCCGACCTCCGCGCTGTGGGGCGCGGAAGTGGCGGCGAAGCTGATTCTCGACATCTGCGGCGGCGAGGCGAGCGAGCTCACCATGGCGGGCGAAATGCCCGATCATGGCCGCACCGTCACACTGCGTAAATCGCGCATCGCCTCGCTCGGCGGCGTCGAGATCGAAGGCGGCGTCGTGCAGGGGATCCTCCGCGACCTCGGTTTCGGGATCGAAGACGGCGGCGAGAGCCTGACCGCTGCCGTGCCGCCCTGGCGCCCCGATATCGAGGGCGAGGCCGACCTCGTCGAGGAAGTGCTCAGGATCAACGGCTTCGAGGCGATTCCGGCGGTACCCCTTCGCGCCGCGACCGCGGTGCCCGGCGCGGCGTGGTCTCAGGCGCAGACCCGGCGCGGACGGGTCAGGCGTGCGCTCGCCGCCCGCGGACTGACCGAAGCGGTGACCTTCTCCTTCACGTCGGACGAGAAGGCCGAGGCCTTCGGCGACGACACATCGCTCCGCCTCGCCAACCCGATCAGCGTCGATCTCGTGCAGATGCGCCCCTCGATCCTGCCCAACCTTCTCGACGCGGCGGCGCGCAACGCCGCGCGGGGCATCGCCGATATCGCCCTGTTCGAAATCGGCCCGCAATTCGCGGGCGGCGATGGGGCGCAGTCGCAGGCGGCCTGCGGGCTCCGCGTCGGCGGCACCGCGGCCCGGCATTGGACCGGTACGCGCGCCGAAGTCGATGCCTATCACGCCAAGGCCGACGCGTTGGCGGCGCTCGAGGCGGCGGGCGTTCTCGCCCACAACCTCCGCATCGGCGACGACGTGCCGGGCTGGTACCACCCCGGCCGCGCGGCTGCCCTCATGCTGGGCCCCAAGCCGCTCGCCCGGTTCGGCGAGGTGCATCCGGCGATGCTGGAGCGTTTCGACGTGCGCGGGCCCGCCTCCGCCTTCGAGGTTCTGCTCGACGATGTTCCCGCCCGCAGGGCGGCGAAGGGAAGCTCCCGCCCGATGCTTCATCTGGCGGCGTTGCAGCCGGTGGAGCGCGATTTCGCCTTCGTGGTCGACGAGGCGACTCCCGGCGCGGCGCTGGCCACGGCGGCGCGCGGCGCTGACAAGTCGCTGATCGACGACGTTGCGCTGTTCGACGTCTATCGCGGTCCGGAGCTAGGGGACGGCAGGAAATCCGTCGCGCTCTGCGTCACCCTGCAGCCGCGCGATGCGACCCTGACCGACGCGGAAATCGAGGCGGTCGGCGAACGCATCGTCGCGGCGGTCTCCAAGGCGACGGGGGCCGTGTTGCGAGGCTGACCGGGATGATCGATCTCTCGCATATCCGCAATTTCGCCATCATCGCCCATATCGACCACGGCAAGTCGACGCTCGCCGACCGCCTGATCCTGACCTGCGGCGGGGTCGAGGAGCGCGAGTTCCGCGACCAGATCCTCGACACCATGGAGCTGGAGCGCGAGCGCGGCATCACCATCAAGGCGCAGACCGTGCGCCTTCCCTACAAGGCGCGGGACGGGCGGACCTATCAGCTCAACCTGATGGACACGCCGGGCCATGTCGATTTCACCTACGAGGTGTCGCGCTCGCTCGCCGCCTGCGAGGGCTCGATCCTGGTGGTCGACTCGACCCAGGGAGTCGAGGCCCAGACGCTCGCCAACGCCTATCTCGCGATCGAGGCGGACCACGAGATCATCCCGGTGCTCAACAAGATCGACCTGCCGGCCTCCGAGCCGGCGCGGATCCGGACCCAGGTCGAGGACGTGATCGGCCTCGCCGCCGAGGACTGCATATCCGTCTCGGCCAAGACCGGCGAGGGGATCGAGGACGTGCTGGAGGCGCTGATCCAGCGTCTGCCGCCGCCGGCGGGCGACCGGGAGGCGCCGCTCAGCGCGCTCCTGGTCGATTCATGGTACGACGCCTATCTCGGCGTGATCATCCTGGTCCGCGTGCGGCACGGCACGCTCGCGCGCGGCATGAAGGTCCGGATGATGGCGACCGGCGCGGTCCACCAGATCGACCGGGTAGGCACCTTCACCCCGAAGCGCACCGAGACCGACTCGCTCGGCCCGGGCGAGATCGGCTTCATCACCGCCAGCATCAAGCATGTCGCCGAGACCCAGGTCGGCGACACGATCACCGAAGAGCGCCGCCCCGCCGATGCGCCGCTCCCCGGCTTCCGGCCGAGCGTGCCGGTGGTGTTCTGCGGCCTGTTCCCGGTCGACGCGGCGGACTACGAGGATTTGCGCGAGAGCCTCGCCCGGCTGCGGCTCAACGATTCGAGCTTCCACTACGAGCCCGAGACCTCGGCGGCGCTGGGTTTCGGCTTCCGCTGCGGGTTCCTCGGCCTGCTCCATCTCGAAATCGTCCAGGAACGCCTGTCGCGCGAATTCGATCTCGATCTCGTCACCACGGCACCCTCCGTGGTCTATCGGGTCCATACCAACGACGGCGACGTGGAGGAGGTGCACAACCCGGCCGACATGCCCGACCCGGTGCGCATCCGGAAGATCGAGGAGCCCTGGATCAAAGCGACGATCATGGTGCCCGACGCCTATCTCGGCGCGGTGCTGGCGCTCTGCGAGGACCGCCGGGGCACGCAGATCGAGCTCACCTATGTCGGCGGGCGGGCGATGGTGGTCTACCGGCTGCCGCTGAACGAGGTGGTGTTCGACTTCTACGACCGGCTCAAATCGGTCAGCCGGGGGTATGCGAGCTTCGACTACCAGCTCGAAGCCTACGAAGAGGGCGACCTCGTCAAGCTCGCGATCCTGGTCAACGCCGAGCCGGTCGACGCGCTCTCGATGATCGTCCACCGCGGCCGGTCGGAACAGCGCGGCCGCGCGATCTGCATACGCCTGAAGGACCTGATCCCGCGCCAGCTCTTCAAGGTGCCGCTGCAGGCCGCGATCGGCGGCAAGGTGATCGCGCGCGAGACCATCAGCGCGCTCAGGAAGGACGTGACCGCCAAGTGCTATGGTGGCGACGTCACCCGCAAGCGCAAGCTCCTCGAACGCCAGAAAGAGGGCAAGAAGCGAATGCGCCAGTTCGGCCAGGTCGAGATCCCGCAATCCGCCTTCATCGACGCGCTCCGCATCGGCGACGACTGACCTGGGCTACAGCACCGTCAGCAGTCCCGCCGCCGCGCCGAACAGCGCCGCGTCCTCGTTGACGAAACCCATCGCCTGGAGGCCGAGCGGCAGGCCGTCGACCTCCATGACGGGCATCGTGAGGGCGGGGATGCCGAGGAGGGAGGCGGGAACGTTGAACGCCGGATCGCCGGTCGATCCGAGGCCGACCGGGGCGGGTCCCGTGGCGCCGAGGGTGATGCAGATTTCGCAGCTTCCGCCGAGGCCGGCCCATGCCGCGCGTGCGCGGTCGCGGTCGCGCAACAGGCCCTGGTACTGCTCCTGTGTCATCCCCTCTGCCTCGGCAAGGCGCTCGACGGAGACCCCGCTGAGCCCGGACCGGTCCATGTCCTTCGCATAGGTGTTGAGCGGCCAGCGGGTCTCCCAGGCGTTGACGCTGCGCGCCAGCGGAACCGCGTCCGCGATCGCGTCCTCGACACCCGCCACCGTCTCGTCCGAGCGGCGGTCGACGCATTCGATGCCCGCCGCCTCCAGTTTCTCGCGAACCGACGAAAACGCGGCCTTCGCCGCATCGCCCGCGACCTCCCAGCCCGCGGTCTCCAGCACCGCGATACGGCCCGGCCGCCGGGCCGCCGGGCGCACCATGGGACCGGAAACGCCCGGATAGCCCGGGTCGCCGCCGCATCGCGCGGACATCTCCCGCGCCACGACCCAGGTCTCGTCGATGGTGGCGGCGATGGTTCCGGTGCAGCTCTGGCTGAACACGTCGTAACTGCCGCCCCGGTTGATGCCGCCGACGCTCGGCTTGAAGCCGAAGACGCCGCAATAGCTCGAAGGCCGCAGGATCGAGCCGATCACCTGGGTGCCGAGCGCCGCCGGCACCATGCCGCAGGCGACCGAAGCGGCCGACCCGCTGCTCGACCCGCCCGGCGTTCGCGTGAGGTCCCAGGGGTTGCGCGTTCCGCGCGGTTCGGTGGCCGCGAACTCGGTGGTCACCGTCTTGCCCAGGATCACCGCGCCCGCCTCGCGCAGCGCTGCGACCGCGGCGGCGTCGCGCTTGCCTTCCCAGCCGGCGAAGAGCGGCGAGCCCTGCTCGGTCGCCATGTCGGCGGTTTCCATGATGTCCTTGACGCCGACCGGCATGCCGTCGATGGCGGACAGCGGCCGTCCGTCCTTCCACCGCGCCGAAGCCTCGTCCGCCGCCGCGCGGGCCGCGTCGGGGTTGACGGTAACGAAAGCGCCGACGTCGCCGTCATCCGCCTCGATCCGCGCGAAGCAGCGTTCGAGGAATCCGCGCGGACTGTCCTCGCCGGTGGCGAAGGACGCGGTGGACGCGAAGTAGGAGCGGGGTTCGGGACGGGTCATTTCGATACCTTTCCTTCGGGGGCTGCCGCGCTACTCGATCGTCCGGTTCGGCAGGACGAGCGCGATCTCGGGGAACATAACCGGCACCGTCATGCATACCAGCATCGCCGCCCGGAAGGCGGCGGAAAGTCTTGCCGGCTTGGGGACTCCCCTTCCTGAACCGTACGACTACAGCAGACGATGGCCGAACCCGCCGACGCCCCTGTCAACCGCCCGTCCAGGCTTGCGCCGGGCCTGCCCGATGATAGAGTGCGCGCGATGGAGGGGTGGCCGAGCGGCTGAAGGCGCACGCTTGGAAAGCGTGTATACCGGAAACGGTATCGTGGGTTCGAATCCCACTCCCTCCGCCAGCCACGATTCACCTTGTCTCCAGCACCGAAAACGGAATATGGACGCCGACCCCGGCAAAGGTCGCGTCCGGGTGCCAGGCGAATCCGAACTCCCAGATGAGCTCGCTTTCCCGTTCCTTCCATTGCACGATCGGCAGTGCTCCCACGCGCACCCAGTTGTTGCGGGTATAGTTCCCCGCGACGCCGGCGTTCAGCCCCGCGCGCCAATCCTCGGCAATTTCGAACGTGCCGGACAATCCGACATACGGCCCCCAGCGCGAATGGGAATTCCGCACCACACCCGCCCGCCAGCGCAGCCACTCCCCGGTGACGGGTCCGCTGACGCCCGCAGAAGGGTGGTTGGTGCTGTATTCGCTCTTCCGCTCCGAGTCCGGATGGGTGCTCTTCACGAAGGCGAGGTTCATCCGGTAACCCGAGTCGCCGAAAGCCGGGGCAATATCCGCCAACAGGACCGCGGCCATGAGCAACGGGCGGTACATCATGCTCGCCATTTCGCAACCCATCTCGACAAACCGTTTCTCCGCCGACCTCGCCCGCCTCAGAACGTCTCCACCCAGGGTCTGACCTCCACCTCCCAGGTCCAGGCGCTGCGGTGCTGGCGGTGGATATGGAGATAGGTCTCGGCGATCGCGTCGGGGTCGAGCGTGCCGTCCGGCCCGCGCTCGGTCACACGGGCGTCGCCGGCCTTGGCGATGCCGCCGTCGATCACGAAATGGGCGACATGGATGTTCTTCGGTTGCAACTCCCGCGCGAGGCTCTGGGCGAGTCCGCGCAGCCCGAACTTGCCCATCGCGAAGGAGCTTGAGTTGGGATAGCCCTTGACGCTGGCCGAGGCGCCGGTGAGCAGGATGGTCCCCGATCCGCGCTCGATCATCCGGCGCGCCGCCTGCTGGGCGACCAGGAACCCGCCGAAGCAGCTGATCTCGATCACCCGGCGCACCTGTTCCGGATCGAGGTCGACGACCGGCCCGCGCGCCCGGAAGGACGGGTTGAACACGACGACGTCGGGCGCGCCCATGTCGGTGGTCACAGCTTCGAACAGCGCTGCCACCGAGGCCGGATCGGACGCATCGCAGACATGCGCCGAGCCGCCGATCTCGCCTGCGAGGCCGTCGAGCTTGTCGGCGTTGCGCGCGGCAAGCGCCACCGCCATGCCTTCCTTGTGGAACAGCCGTGCAAGCGAGGCGCTGAGCCCGCCGCCGACGCCCACGATGAGTGCCTTTTCCCGATCAGCCATGAAACCGCTCCCTCGATTCGAACCGCGGCGATCAGCCGCCACGCTCAAATTGAACAAGCGGCCCGCCCGACGCCAGCGGAAATTGCGGTCATGGCCGGCGCACCGGCGTCAAGGCGCCGGAAACGGGCGCCACGGCATTTTCCGGCTTGACCGGGTCGCGGCGGTCCGTACCGACCGGGCGACCGGATAGACGAGTAACACTACAGACCGGATACATGGGTAACAGTGTTCCCGGTTCGTTCGGCTTCCGCGCGCTCCGGCGACCGTGCCAAAGGTGGAGTTGCCCGCTCACGGGCGCTATATCCCAGCCTGATGCCGGAGCCGCGAATGACAGACCGTCCGAACCCGGGAGCCGTCGGCGCGTTGCCCGAATGGAACCTCGCCGATCTTTACACGGCGCCCGACAGCCCGGAGCTCGCGGCCGATCTCGACAAGGCGGAGCGCGAAGCCCGTGCGTTCCAAAGGCGCTGGAAAGGGAAGCTCGCGGCGACCGACGGGAAGGCGTTCGGCCGCGCCATCGAGACCTACGAGGCGGTCTCGGAGCTGGCTGCCCGCGTCGAGAGCTACGCGCAGCTCCTGCACGCGTCCGATCTCAGCGATGCCGCGACCGGAAAGTTTCGTCAGGCGGTCCGCGAGCGCGTGACCGCCATCACCGGCGAGCTCCTGTTCTTCACGCTCGAGATCGACCGGATGGGGGACGACGAGCTGGAGACCAGGCTCGCCGACCCGAAAGCCGCCCGTTACCGGCCGTGGCTGCGCGACATCCGGCTGTCCCGCGCCCATCGTCTGGACGAGGAGACCGAGCGGCTGTTTCATGTGAAGCGCCTCACCGGACGGGCGGCGTGGACGCGGCTGTTCGACGAGACCATGGCGGCGCTCAGGTTCCCGGTCGGCGGCCGGAAATTGACCGGCCAGGAGGCGCTCCACCTGCTCTCCGATCCCGACGCCGCGCTGCGCAGGGAGGCCGCCGAGTCGGTCGGACGGATTCTCGGGGAAAATGTGCGTCTGTTCGCCCTGATCGCCAATACGCTGGCCAAGGACAAGGAGATAGAGGACGGATGGCGCGGATACGAAACCCCACAGGCCGCGCGGCATCTTTCGAACCGGGTCGAAGCGCCGGTGGTCGAGGCGCTGATCCGGGCGGTCACGGAAGCTTGCCCCCGCCTGTCCCACCGCTACTACGCGCTGAAGGCGCGCTGGTTCGGTGTCGATATGCTGGATTACTGGGACCGCAACGCGCCGCTTCCCGGCGGCGAAGACGCCGACATTCCATGGGGCGAGGCGGAGAGGATCGTGCTCGACGCCTATGGCGCGTTCTCCCCCAGGATGCGCCGGATCGCCAGCCGGTTTTTCGACGAGCGCTGGATCGACGCCGCGCCGAGACCCGGAAAGTCGCCGGGCGCGTTCTCCCATTCCACGGTGCCTTCGGCGCATCCCTATATCCTGCTCAACTACCAGGGCGGGACGCGCGACGTGATGGTGCTGGCGCACGAGCTCGGACACGGCGTTCATCAGGCGCTTGCCGCGGCGCAGGGCCGGCTGATGGCGGAAACGCCGTTGACCCTGGCCGAGACCGCATCCGTGTTCGGCGAGATGCTGACGTTCCGCGCCCTGCTCGACCGCGCGGGGGAGCCGGCGCGGCGCAAGCGGCTCCTCGCCTCCAAGGTCGAGGACATGCTGAACACCGTGATCCGCCAGATCGCCTTCTACCGGTTCGAAAGCATCGTCCATGAGGAGCGGCGCGAGGGCGAGCTGACCGCCGAGCGCCTGTGCGATATCTGGCTCGACGTCCAGCGCGAAAGCCTCGGTCCTGCGATCCGGCTCGGCGGCGACTACCGGTACTACTGGACCTATATCCCCCATTTCGTCCATTCGCCGTTCTATGTCTACGCCTATGCCTTCGGGGACTGTCTGGTGAACTCGCTCTATGCGGTCCATGAGGCGGGAGAGCCCGATTTCCCGGAGAAATATCTCTCGATGCTGGAGGCCGGGGGAACGCTGCATCACCGGGAGTTGCTGGCGCCGTTCGGGCTCGACGCGTCCGAGCCCGCGTTCTGGACCAAGGGTCTGTCCCTGATCGAGACGATGATCGACGAGCTGGAGGCCGTTTCGTGAGGCGTCCGCCCGCCCGTCCCGGCAATGCCGCGCGCCGCGACGAGGAAAACCGGCTGACCGGCAGGGTGCGGCGCTACACCCGTGTCGGCACAGCGGTCGGCGGCATCGCGGCACGGTTCGCGGGCGAGCGTTATCTCGGCGTCCGGATGGACCGGGACCGGAGCGCCGAGGATCTCAGGCGCGCGCTCGGCGGCCTCAAGGGGCCGCTGATGAAGGTCGCGCAGCTGATGTCGACCGTTCCGGACGTCCTGCCGCCCGAATACGTCGCCGAGCTCGGCGAGTTGCAGGCGAATGCGCCGCCGATGGGCTGGCTCTTCGTCCGCCGTCGGATGACGGCCGAGCTCGGCGACGGGTGGGAAAAGCGTTTCCGGAGCTTCGAACGCAAGGCCGCCGCGGCCGCCTCGCTCGGCCAGGTGCACCGCGCGGTCGGGCTCGACGGGCGCTCGCTTGCCTGCAAGCTCCAGTACCCCGACATGGCGTCCGCCGTCGAGGCCGATCTGCGCCAACTCCGCGTCGTGTTCGCCGTCTACCGCCGGTACGACAAGGCGGTCGATCCGCGCGAGGTGCAGGCCGAGATCGCCGCCCGGCTGCGCGAAGAGGTCGATTACGACCGCGAGCTGCGCCACATGGAGCTCTACCGGTCGATGCACGCGGAGGAGGAGGGCGTGCACGTGCCCGAACCGGTCACCGGCCTTTCGACCAGGCGGCTGCTGACCATGACATGGCTCGACGGGCGCAGGCTGCTGGAGATCGCGGACGAGGATATCGAGACCCGGAACGCAGTCGCCTACAACATGTTCCGCGCTTGGTACGTCCCGTTCTACTATTACGGGATCATCCACGGCGATCCGCATCTCGGCAATTACACCGTGCGGGCGGACCGGTCGGTGAATCTGCTCGATTTCGGCTGCATCCGCGTGTTCCCGCCGACGTTCGTAAAGGGCGTGATCGACCTTTACCACGCGATCGCCCGGGACGACCGCGCCCTTGCGGTGGAGGCATACGAGAGCTGGGGGTTCGTCGACCTCTCCAACGAGACGATCGACACGCTGAATACGTGGGCCTCGTTCCTCTACGCCCCGCTGCTGGAGGACAGGCCGCGTCCGATCGAGGGTTCCAACAGCCGGGTCTATGGCGCTCAGGTCGCCGGGAAGGTGCATCGTGAGCTGCGCAGGCTGGGCGGGGTGCGCCCGCCCCGCGAATTCGTGCTGATGGACCGCGCCGCGATCGGCCTCGGCTCGGTCTTCATGCATCTCAGGGCCGAGATCAACTGGCACCGGCTGTTCCACGACCTGATCGCCGATTTCGACGCCGACACGCTCGCCGCGCGCCAGGCAGAAGCGATGAAGAGCGCGGACGTGCCGCCGCCGGCCTAGCGGAGCTCGCCCACCACCCGGCGTATGGCGCCGGCCAGCACGTCCAGCTCGTCGGGCGTGACGACCAGCGGAGGCATCAGGTAGACCACGTTGCCCAGCGGGCGGATCCACACGCCTTCCTCGACGAAGCGCATCCGCATGCCCGCGAGGTCGTCGATCCGGTCCAGTTCGACGACGCCCACCGCGCCCAGCACCCGGACGTCCGCCACCCTCCTCATTGCCCGGCAGGGTTCCAAAGCCTCGCGCAGGTGAGCCTCGATTCGCCGCGCCTGCTCCAGCCGCGGCTCGCGCTCGAACAGGTCGAGCGAGGCGTTAGCCGCGGCGCATCCGAGCGGGTTCGCCATGAAGGTCGGGCCGTGCATCAGCGCCCGCTCCGGCTCCTCGCTGTCGAACGCGGAAAAGACCCGCTCCGTGGCGACGGTGGCGGCGAGGCCCATCGTGCCGCCGGTAAGCGCTTTCGAGAGGCAGACGATGTCGGGCGAAATCTCCGCCTGCTCGAAGGCGAACATCGTGCCGGTCCGTCCGAACCCGGTCGCGACCTCGTCCAGGATGAGAAGCTGATCGTGTCTGCGACAGGCATCGGCGACGGCGGCCAGGGTTTCCGGTGGATGAAAACGCACGCCCCCGGCCGCCTGGACCAGCGGCTCGACGACCACCGCGGCGATTTCGCCGGCATGGCGCGCGATGGCGCTCTCGAAATCCGCGGCCGCCGTGCCGCCGCGCGGCAAATCGAGCACGATCTGGGACGGCACGTAGTTGCCGAGGAGCCGGTGCATCCCGTCCTCGGGATCGCAGACCGCCATCGCGCCCAGCGTATCGCCGTGATACGCGCCCCGGAAGCAAACGAAGCGGTCGCGCCCCGCCCCGCCGGAGTTCCGCCAGTACTGGACCACCATCTTGAGCGCGATCTCGACCGAGACCGAGCCCGAATCGCTGAAGAACACGCGGTTGAGATCCGAGCCCAGCAACCCGGTCAACCGCCGCGCGAGCCGCATCGCGGGCTCGTGCACCATGCCGCCGAACATGACGTGTGGCATCGCGCTCAGCTGCGCTTCCATCGCCGCGACGATATGGGGGTGGTTGTAGCCGTGGCACGCCGTCCACCAGGACGCGATGCCGTCGATCAATTCGCGCCCGTCGGCGAGGCCGATCCGCGCCCCCCGGGTGCCGACCGCCTGGATCGGCGGCGGCATGCCTTTCATCGGCGTGTAGGGGAACCAGAGGTTCCCGGCCGTCTCAACCACCGGCGGGTCCGGCTGCTTCCATCGGCTCGATTCCCAGCCGGTCGAACAGGCCCCGGTCTTCGGGGACCGCGGGGTTGGGCGTCGTCAGGAGGCGCTCGCCGTGGAAGATCGAATTCGCCCCGGCGAGGAAGCAGAGCGCCTGCGTGGCGTCGTCCATCTCCAGGCGTCCGGCCGAGAGCCGCACCATCGAGCGCGGCATCATGATCCTCGCGACCGCGATGGTGCGTACGAATTCCAGCGGGTCCAGCTCCGGCGCGTTCGCGAGGGGGGTGCCGGCGACCGCGACGAGCCGGTTGATCGGAACGCTTTCCGGCGGTTCGGGGAGCGTCGCCAGCGCAACCAGCATGTCGGCGCGGTCCTTGCGGGTCTCACCCATCCCGAGGATGCCGCCGCAAC
Organism: Defluviicoccus sp.; assembly: GCA_022826125.1. GTDB lineage: Bacteria > Pseudomonadota > Alphaproteobacteria > MPNO01 > MPNO01 > MPNO01. Next base: position 17,566 of record JAJDVM010000298.1, read on the forward strand.
AGACCGCGATCCCGGCCTCGCGCACCTTGGCCAGCGTGTCGAGCCGGTCGGCAAAACTCCGGGTGGTGATGATTTCGCCGTAATACGCTTCCGAGGTGTCGATGTTGTGGTTGTAGAAGTCGAGCCCCGCCGCGCGCAGGCGTTCGGCCTGACCCGCCTCCAGAAGGCCGAGGGTAGCGCAGGTCTCGAGGCCGATTTCCCCGACGCCCGCGATCATCGCCTCGACCGCGTCGAGGTCGCGGTCGTTCGGGCCGCGCCACGCCGCCCCCATGCAGAACCGCGTCGCCCCCGCCGCCTTGGCCGCCCTGGCGGCGTCCAGCACTTCTTCGAGCGGCATCAGGCGCTCGTTCTCCACGCCGGTGTCGAAATGGGCGCTCTGCGGACAATAGGCGCAGTTCTCCGGACAGCCGCCGGTCTTGATGCTGAGCAGCGTCGAGACCTGGACCCGGTTGGGATCGAAATGGCGGCGGTGGACCGCCTGCGCCTGAAAGATCAGGTCATTGAAGGGGAGCGAGAACAGCGCGAGCGCCTTGTCCCGCGTCCACGTCACGGCCTCGGACATGGCCGGGACTATACTGCCGTGTAGAAACCGCCGCCAGCCCGCGGGCCCCGGCGAATGGCATGGAAAAGGCCGCGCAAGGCGACCTTATCTTGAGCCCGGCAAGCGCCGAGGACTAGTAGCCTTCGCGCTCCAGGCGTTTTCTTTCGAGCTTGCGTGCGCGGCGGATGGCTTCGGCCTTTTCCCGCGCGCGCCGTTCCGACGGCTTTTCGTAGGAGCGCCGCATCTTCATCTCGCGGAAGATGCCTTCGCGCTGCATTTTCTTCTTGAGCGCCCTCAGCGCCTGATCGACATCGTTGTCGCGTACGAGAACTTCCACGGTTTTACCGTCTCCGTTGCATCCGGTCGGCGCATTATAGCACGGGCCCGCGCGGGAAAGGAACGCCCGTGCTTCGGGCCCCGACCTATGAAGAAAAATACTGGGCGAGCCCTACCGCCGCGTCGGACGGGTCGACGATAATGGCGAAGCGGCCGATATCGGGTACGTCCATCGGCGCCATGAGGATCTTGCCGCCGAGCTCCGTGCATTTGGCGCAGGCCGCGTCGACGTCCTCCACCGTGAGATAGGCCATCCAGTGGGACGGAACGCCCTCCAGCCCCAGGGACTGCATCGACATCATCCCGCCGACCGGGCGGTCGCCCTGCTTGAAGAACGTATAGGTGCCGCCATCCTCCATCCGGTTCGCGTCGGTGGTCCAGCCCATCAATTCGGTAAAGAAGGTCTCGCAGGCCTCGGTGTCGGTGCTCACCAGCTCGTTCCAGCCGAACGTGCCGGGGGTCATCGGAGGGGTCTCGGTCATCGCGCTTTCCTGTCGTCGGGTCGGGCGCCGGATCATAGCGATTTTGTCCGCCGGTTGGAGAAATCGCCCGTTACCGGACGAGCGGTTTGACACCTGAATCGCCCGTCGATAGGTAAGCGCCGCTATGCGCATCGTCCGCCACCCGTCCGCCATCCCCGACAGCGCCCGCGGGGCCGCGGTGACCGTCGGGAACTTCGACGGCGTCCACCGCGGCCACGAAGCCGTGATCGGCGTCGCCGCGAAGGCGGCCCGCGACCTCGGCGCGCCGCTGGCGGTAGTGACCTTCGAACCGCATCCCCGGCGCTTTTTCCGGCCGGAGGAGCCGCCGTTTCAATTGACGCCGCTGCGGTCGAAGGCGAGGCGTTTCGAATCCCTCGGCGTCGATACCCTGCTGGCGCTCCGGTTCGACGCCGCGATGGCGCGCGTGGCCCCCGGGACGTTCATCGACGACGTCCTCGTGCAAGGTCTCGCGGCGCGGCATCTCGCTATCGGCTACGACTTCGTGTTCGGCCACAACCGGCAAGGCAATGTCGAGACGCTGGCGCGCTGGGCGAAGGGCGCGGGCGTCAGGTTCGAGGTGGTCGAGCCGGTCACCGGCTGGGGCGAGACGGTATATTCCTCCACGAACATCCGCGCCTGCCTGCGCGACGGCAAGCCGGGCGCGGCGGCAACGCAGCTCGGCCGTTGCTGGGAAATCGAGGGCCGGGTGCGCCAGGGCGACAAGCGCGGGCGGTTACTCGGCTTCCCGACCGCCAATCTCGCCCTCGCCGACACGGTACGTCCGGCGCTTGGGGTCTACGCCGTGTGGGCCGGAATCGAGCGGGACGGTGAGACGGAGTGGCACCCGGGCTGCGCCAATCTCGGCATCCGCCCGACGGTCGGCGGCACGGTAGTTGGGCTCGAAACCCATGTCTTCGATTTCGACCGGGATATCTACGGGCGCTTGCTGCGGGTGGCGCTCGTCGAGTATATCCGGCCCGAGCGCAAGTTCGACGGGCTGGACCGGCTTCGCGACCAGATCGCCAGGGACAGCCAGGCCGCGCGCGAGCTACTCGCTTCCATCGAATCCGGCGATCCCAGGGCCCCGCAATGACGACCGATTACCGTGCAACCGTCTTCCTGCCGAAGACCGAATTCGGGATGCGCGCGAGGCTGCCGCAGCGCGAGCCGGCGATCCTCGAACGCTGGCAGCGCGACGACCTGTTCGGCCGGTTGCGCGACTCCGCCCGGGGCCGGGAGAAATTCATCCTCCATGACGGGCCGCCCTACGCGAACGGCCATCTCCACATCGGGCATGCGCTCAACAAGATCCTGAAGGACGTCATCAACCGCTCTCAGCAGATGCTCGGGCGCGATGCGAACTACGTGCCGGGATGGGACTGCCACGGGCTGCCCATCGAATGGACGATCGAGGAGAAATACCGCGCCGACGGCCGCGACAAGGACGGAGTGCCGCTGATCGAGTTCCGCCGCGAATGCCGCGATTTCGCCGCCCACTGGATCGAGGTGCAGCGCGAGGAGTTCGAGCGCCTCGGCGTTCTCGGCGACTGGGAGAACCCCTACACCACCATGTCCTACGAGGCCGAGGCGCAGATCGTCCGCGAGCTCGGCCGGTTCCTGATGAACGGCGGGCTCTATCTCGGCGCCAAGCCGGTGCTCTGGTCGGTGGTCGAGAAGACCGCGCTCGCCGAGGCCGAGGTCGAGTATCTCGATCACGAATCGACCACCGTCCATGTGCGCTTCCCCGTGGTTCGGCCCGGTCTCGGGCCGCTGACCGGTGTATCGGTGGCGATCTGGACGACGACGCCCTGGACCATCCCGGGAAACCGCGCCATCGCCTACGGCGAGGACATCGGCTACGCGGTCTATGAGGTTACCGAGGTCGCCGCCGACAGCCTGGCGCTCGTCGGCGAAAGGGTGCTTCTCGCCGAAGAGTTGAGCGCGCAGGCGTTCGCGGAGATCGGCGTTACCGGCTGGGACAGGGTGGCCGCGCTCGCCGGACGGGACCTCGCGGGGACCGTTTGCCGCCATCCGCTCCACGGCGAGGGCTACGATTTCGACGTGCCGCTCCTGCCGGGCGATCACGTGACCGTGGAGCAGGGCACGGGCCTCGTCCATACCGCGCCCGGCCACGGCAGCGAGGACTTCGAGGTGGGGCAGGCGCACGGGCTCGAGGTCCCGCGCACCATCGGGGACGACGGCCTGTTCTACGACCACGTTCCGCTGTTCGCTGGCCAGCACGTCTACAAGGTGGACGGCGCGGTCGCCGATGCCATCGCGGCGACCGGGAAACTCCTGGCGCGGGGCACCCTGGTGCACGCCTATCCGCATTCGTGGCGCTCGAAGAAACCCCTGATCTTCCGCAACACGCCGCAATGGTTCATCGGAATGGCGGAGAACGCGCTGCGGCAGAAGGCGCTCGACGCGATCGCGCGCACCGCGTTCTACCCCGAGTCGGGACGCAACCGGCTGGAAGGCATGATCGCCGCCCGGCCCGACTGGTGCGTCTCGCGCCAGCGCGCCTGGGGGGTGCCGATCGCCGTGTTCGTCGACAAGAAGACGGGAGAGCCGCTGCGCGACGAGAGGGTGCTGGAGCGCGTCGTCGCGGCGGTCGAGGAGGAGGGCGCGGACGCCTGGTTCGAGAGCCCGCCCGAACGCTTCCTCGCGCCCGACCACGATCCCGCCGATTACGAGCAGGTCACCGACATCCTCGACGTCTGGTTCGATTCCGGCGCGAGCCACAGCTTCACGCTGGAAACGCGGGACGATCTCGTCTGGCCCGCCTCGCTCTATCTCGAAGGTTCCGACCAGCATCGCGGCTGGTTCCACTCCTCGCTGCTCGAAGCCTGCGGCACGCGGGGAAGCGCGCCCTACGAGGCGGTGTTGACCCACGGCTTTGTGCTCGACGAGCAGGGCCGGAAAATGTCGAAATCGCTCGGCAACGTGGTGGCGCCGCAGGAGGTGATCGCCAAATTCGGCGCCGACATTCTCCGCCTCTGGGTGGTCGCCTCGGATTACTCGGCCGACCTCCGGATCGGCGAGCACATCATCGACCAGAACGTCGAAGCCTACCGGCGGATCCGCAACACGCTGCGCTTCATGCTGGGCAATCTCGCGGATTTCGACGAAAGCGAGCGGGTGCCGCCCGAGGCGATGCCGGAGCTCGAACGCTGGGTCTTGCATCGGCTGCACGGGCTGGATCGGGAGGTGCGCGCGGGGTTCGGCGAATTCGACTTCCACCCGCTGTTCACCGCGCTGCACAATTTCTGCGCCGTCGAGCTGTCGGCGTTTTATTTCGACATCCGCAAGGACGCGCTCTATTGCGGGCGGCGAGACGATCCGGTCCGGCGCGCCGCGCGGACGGTGCTCGATGCGCTGTTCTCCTGCCTGACCGCCTGGCTTGCGCCGATTCTGTGCTTCACCGCGGAAGAGGCGTGGCTCACGCGCTTCGGAGACGATGCGGACAGCGTCCATCTCCGGCTTTTCCCGGAGATCCCGGAAAGCTGGCGAGCGGACGAAATCGCCGGGCGCTGGGAGACCGTGCGCACCGTCCGCCGCGTGGTCACGGGCGCGATCGAGCGGGAGCGCGCGGAAAAGCGCATCGGCTCCAGCCTGCAGGCCCATCCCGAAATATTCGTCGGCTCCGAAACGGCGGAAGCGCTGGCGGACCTCGCCTTCGACGAGATCGCGATCACCTCGGATGCCACGGTCACCGCGGGCGCGGTCCCCGCCGATGCCTTCACCCTGCCCGAAGTCCCCGGAATCGGCGTCATCGTCCGGCTGGCCACGGGCCGGAAGTGCGAGCGTTGCTGGAAAATTCTGCCCGAGGTCGGCGCCTTGCCCGATCATCCCGATATCTGCGAACGCTGCGCCGACGCGGTCGTGCAGTTCGGCGCCGCCGCCGAATAGCTCCCATGGCCGACCCAATGCCGCGGGCCGGGCTGTTGACCGCACTCGCCGTGGCGCTCGCCGATCAAGCCTCCAAGTGGGCGATTCTGCAGTGGCTCCAGGGGCTCGGACACAATCTGACGGTGACGCCATTCTTCGATCTGGTGCTGGTCTACAACCGGGGTGCCAGTTTCGGCCTGTTTCAGACCGATTCGCCCTGGGGTCCGCGGCTCCTGTCGGGCTTCACCGTCGTCGTGATCGCCGGGCTGCTGATCTGGATGTGGCGCACCCGGGAGCGCCCGCTGGCGTTTGCGCTGGGCCTGATCGCCGGAGGCGCGGCGGGCAACCTGATCGACAGGCTTGCGCTGGGCCATGTGGTCGATTTCCTCGACTTTCATGTCGGCGCCTACCATTGGCCGGCGTTCAACCTGGCGGACAGCGCGATCACCGTCGGCGTCGCGATAGTTCTCTACGCAAGCTTGATCGGAAAGCGGACTGACCGTACCGTGTCGGGCCCGACCGGAGAGTAGGCATGAGGCGTCCCGAATGAGGTTGGCAGGCAAAATTCCGGCGTTCCTGGGAATGCTCGCCGTGGCGGGAGTCGCCGGCTGCGGCGAGGAGATGCGCCAGAGCATCGGGCTCGGTAACGAGCCGCCCGACGAGTTCGCCGTCGTTACCCGGGCGCCCCTGGCGTTGCCTCCCGACTACAACCTTCGTCCTCCCGCGCCCGGCGCCCGGCGGCCTCAGGAAGCCGAGATCAGGGACGAGGTAAGGCAGACCCTGGTCCGCAGCGCCTCCACCAGCGCGGTTCCCGCCGGAGACACCTCGCCCGGAGAGAGCGCGCTCCTGCGACGCGCCGGAGCCGGCGAGGCCGACCCCGGCATCCGGGGCAAGGTCAACGCGGAGACCGCCGCTCTCGCCGAATCCGGGACGGGGTTCGTCGACAAGATCGTATTCTGGCGCACACCCGAGCGTCCGGGCGAGGTGGTCGATGCCAGGAAGGAGGCGCAGCGGCTGCAGACCAACCAGGCGCTCGGCAAACCGCCTTCCGCCGGCAGCACGCCGACGATCGAACGCCGCGAGGGCGGATTCCTCAAGGGTATCTTCAACTGACCTTGCGCCGCCGGGTCCGCCTCGCGCCCTTTAGACGCCCGACCCTGCCTCGCGCCGCGCTCGGCGCCGCCCTGCTGTCCGCCGCGGCGGTCGCGGGCGCACCGCTCGAGGCCGGCGTCTTCAACCCCAAGACCTTCACCCTGGACAACGGGCTTCGGGTCGTCGTGGTCGAGAACCCACGCGCCCCCATCGTCGTCCATACGGTCTGGTACAGGGTCGGCGCCGCCGACGAGCCCCCGGGGAAATCCGGCATCGCCCATTTTCTCGAACATCTGATGTTCAAGGGAACGCCGTCGGTTCCATCCGGGCAGTTCTCGAAGATCGTTGCCGCGAACGGCGGTTCGGACAACGCCTTCACGAGCCAGGACTACACCGCCTACGTCCAGCGCGTGGCCAGCGACAAGCTGGAACTGGTCATGCGGATGGAGGCCGACCGCATGGCCAATCTTCGCCTGACCGACGAGAAGGTGGCGCCCGAACGGGGCGTGGTCCAGGAAGAGCGGCGCCAGCGCACCGGCAACAGCCCGTCCGCCCAGCTATACGAGCGCCGCCGCGCGATCGCCTATCTGCGCCATCCCTACGGGATCCCGGTGATCGGCTGGAAGCGCGAGATCGACGAGCTGACGACGCAAGACGCGCTCGCCTTCTATCGTCGTCACTACGCACCCAACAACGCGATCCTGATCGTCGCCGGCGACGCCACCGCCGCCGGGGTACGCAGGCTCGCCGAGAAATATTACGGGGCGATCCCCCGAAGCCCGGTGCCGGAGCGCGTCCGGCCGGTGGAGCCCGATCAACTCGCCGCTAAGCGGATCACGATGAAGAACCCGCGCGTGCACGTGCCCGGCGTCTCGATAACCTGGCGCGCGCCGAGCTATTCGGCGGGCGAGACCCGGCACGCATACCCGCTTCTGGTCCTCTCCGACATCCTGGGCGGCGGAAGCACCAGCCGCCTGCACCGCCGCCTGGTGATCGAGGAAAGGGCCGCGTCGGGCGCCGGCGCCGGGTATCTCGGGACCGCGCTCGACATGGGCGAATTTTCGGTTTCCGCATCGGCGCTGGCGGGCGGCGACATCGCCAGGACCGAAGCGCTGTTGAAGGAAGAGATCGAACGGGTCGTCGAACGCGGGGTGAGCGAAGCCGAGCTCGCGCGTACCAAGCGGGCGATGCTGGCGGGCGCGATCTACGCCCGTGACGGTCTGCGCGCCTCGCCTCGCGTAATCGGTCGCGCGCTTACGACTGGCCAGACGATCGCCGACGTGGAGGCCTGGCCGGAACGGATCCGAGCGGTGACGGCGGCCGCGGTGCAGGACGCCGCGCGCGCGGTCTTCGTGGAACGACGTTCGGTCACCGCCGTTCTGCTGCCCGGGCCTCCCGGCTAGGGTCCACTGCCGATGCGACGAAAATTGCGAGCCTGTACCGGGGCGCTGCTCCTTGCTTTCGTCGCCGTCTGGCCGGCGGCAGCGACCGAGATCCAGCGCGTCCGCTCGCCCGGCGGGATCGAGGCTTGGCTCGTCGAGGACAAATCGGTGCCGGTGATCAGCTTCCGGTTCTCGTTCAGGGGCGGCGCCGGGTTGGATCCGGCCGGTAAATCGGGCCTCGCCAACATGGTCTCCGCGCTGCTCGACGAGGGCGCCGGCGATCTGGATTCGCAGGGCTTCCAGAGGGCGCTCGAGGACATCGCCGCTTCGATAGGCTTCGATGCCGGAACCGAGCGTTTTCACGGCACGCTCAGGACGTTGAGTGAGCACCGGTCGCGCGCCTTCGTTCTGCTGAGAAAGGCGCTCGCCGCTCCGCGCTTCGACCGAGAGCCGGTTGAACGCATTCGCCGCCAGATCGTCGCCGGCATCGAGAGCGGCAAGGACAACCCCCGGCGGATCGCGGGACGGACCTGGTCCCGGCTCGTATTCGGCGACCATCCTTACGCCCGGCCGCTGTCCGGAACGCGAGAGACCGTGGCCGCGATCGCCGTCGACGACATGCGGCGCTTCGTCCGCGATCGCTTCGTTCGCGACGGGCTGACCGTGGGCGTCGCGGGCGACATCTCGGCCGCCGAGCTGGCCGGAAGACTGGACGACGTATTCGGTGCGCTCGCCGTTTCCGGGACGACGACCGACATCGCCGATCCCACGCCGGTCGCAGGGGGCAGGATGGAGATCGTCCGGAAACCGGTTCCGCAAAGCGTCGTCGTGTTCGGACAGGCGGGGGTGAAGCGCGACGATCCCGATTACTACGCCGCCTATGTGATGAACCACCTGCTCGGCGGCGGGCGCACCTCGCGCCTCAACGAGGAGATCCGGGAGAAAAGGGGTCTCGTCTACTCCGTTCACACCTATCTTTCGTTGCGCGACCGGGCCGGGACGATCGTGGGGCAGCTCGCGACCGCCAACGCGCGCGTAAAGGCCGCCCTCGACCTCGTGCGCGGCGAATGGGAACGGATGGCGCGCGACGGGGTTACCGAGGACGAGCTGACGGCGGCCAAGCGTTACATCAACGGTTCCTTCCCGTTGCGCCTCGATTCCACCCGCAGCATCGCCCGCATGCTGGTCGCGATCCAGCTGAACGGGCTGGGCATCGACTATATCGAGCGGCGGCCGGCGTTGATCGACGCGGTGACCGTCTCCGACATCCGGCGGGTCGCGCGCCGGCTGCTTTCGCCCGACAGGCTCACGATCGTCGTGGTGGGGAGCCCCGACGGCCTCGAATCGACACCGTAGCGCCCGGTCGTATTTTCGGCGTCCGACACGGGCTATGATCGGCTCCCCGCCAGCGGCAACGACCGGTCGATGCCCTATACCCAGGATCTGACTTCCTGCTTTGCCGATACCATCGGACCGCGCGGTCTGGACAGGGGCGATTTCGAGTCTGCGCTGGAGGCGACGGCTCCCGGGCTGGCAGGGATCGGCGAGGCGTATGCCGACGGCAGCCTGCCGCTGCTCCGGCTGCCCGGCCGGCGCTCCGATCTCGACGAACTTATTCGGCTCGCCGACCGCTACAGGTCCGATTTCGACGAGGTCGCGGTGCTGGGCACCGGCGGCTCCAGCCTCGGCGGGAGGTCGCTTTGTGCGCTCGCCGATCGGGGATTCGGCCCGCCCGCGGGCGCTCACCGGCTTCGCTTCATGGACAATGTCGATCCGGACACGTGGGAGGCCCTGTTCGCGGCCCTCGACCTCCGTCGTACCGGCTGGCTCGTGGTGTCGAAGTCAGGCGAGACGGCGGAGACCGTCGCTCAGCTTCTCGTCGTGCTCGATGCGCTCGACCGCGGCGGGCTCGATGCCGGCGAGCGGATGACCGCGGTCGCCCAGCCCGGAGACAGCACGTTGCGTCGCATCGCCGCGGCGCACGGCATCTCGGTGCTCGACTGCGATCCCGGGATCGGCGGGCGCTACTCGGTGTTGTCCGTAGCCGGGCTGTTGCCTGCGGCGATCGCGGGGCTCGACGGGGCGGCGGTAAGGGGCGGCGCGTCGGAGGTGCTCGATCCCGTGCTCGCGGGCGCGGCCCCCGACTCGATCCCCGCCGCCCAGGGCGCCGCGTTGGCGGTCGCGGCCTACCGCACGCGCGAGATCGCCCAGACGGTGCTGATGCCCTATGCCGACGCGCTTTCGGCATTCGCCCTCTGGTTCCGCCAGCTCTGGGCCGAGAGCCTTGGCAAGGACGGCGCCGGAACCACCCCCATCGACGCGCTGGGCACCGTCGACCAGCACAGCCAGCTGCAACTCTGGCTCGACGGGCCGGCGGACAAGCTGTTCACCCTGGTGACGCTCGAACGGGCCGGGCTCGGCGCCGAAGTGCCATCCGCCCTCGCCGCCGATCCCGGGCTTTCCTATATAAGAGGTCGGACGATCGGCGACCTGATGGAGGCCGAGCAGCGGGCGACCGCCGGGACGCTGGCGCGCAACGGGCGGCTGACACGGGTGATTTCGCTCCCCGGGCTCGACGAAAGGGCGATGGGCGCACTGATGATGCATTTCATGCTGGAGACCATGATCGCCGCGCATCTGCTCGGCGTCGATGCCTTCGACCAGCCCGCCGTGGAAGAGGGAAAGATCCTGGCCCGATCGTATCTCGCCGCCACGTCCCGGAGGGCGACATGACCATCCGGCGTTTGCCGCCGACGCTGGTCAACAGGATCGCCGCGGGCGAGGTGGTGGAGCGCCCGTCTTCGGCGGTCAAGGAGCTGGTGGAAAACGCCATCGACGCCGGCGCCGGGCGGATCGACGTCGTGTTGCGCGACGGCGGCAGGACGCTGATCGCGGTCTCCGACGACGGTTGCGGCATGACCGCCGACGAGCTCGCGCTCGCCGTCGAACGGCACGCCACCTCCAAGCTCCCCGACGACGATCTGTCGCGGATCGGCACGCTCGGTTTCCGCGGCGAGGCGCTGCCCTCGATCGGCTCGGTCAGCCGCCTTTCCATCGTGAGCCGCGCGGAGGGCGCCGGCGAGGCCTGCGCGATCTCGGTCGAAGGCGGGGCGATCGGGGACGTCCGCCCCGCTCCGCTCGCCAGTGGCACGCGGGTCGAGGTGCGCGACCTCTTCTACGCAACGCCGGCCCGGCTCAAGTTCCTCAAGACCGCGCGGTCCGAGCTTCGCCACGCGGTCGACGCGGTGCGCCGGCTTGCGCTCGCCGAGCCGGCGATCGCCTTCACGCTCGCGAGCGAGGACCGGACCCACCTTCGCTACGACGCTGGGACCGGGGACATGCTCGACGCCGATGCCGGGCGCCTCGTCCAGGTGATGGGCGCCGATTTCGTGGAAAACTCCGCCGCCATCGACGCCGAACGCGAGGGGCTGAGGCTCTCCGGGCGTGCCGGGCTGCCGACGCTCAATCGCGGCAACGCCCAGCAGCAGTTCGTCTTCGTCAACGGCCGTCCGGTGCAGGACCGGCTGTTCTCCGGCGCGATCCGCGCGGCCTATACCGACCTTCTGGCCCGCGACAGGCATCCGCTGGTCGTGCTGCGCCTCGAGGTTCCCCGAGAGCTGGTCGACGTCAACGTGCATCCCGCCAAGACCGAGGTGCGGTTCCGCGATGCCGGTCTCGTCCGGGGGCTGATCGTGGGAGCGCTGAAACATGCGCTCGCCGGCGCCGGACACCGCGCGTCGTCGACCGTCTCCGATTACGCCCTCGGTAAATTCCAACCCGCCTACCGGTCGGATTCGCCGGCGCCCGCGACGCGCCATCTCGCCGAAACCGCCGCCCGGTTTCAGGCACCGCCCGGGCCCGACGCGGGGGACTTCGCGCCCGCGGCCGCCACGGAGACCGGCGAGGCATCGCCGCACGAGCCGTCCTACCCCCTCGGCGCGGCCCGCGCTCAGCTTCACGGAACCTACGTCGTCGCCCAGACCGAGGACGGAATCGTCATCGTCGACCAGCACGCCGCCCACGAGCGCATCGTCTACGAGCGCATCAAGGCGGCGGTCGGCGAAGGCGGGGCGGACCGGCAGGAACTCCTGATCCCCGAGGTGGTGGAGCTCGACGAGGCGGCGGCGGACCGGGTCGCCGGGCGGGCGGGCGAGCTTGCCGAGCTCGGCCTCGACCTCGAGCGTTTCGGGCCGGAGGCGGTGATCGTCCGCGCGGTGCCGGCGCTGCTCGGCGTGAGCGAGGCGGCCGGGCTGGTGCGCGATCTCGCCGACGAGCTCGCCGAGCACGGCACCGGGCTCGCGCTGAAAGAGCGGCTCGACGAGGTGTGCTCGACGATGGCCTGCCACGGCAGCGTTCGCGCCGGACGGCGGCTGACCGCGGACGAGATGAACGCGCTCCTCCGCCAGATGGAGGCCACACCGGGTTCCGGCCAGTGCAACCACGGCCGGCCGACCTATGTCGAGCTCAAGCTCGACGACATCGAGCGCCTGTTCGGGAGGCGCTAAAACGGGACGCTGATCCCGTCGTGAACGGCGTCGCAGTCGACGAGGTCCACCCTTTTCCAGCGGATCCTGAAGCCGTCGCCCGCCCGCAGCAGCCGGTGCCAGACGGTGCCGGCGAAGACCCGGCGGACGTCCCGGCGGGACTCGACCATCTCGAACTTGGCGCGGACGGTGCATTCGTCCCCGTCCTCCGCCTCGACGGTGGGGTTGGCGACGATGCGGCTGGTGCGCGAGACCGGGGTCTGGGCGTGCAAAGCGGCCTCGGCGAGGCGGCGGATGCGGGTCTCCAGCAGCCGCCGGTCGTCATAGATCAGCGAGACGATTTCGCGCGGGTTCGCCTGCCCCTCCTCCAGGGGGACCCAGTACCAGCCGTCCTCGGTGAACAGCGCGAGCCAGTCGTCCCAGCGGCGCTCGTCCAGCAGCCGGGCCTCGGCGATCAGGAAGCTCTCGATGTCCTGCGGGGCGAGCCGGGTCACGGGCCTGCCATGTAGCCGAGCCACGCGTCGTACATGTTCCGGATATAGACTTCGCTGGTCGAATCGACGCCCTCGACGCCGCCCTTTCCGTCCGGCCGGTCGGTCTCGTAGCCGCGGCCGACCTCGATCCATTCGGCGCCGGCCGAGGTGACGCCGGAGCCGATCCGCCCGTAGGTCTCGAGATCGTCCGTCAGGACCGGCGAGCCGGTCCCGTTGGTGACGTTGGCGAACGCGACCGTGTCCTCGAACATCTTCGCGGGCGCGCCCTTGAGCCGGAACGCGTAAGTGTGGACCTCCGTCCGGTCGACCGCGATCGGGTGGACCACGCGGAGCTGGCGGAACTGGCTCATGAAGGAGAGGTTGGGCCAGACGTTGGAGTTCCAGCGCGTCACCTCCATGATTCGCCGCGTCTCCTCCGCCCCCTTCTGCGCTTCGAGTGCGGCGAGATATTCGGCGAAGGCCGGATCGCCGCTCGCCGCGACCAGCTTCTCGTCGTCGTGATAGTCGCCGAGGAAGGCGTGCCCGCCGGGATAGGTCCAGATCCCCACCTGCTCGCGCCAGAACTCGTGCGGCGCGCCGTTCTGGCGCATCTGGCGGACCGCGATCTCGCCCGCGCCCGTCGTATGCACGGAGTCGTCCTGCGCCCTCGCGGCGTCGATGGAGGAGCGGTGGACGAAGATCGGGTGCGCCGCGTCGCACAGATTCTCCAGATAGAGCTTCCAGTTGCCGTCATAGGCGTGCTTGAACACCCCGCCCGCGACCTCGATCTCGTCGTCCGGCGACCGGTCGACCATGTCGTCGAAGGAAGTCGTCATGTAGCCGAGAAAATCGGCCAGCGAGGGGCCGTCCGCGAAGAGCGAGGCGAAGACGAAGCCGCGATAGCTATCCACGCGCGGCGCCGCGACCATCGCGGTCCCCGGGTCGTCGGGGTCGAAATGCGCCGGATAGCCGTGCCGGAGCGGCACATGGATCAGCCGGCCGTCGGTGGCGTAAGTCCAGCCGTGGTAGCAGCACTCGAATTGCTTCGCGCTGCCCCTGTCCTTCGCCACCACCATCGCGCCGCGATGGGCGCACTGGTTGTGGATCACGCGGATGTTGCCGTCCTCGTGGCGCACCATGACCATCGGCCGCCGGCCGATCCGGGTTCGAACGAAATCGCCCGGTGCCCTTACCTCGCTCTCGTGCCCGACATAGACCCAGGCGCGGCCGAAGATACGCTCCATCTCGGTTTCGAAGATCGCGGGGTCGGCGTAGACCCGGCGATGCACCCGCCCGGGCCGGACCAGCCCGGCGATCTCGTCTCTGGTGGGTTCCGGCATCGCCTCCTCCCCGGCGCGCGTCGACGCGAGATTACACCACCGCGCGATGCCCGGAACCCCGCAATCCGGGTTGGACGCGCCGGCCGCTCCGTGCCACGCTTCGCCATCCGACATCGCCATGGAGGCAGACATGGGCACCGACGCGGGCGCAGTTCCCGGAACCGTGGTGGAGGACAGGCTCATCGAGGCGCGCGGCCATCACGCCTGCGAGGTCAGGAAGGGCGAGGTGTACCGGATCGTCGACGTCGAGGGGCAGCAGGTCGCCGATTTCCTCTGTTTCGATCTGCATCGTCTCGAAGAGAAGCTCTCGCCGCACAACACGCTCCTGCTCAACAACCAGGTGTTTCCCGGGGTCGGCTACACCCTCTATTCCGACGAGGCCGGCGCGCTGATGACTATGACCGCCGACACCAACGGCACGCACGACATCATCGCGGGCGCCTGCTCGCGCTTCACCAACGAGATCCGCTACGGCGTCAAGGACACGCCCAACTGCCGCGACAACTTCGCCGCCGCGCTGGCGCCCTGGGGGATCGAATGGAAGCAGATCCCATACAACATCAACGTGTTCATGAACTGCCCGATCCAGGCGGACGGCACCTTCACCATCGAACTGCCGAGCTCGAAGGCGGGCGATTATGTCGACTTCACCGCCGAGAGGGACGTGCTGGTGGCGATGTCGAACTGCCCGCAGGAGCGCAACAAGTGCAACAACTTCGACCCGACGCCGATGCGGGCGATCCACTACCGGCCGGCGTGAGCTTTCCACCCGTCATTTCGACCGAAGCGCCGACAGGGGCGGAGCGGAGAAATCCCGCGCGCGTGAAGAAGATCGGGTAGATCCGGATCTGATTGACCTACCCCGTGTCATAGCCCGGGTTGCATTCGGCCAGCCTGGCCGCGTTCCCGCGGGTGAGGATCGCGTAGGCCTCTTCGTTCCCGTCGAGCGCGCCCGCGCGCAGCTTCGCCGCGAAGGCGCGGTTGAGGGTTTCCAGATCGCCATCCTCGCCGAGCAGACGTGCGAGCGCCGCCCGTTCGTCCTCCTCCGGCGCGGCCCCGGCGGCGAGCTCGCGCGAAGCGGCCGCCATCGCCGCGCCGACCAGATGGGCGCGGTAACGGTGCTCCGCCGGCAGGTTGGGCAGGAGCCCCTCCATCAGCGTCTGTCTCGCCGTTTCCAGCAGGTCGCGAATGTCCGGCTTGTCACGCATGGTTCCGTCCCGGTGCCGTCAGGGAGAGGATTTCGTGTTCGAGTTCCGGCAGGCGCCGGCCGATCAGCGCGAGCTCGAGGTCCCGTTCCGCCCCCGACAAATGGCGGCCGCATTGATGGAGCGCGATCACCGCCCAGCGGACATGCGCCATGACCTCGTAGAAGTGGATTTTCACGGGGTCGATCCGGCGCCCGCTCTCGGCCTCGTAGCCGGCGTAGAACGGGGCGCGGTCGGCGATCCCGCCGGCCTCCAGCCGGTTCGCGCCGAAACGCCAGCACCTGGCGCAGAACCAGGCGACGTCCTCCATCGGGTCCGACCAGCCGGCGAATTCCCAGTCGAGGATGCCGGTCAGGCGTCCGTCCTCCACCATGTAGTTGCCGGTGCGGAAATCGTGGTGGCACAGCACGATCTCGCCGAGCGCGACCGGATGCGTCTCCATCCAGCGCAAGCCCCATTCGATGGCGGGGTGCGGCATCGGCTCGGCATCCAGAAATCTCCTGTAGAGCGCGATGCTTTCCGCCGCCGGGTCGTCCGGCGGAGCGCCGAGGAAGTCGGGCGCTCCGGGCGAGGGGACGATCGTGTGAAGCCGCGCGAGTTCGCGGCCCAGCCGTTCGGCGAGCGCCGGGTTCGGCCCTTGCCGCACGACCCGGTTGCCGAGCGCTTCCCCGGGGACCCGGCGCATCAGGTAGAACGGGGTCCCGACGATCCCGGGGTCGTCCGACCGCCAGAGCGGTTCCGGCACCGTCATGCCGACCGACCCGGCGAGCTTCAGATAGGCGAACTGATGAGCGACCGGCTGGCTCAACGGGACCGAGGATTTCGCCTCGGTCCTCAGCACCAGCGCGAGCCGGCCGGCGAGAGGGCCGCCCGCGATCTCGACGTCGAGAGCCCGGTTTTCCTGAATCGCGCCGCCGGTCAGGCGCATCTCGTTGGCGATGGTGACCGAATCGGCGCCCGCTCGTTCCCGGATGAATGCCGCGAGGGCCTCGCTCACCGCCAGCTCCAGAAATCGACCCCCTCTTCGAGCAGGAAGCGGGACAGCACCATCTTGTGCACCTCGGACGCGCCGTCGACCAGCCGGGCCTGGCGGGCGTAGCGGTACATCCATTCGAGCTTGGTGTCCCTGGAATAGCCGCGCGCGCCGAGGAGCTGGATCGCCGTGTCGATCGCGTTGTGCAGCGCCTCCGACACCACCACCTTGGCCATCGAGACCTCCTTGCGCGCGAAGTCTCCAGCATCGAGTCGCGCCGCCGCCCGCATGGTGAGCAGGCGCCCGATATCGACCTGCATCGCCGCCTCGCCCAGCATCCACTGGACGCCCTCGTGGTCGGCGAGTTTCGAACCGAAGCTTTCGCGCTCGCGCACATGGTCGAAGGTCTCTTCCAGCGCCCGCTTCGCCATCCCGGTCCAGCGCATGCAATGGGTGAGCCTGGCCGTCCCCAGCCGGATCTGGGTGAGCTTGAGTCCGTCGCCCACCTCCATCAGCCGGTCCTCGTCGGGGATTTCCATGCGATCGAAGCGGACCTCGCAGTGCCCGCCATGCTCCTCCGGACCCATGATCGGGATGCGCCGGACGATCTCGAAGCCGGGCCGACCTGCATCGAACAGGAACGCGGAGAGTCCGCGCCGCCGGTCGTCCGAGGTACGCGCGATGAGGATGAAGTGCCGCGCGGATTCCGCTCCGGTGATGAACCACTTGTGCCCGTCGACGATCCAGCGGCCGCCGTCCTGCGTGGCGGTGGTCAGCATGGCCGACGGGTCGGAGCCCGAACCGGGCATCGGCTCCGTCATCGCGAAGGACGACCTTACCTTTCCGTCGACGATCGGCTGCAGCCAGCGTTCCTTCTGCGCCTCGGTCGCGACCTTCTCCAGCACCATCATGTTGCCGTCGTCCGGCGCGGCGCAGTTGAAGCAGACCGGGCCGTAGATCGAGCGGTTCATCTCCTCGTAGCAGGCCGCCATGCCGATTACCGGCAGGCCCTGCCCGCCGCGCGATCTGGGCATCTGGAGCGCCCAAAGACCCTCCGCCTTGACCCTGGCGCGCACGGTGTCGAGCACGTCCTCGCGCAAATTCTCGTGCTCGTCGGCGTTCGCCGGGTCCCGTTCCAGCGGCAGGATGTGCGCCTCGACGAAGGCGCGGACGCGGCGGCGGTAGTCGTCCAGCTCGGGGGGCAGGGTGAAATCCATGGCGTTTTATAGCGCGGCGGGCAGGAGGAAATCCCGCATCGCGTCCAGCGTCTCGTTGGGCCGTTCGGCGAGCATCGAGTGGCCGCAGCCGGAGAGCACGACATGGCGCGTGTCGGGAATGGCGCGCGCGAGCGCGATGCCGCCCTTCATCGGTGTCATCGTGTCGCGCTCGCCGAGGATCAGGAGCGTTTCCGCCTCCACCGCACGGGCGCGCTCCTCCCCGTCGGAGAAGTCGGCGCAGGCCGCAAGCCCGGCCGCCAGCACGCCGTCGCCGGCGCGTTCCAGCAGGCGCTGCCCGCCGCCGTTCATCCAGAGCCCCGGGCTTCGGTGGCCGCCGATCTGCGACCCGGCGCTCAGGCCCCAATAGGTGATCAGGTCGATCGCCCTGTGGTCGTTCCGCCGCGCAGCATCGAGAAGGTCGTCGTGCACCGGCATCGCGGCGGCCGGGCCGAGGAGGATCAGCTTCCCGGTCGCCGCCGGATCGTCGGCGGCCGCGCAGAGGACGATCAGCGAGCCCATGCTGTGGCCGGCCAGAACCGCGCGCTCCACGCCCAGCGCGTCGCGCGCCCGGCCGAGCCAGCCCGCCATGTCTCCGATCGTGGCCGGCGGTTCCCCGCTCGACCGTCCGTGACCCGGCAGGTCGATGGCGGCGACGGAAAACCCGTGATGGGCGAAGTAGCGCGCCGGCAGGTGCCATACCGAATGATCGTTGGCCGCGCCGTGGACGAAGAGGATCGCGGGCCGCGCGGGATCGAAGGGCCGCCCGCCGGTCGCCGCGAAGGTCCTCAGCCCGTCCACGGCGAATTCCATCGCGCTACTCCGCCGCGCGCGGGGCCGCGGCCCGCGCCGCCGCCCTCAGCGCCTGGTCCAGATCCTCGATCAGGTCGGCCGGGTCCTCCAGCCCCACCGAGAGCCGGACGAGACCTTCGCCGATGCCGGCCGCCCTGAGCGCCGCCGCGTCCATCTGCTGATGCGTGGTGGACGCCGGGTGGATGACCAGCGACTTGGCGTCGCCGACATTGGCGAGATGGGAGAACAGCCTGAGCCGCTCGATGAAGATGCGCCCGGCCTCGCGCCCGCCGCCGATCTCGAAGGAGAACACGGCACCGCAGCCCTTCGGAAGGAGCCGCCGGGCAAGCTCCCGGTCGGGATGGCTTTCGAGCTCGGGCCAGCCGACCCAGGACACCGCGCGGTGCCCGTCCAGGAAGGAGACGATCGCACGTGCGTTCTCGACGTGCCGCGCCATCCTGACAGGCAGGGTCTCGACCCCCTGGATCAGGTAGAAGGCGTTGGCCGGGCTCATCGAGGCGCCGAAATCGCGCAACCCCTCCGCGCGCGCTCGCATGACGAAGGCGCCCGGACCGAACTCCTCGGAGAAGTTGATGCCGTGATAGCCGGCATAGGGTTCCGTGAGCGTGGGAAACTTCCCCGACTCCTGCCAGTCGAAGGTGCCGCCGTCGACCAGCACGCCCCCGATCGCGACACCGTGCCCGCCGAGGAACTTGGTCGCCGAGTGCAGCACCAGGTCGGCGCCGTGATCGAACGGTCTGAACAAAGCGGGCGAGGCGAAGGTGTTGTCGATCAGCACTGGAATGCCGGCGGCATGGGCGATGTCGGCGATGCGCGGCAGGTCCATCACCTCCAGCCCCGGATTGCCCAGGGTCTCGCCGAAGATCAGCCGGGTCTCGGGCCGGATCGCCGCCTCGAACGCCGCGGGATCGCGCGGGTCGACATAAGTCGTCTCGATGCCAAAGCGCGGCAGGGTGTGGGTGAACAAATTGTGGCTGCCGCCGTAGATCGACGCCGAGGAGACGATATGTCCGCCGGCACCCATCAGCGTCGCCACCGCGAGATGCAGCGCCGCCTGGCCGCTCGCCGTCGCGACCGCGCCCACGCCGCCTTCGAGCGCGGCGATCCGCTCCTCGAACACCGCCGTCGTCGGGTTGGAGATGCGGGTGTAGATGTGGCCCGCGCGTTCCAGGTTGAACAGCGAGGCGGCATAGTCGGTGTCGGGGAAGACGTAGGAGGTGGTCTGGTAGATCGGAACCGCCCGCGCGCCGGTCGCCGGGTCGGGCTGCTGGCCGGCATGCAGGCTCAGCGTGTCGAATTTCGGCAGCTTCGCATCGACCATGTCTTCGTTCTCCCGGCGGCACCTGGGCGCGAGTGTAGCCGGCGCGTTCGAATTGTCGCCCTATTTCGGCGGCGATAGAGTGATTCCGTCGACCGGAGCGAAGGAGGCATTGCGATGGAAGGTCTGATGATGGGGACGCAGCTGCTGGTCTCGTCCCTGCTGAGGAATGCGGCGATCAACCATCCGACGACCGAGGTGGTCTCGCGCAGCGTCGAAGGCCCGATCCACCGCTACGGTTACGCCGATCTCGAACGCCGCGCCAGGCGTCTCGCCAACGCGCTCCAGGGCCTCGGCGTGGGCCCCTCCGACCGGGTCGGAACGCTCGCCTGGAACACCTGGCGGCATCTCGAGATCTATTACGCGGCCTCCGGCTCGGGGGCGGTCTGCCATACCATCAACCCCCGCCTGTTCCCGCCGCAGATCGTCTACATCGTCAATCACGGCGAGGACAAGGTGCTGTTCCTCGACCTCACCTTCGTTCCGCTGGTCGAACAGCTCGCGAGCCGGTTCGAGACGGTGGAGGCGTTCGTCATCATGACCGACGAGGCCAACATGCCGGAGATCCGCCTGCCGGGCGCGCTCTGCTTCGAGACGCTGATGAAGGCCGCCTCGGAAGACTTCGAATGGCCTTCCTTCGACGAGAACACCGCGTCGTCGCTCTGCTACTCCTCGGGCACGACGGGCAATCCGAAGGGCGTGCTCTACAGCCACCGTTCCACCGTGCTGCATGCGATGGCGGCGGCGCTCCCCGATGTGGTCGATGTCTCCGCGCGCGATGTCACGATGCCGGTGGTTCCCATGTTCCACGTCAACGCCTGGGGGTTTCCCTATTACACGCCCATGATGGGCGCGAAGCTGGTGCTGCCCGGCCCTCTCGCCGACGGCGCCTCGATCCACGAGCTGCTGGAGAACGAAGGAGTCACGATATCGGCCGGCGTGCCGACGGTGTGGCTGGGACTGCTTCAGTATCTGGAGGAAACCGGCAAGGCGCTTTCCACCGTCAAGCGGCTGGTCATCGGCGGGTCGGCCGTGCCGAGGGCGATGACGGAGGCGTTCCTCGACCGCTACGGCGTCGAGGTGCGGCACGCCTGGGGCATGACCGAGATGTCTCCCCTCGGGACGATCAACACGCCGCCGCACGGGATGCAGGACGAGACGCCGGAGCAGTTCTGCGACCGCCAGGTCAAGCAGGGACGGGCGTTCTTCGGAGTCGAGATGAAGATCGTCGACGACGACGACAATACGCTGCCGGAGGACGGGGTCGCCTTCGGCATGCTCAAGGTCCGCGGACCCTGGGTGTGCAGCGCCTATTACAAGGAAAGCGGGTCCGACACCCACGACGGCAACGGCTGGTTCGCGACCGGCGACGTCGCCACCATCGACGAAACGCGAAACATGCAGGTCACCGACCGCTCGAAGGACGTCATCAAATCGGGCGGCGAGTGGATATCCTCGATCGAGCTCGAGAACATCGCCGTCGGCCATCCCGATGTCGCCGAAGCCGCTTCGATCGGCGTGCAGCATCCCAAATGGGACGAGCGCCCCCTGCTCGTGGTGGTCCGCCGCGAGGGTGCGGAGCTCTCCCGCGGAGACATGCTCGCCTATTTCGAGGGCAGGGTGGCGCGCTGGTGGGTGCCGGACGACGTGGTCTTCGTCGACGAGCTGCCCCACACCGCGACCGGCAAGCTCCTCAAGATGCAACTCCGCGAGGACTACAAGGACTACGTCCTGCCGACCGCCGGGGGCTAGACAATCTCGAACCCGGCCATCGCCCGGACCTCCTCGCTGGTGTGCCCACGTTCCCGAAGGGACCGGATCGAAAGGCTGTCGTGCCGCTTGGCGAGGCGCTGGCCGGTATCGTCGGTCAAGAGTCCGTGGTGCCGGTATTCCGGCGTGCCGAAGCCGAGCAGCGCCTGGAGTAGTCGATGGACATGGCTCGCCTCTAACAGGTCCTCGCCGCGGGTCACCAGGGTTATCCCCTGGATGTGGTCGTCGACGGTGACCGCGAGATGATAGCTGGTGGGCGTGTCCTTCCGGGCGAGCACCACGTCGCCGAAGATTTCCGGGCGGGCTTCGATCTTCCCGCGCTCACGGTCATGCCAGGCGAGCGGGCCGGCGCGGACCGCGGCGCGGGCCATGTCGAGCCGCAGCGCGTGGGCTTCCCCGGCCGCGATCCGATCCTGCGTTTCCGCGCGGGGAAGGCCCCGGCAGATGCCGGGATAGACCGGACCGTCGGGTCCGTGCGGCGCGGCGCCGGAGCGTTCGATCTCCGCCCTGATCGCGGCGCGGGTGCAGAAGCACGGATAGAGCAGGCCCGCCCCGTCGAGAGTTTCCAGCGCCCGGGCGTAATCGTCCATGTGCTCGGACTGGCGCCGGACTCCCGCCTCCCAGCCGAGGCCCAGCCATTCGAGGTCTCGGTATATCGCCGCTTCGTATTCGGGCCGGCAGCGGCCGCGATCGATGTCCTCGATCCGCAACAGAAATCGCCCGGCCTCTCCGGCAAGCGACCCGGCAAACAGTGCCGAATAGGCGTGCCCCAGGTGCAGGAACCCGGTCGGGCTCGGCGCGAAGCGGGTGACGGCGCCGCGCTGTCCGTCTTTTGCCATGGCCACGGTTCTATGCCATAGAGCGCCGGCCGACGGTATCGCCCACACGCTGCTACGATCCTCCCATGCGCCGCGCCCTGACCAACGCTTCCTATGCCGAGGCGGTTGCCGAACTGTCGGCCCGAGACCCCGCGCTCGGCGAAGTCGTCGAAACCTGGGGCGTCCCGCCGAGATGGAAACGCCCCCAGGGTTTCCCCACCCTGGTGCTGCTCATCCTGGAGCAGCAGGTGTCGCTGGCGTCGGCCAAGGCGACCTTCGCGCGGCTGGAGGAGCGCGCCGGCGCGGTCGAGCCCGATGCCATCCTCGCGCTCGGCGAGGAGCGGATGAAGGAAGCCGGGCTGTCGCGGCAAAAGGCCCGCTACGTGCACGGGCTGGCGGAAGCGGTCGCAGGCGGGACGCTCGACTTCCGCAAGCTCGGCCGCGCGGACGACGAGGCGGTGCGGTCGGCCCTGATACCGATCAAGGGTATCGGCGACTGGACGGTCGACATCTATCTCCTCAGCGCGCTCCAGCGGCCGGACGTATGGCCGGCACGCGACCTTGCGCTACAGGAGGCGGCGCGGGCGGTGAGAGGGCTCGATGCGCGTCCGGACGAGGCGGCCATGAAGGAGATCGGCGAGGCGTGGCGGCCCTGGCGCTCGGTCGCCGCGCGCATCCTCTGGCACCTCTATCTCAACACCAGGCGGCTGCGCTGACGGGGTCCACCGCCGGTTTCCCTCCATGGACATGGGGCAGTCCCCCGTTTAGGTTTTCGCCTTCCGCATCGACTGTCTTGCCGGCAACCGTTCGGCGGCCCGGCCTCGCGAGCCGGTCCCCGCGGATCTCGCCGGTTCTTCCTACAGGCCCGTGATCGTCCCGCATGCTTGTGCTTCAGCAACTCATCAACGGACTGATGCTCGGCGGCCTCTACGTAATGGTCGCGGTCGCGTTCACGTTGATCATCGGGATGCTCAACTTCCTCAACTTCACGATCCCGGCGCTGTTCATGTTCGCGGCCATGATGATGTGGGCGACGATGACCGGGAATCTTCCCTTCGGGAACGATTTCCTGTTTTCGGTCTTCGGCGAACACCATATCTGGATCGCCGGGGCGATCGTTTCCATCGTCAGCATCTGCGTCGTCTCGCTGATCATCGAGCGGTTCACCTACCGCTACATGAAGGCCAAGTACGGCGATGCCACCGAGCATGCGCTGCCGCTGGTCAGCTCCCTCGGTTTCCTGATCATCTTCGAGCATCTGGTGATCAGCCAATGGGGGTCCGACCCGTTGCAGATCGAATCGCCCTTCGGCGATGCCACCTTCACGATCGGGACCTTGATATTCAGCTATCCCCAGGTCATCAGCCTCGCGCTGTCGCTGGCGATCGTATTCCTTCTCAGCCACGTCATCCGGCACACCAAACTCGGGCGGGCGCTGCGCTCGATCGCCGAGCGGCCGGATACCGCGACGCTGATGGGTGTCGACGTGCTCCGGATCGTTCCGGTGGTCTATGTGATTACCGGCCTCCTGTGCGCGATTTCGGGGATCCTGTTCACCATCAACTACACCAGCATCGACGCCTATATCGGCGATACCGTCGCGACGGTGGCGATCGCCGGGATGGTTCTCGGGGGCCTGGGGAATGTCTGGGGCGCGGTGGTCGGCGGTCTGTTCGTCGGGATTCTCGAGGTTTTCTCGATCTACATCGTCGGCGCCGATTTCGTGAAAGTGCCCATCTGGGGGCTCCTCCTCCTGATCCTCGTCCTGAAGCCCACCGGGTTGTTCGGACATACCGCGATCGGCAAGGGCAAGTTCTGACATGAGCGGCTATATCGAAGCCCAGCTCATCATCCTCTGCCTGAGCGTCATCTACGCCTACGCCATCTTTCTGCCCGCGGCGTCCGGCCAGCTCAATCTGGGGGCGGCCGGCTTCATCACCCTCGGCGCCTATACCAGCGGCTGGCTGAACGCTTCCGACGGGCTGGGCATTCCCATGGCCTTGAGCATCGTCCTTTCGATGCTGTTCGTCGGTGCCATCGGCTTCGCGATTTCGCTGCCCATCCTGCGCACGCGCGGCGTCTACATGGTGCTCGCAACCTTCGCTTTCGCCGAGGTGGTATCCGGCATCGCGATCAACATGGAGTTTCTCGGCGGGGCCGCCGGGATGCCGGTCGATGCCCACGCGCCGGTCGAAATCGTGGTGGCCGTCGCGGTCGCCGTCGTCCTCTTCTGCTTCTACTTCATGTCGACCCGGCTCGGGCTCGCGCTCCGATCCATACACGACGACGAAAGCGTCGCCCTCTTGTTCGGCGTGAATGTCCGGACCGCCAGGGTCGTCGCGTTTACCGTCGGCGGGATGCTCGCCGGCCTCGGCGGCGCGATCTACGGCCACCATTACAACTATGTCGAGGCGCAGACCTTCAACGTGCTGTTGAGCATCTACATTCTGCTCTATGTGCTGCTCGGCGGGACCCAGACCGCGTGGGGGCCGCTGGTCGGTGCGATCTTCTTTACCGTCGTTCCCGAGATTTTCCGGCGACTGGCGGTCGACATGGGGTCGGACTGGCTTGCCGACAGCCGCTTCATCTTCTTCGGCATGTTCATCGTTCTGATGATGGTGTTCCGTCCGGAAGGCGTGGTCACCCGGACGATGCAGGATCGGTGCGTGGGCTATCTCTCGGGCCGTCGCGCTCGTACGGCGCACGCGGGCGAGTAGGTCGGTTGGCCGAAAACGTGCTCACCATCGCGGGCCTCCACAAGAGCTTCGGCGGGCTCAAGGTCATCGACGACGTCTCCTTCGATGTCGTGCGTGGCAGCCGGACCGCCCTGATAGGACCCAACGGCGCCGGCAAGACGACGATTTTCAACCTGCTGACCGGCGTCTACCCGGTAGACTCCGGCACCCTAGTTCTCGCCGGCTCCGATATCACCGATATCCCGTCGAAGGATCGGGTCGTCCATGGCATGTCGCGAAGCTTCCAGAACATTCGCCTGATGCCGCATCTGTCCACCGTGGAGAACGTGATGCTCGGCCAGCACGCCCGCGCGCACTCGCTCCGCGAGCTGATGTTCCCTCTCGGCCTGGTCTCGAGGAACAGATGGCGGGCCGAGGCGGAGGCCGCTCTGGCGAATGCCGGCCTAGACACCTATCCGGGCGAGGTCGTCGCCAATCTTCCCTACGGGGTGCAGAAACGCATCGAGGTGGTTCGGGCGATGATCTCGCGGCCCGAGCTGCTGTTGCTGGACGAGCCGGCCGCGGGCCTCAACGACGTCGAGACCCGACAACTCCGGGAGTTGCTGGAAAAGGTGTCCGAATCGGGGGTCACCATCCTGGTCGTCGAACACGACATGCATTTTGTCCGCAACCTTTGCGACCATGTCGTCGTGCTTAATTTCGGACGGAAGATCTTCGAGGGATCGCCGGAGGAGGTTCATCGTTCGCCGGTGGTGCTCGAAGCCTATCTGGGAACCGACGAACCCGGATCCGGGGAAGGCGCCGCCGGTGCTTCTTGACGCGAAAGAGCTCAACGTCCGCTACGGACGCAACCATGCCGTCAAGACCGCCAGCGTCTCCCTCGATCACGGCGAGATCGTGACCGTCCTCGGTGCGAACGGCGCCGGGAAGAGCTCCCTGCTCAAGGCCCTGCTCGGCACGGTCCGCTCGGACGGCAAGGTGCTTTTCGACGGAACCGACATTTCCGGCTGGTCCGCGCCCAGGCGGGTCAAGGCGGGTCTCGTCATGGTTCCCGAGGGGCGCCAGATCTTCGTCAGCCTGACGGTGCACGAGAACCTGCTGATGGGTGCCTGGTGCCGGGACGACGATCCGGAGGCCGAGACGGAGGCGATCTACGACCGTTTTCCCAACCTCGCGGAGCGCCGCCACATGCCGGCCTCGGTTCTGTCGGGCGGCGAACAGCAGATGTTGGCCATCAGCCGCGCGCTGCTCGCGAGGCCCAAGCTGATGATGCTCGACGAGCCCTCTCTCGGCCTCAGCCCTATTCTGGTAAGACAACTTTTCGACCTGATACGGGACCTCAACCGGGACGGGCTGGCTATCATGCTGGTCGAACAGAACACCCGCATGGCATTGGCGACGGCGCGGCGCGGCTACGTGCTGGAACTCGGCGCGATCGTGTTGAAGGGAAACGCGAAGGAGCTGTCGAGCGATACCCGACTTGAAGACGCGTATCTCGGCGGGAAATCCGACCGGGTAAATCTGTAACCGGATCCACGAAAGGAAGTCACATGAGAGCGTATGCCAGAAACGCGTTGCTGGGGACGGGGGCGGTTCTCGCCTCGATGACCGTCGGTCATGTGCCGGCCCTCGCGCAGAACGAGATCGTCATCGGCCTCAGCTTCGGCAGGACCGGCCTCTACTCGACCATCAACAAGACGACCGAAGTCGCCGTCGACATCGCGACCGAGGAGATCAACGCCGCCGGCGGGATCAACGGCAAGAAGGTGAGAGTCGTCAAATTCGACACCGCGGGCGATCCGAAACAGGCGGTCGTGGCGGTGCGCAAGTTCGCGCGCGACGACAAGGCGCTTGCCGTGATCGGGCCGTTTTCCTCGAGCGAGGCCCGGGTCGCGTTCGCGGCGGGCGAGCGCGAGAAAATCGTCCAGATCCCCAACGCGTCGTCCGCGCCAAGCCTGGCCGATAAGTTCTCCTACGCGTTCCGCCTGACGGAGAGCGAATACCTCCAGTTCTTGCGGGTGGTCAAGACGCTCAAGAAGCGGAACGCGCTGAAGAAATCGGTGGCGATCATGTACGGCACCGACGACGTGGTCTCCAAGGCGGTCGGCCTCGCCATCATGAAGCCGATCTTCGAGAAGGAAGGCGTAAAGATCACCGGACCGCTCGGCTTTCCGTCCAAGGCCTTCGACGTTGCGCCGCAGGTCTCCGAGCTCAAGGGCAAGAAGCTCGACTATATCGGGGTCGCGACGATCACCCCCGTCGCCATCCGAGTTCTCAAGGAGATCCGCAGACAGGGCATCCAGACGCCGCTGATCGGGTCGCAGATCTGGGCCGATCCCGAAATCATCGAGAAATTCGGCAAGGCCGGCGACGGCTCGGTCTTCATCACCTATTTCTACTATGACAGGGACGAGCGCTCGCGGACCTTCTCAAGGAAGTTCGTCGAGGCCGCGGCGAAGCTCGGCATCGAGAAGCCGTTCCCGCATCACGTCGACGTCAGCGCCTACGACACGATGTATGTCCTGAAGTCGGTGATGGAGGCCGCCAAGACTACCGGCGATCCGTCGGAGCTCGCTGCGGAGCGCACGGCGATCCGCGACACGCTCGGAAAGCTGACCTATGACGGGCTCATCGGAAAGATCTGCTTCGAGAGCACCGGGGACGCCCAGCTTCCCGGTTATGTCCTGACGATGAAGGACAAGAAGTGGGTGCTGCTCGACGAGCACAAGGCACTTCCCTGCAAGAAGTAGCCAAGCTTCGCGTCATCGTGCGGCCGGGCGGCACTGGCACCGCCCGGCCGCGGTCATCGACCCGGAGACAGAATGGCCGATCTCATCGAGCTTGCCGGGCCCGAGGCCGGGCCCGCGTCGGGCGGACCGCCCGACTCCCTTGTCGTACTGGTGCACGGCTACGGCGCCGACGGCAACGACCTGATCGGGCTTGCGCCGCATTTCGCCGAGGTGCTGCCGGACGCCGCCTTCGTCTCGCCGCACGCGCCCTACCCGTGCGAGATGGCGCCGTTCGGGCGCCAGTGGTTCAACGTCTGGAACGAGGATCCGGTCTCGCGACTGGAGGAAATCCGGCACGCGGCCGCGATTCTCAATGCCTTCGTCGACGAGCGGTGCGCGGCGCTCGGTATCGGCGACGACCGTCTCGCGCTGCTGGGTTTCAGCCAGGGGACGATGATGTCGCTCTTCGTCGCGCCGAGGCGGGCCGCGCCCTGCGCCGGCGTGCTCGGCTATTCCGGGCGCCTCGAAGGTGCGGACCTTCTGGCCGCTGAAACCGTCTCCCGGCCGCCAGTGGTGTTGGTGCACGGCGATTCCGACGAGCTTCTGCCGCTCCATCGCTTGCAGCACGCGCAGGCGGCGCTGGAGGAAAACGGGTTCGAGGTCGCCGCCCATGTCCGGCCCGGGCTCGGTCACGGGATCGACGAGGCCGGTATCGAGATCGGCCGCAGCTTCCTGTCCTCCCGCCTCGCACCTGGCTCCTGACGCGATCCGCCCACGTTGACACCCCGGCGGGGGTCCAACAATGATTCGGCCCGCCCTTCGGAGACGTTGACCATGCCGATCGACCCCGGGGGCCGCCAGGGCCCCCTCAACGATTTGCGCGTGCTGGAGATGGGCCAGCTCATCGCCGGGCCTTTCTGCGGCCAGCTGCTGGCCGATTTCGGTGCCGAGGTGATCAAGCTCGAGCAGCCCGGCCGGGGCGATCCGATGCGCGAATGGGGGCAGGAGAAGCCGCACGGCAAGCCGCTCTGGTTCCCGGTGCTCGCCCGCAACAAGAAATCGGTCACCGTCAACGCGCGGGAAGAGGAGGGCCAGGACATCGTCCGCCGCCTCGCCGCGCAATCCGACATCCTGATCGAGAATTTCCGCCCCGGGACGATGGAGCGCTGGAACCTCGGCTACGATCGGCTGGCGGAAATCAACCCGGGTATCGTCATGGTTCGCGTCTCGGGCTACGGCCAGACCGGGCCCTACTCCCAGCGCGCGGGCTATGGCGCGATCGGCGAAGCGATGGGCGGTCTGCGCTATGTCGTGGGCGACCCGGCGACCCCGCCGAGCCGCACCGGCATCTCTATCGGCGACACGCTGGCCGCCACCTTCGCGGCGCTCGGCGCGGTGATGGCGATTCACAACCGGCAGCGCTCCGGCCGCGGCCAGATGGTCGACAGCGCGATCTACGAGGCCGTGCTCGCGGTGATGGAGTGCCTGGTCACCGAGTACGACATCGGCGATTACGTGCGCGAACGCACGGGCTCGATCCTGCCGATGATCGCGCCGTCCAACGTCTACCCCACCAGAGAGGGCAAAATGGTGCTGATCGGCGCCAACCAGGACAGCGTGTTCGGCCGCCTGGCCGACGCCATGGGCGAGCCCGAACTCGCCACCGACGAGCGCTACGCCACCCACACGGCGCGCGGCAACAACCAGACGGAGCTCGACGACAGGATCGCCGCCTGGACCGCCACGCTGGAGGCGCCGGCGCTGATCGAGCGGCTCAACGAGCACGGCATCCCCAACGGCGACATCTACCGCGCGCCCGACATGCTGGCCGACGCCCATTTCAAGGCGCGCGAGGCGATCGTCCGTATCGCCGATCCGGTGTTCGGCCCCATGAGGATGCAGAGCGTCGCGCCGAAGCTCTCGGAAACCCCCGGCGCGGTGCTCAGGACCGGCCCGGCGCTCGGCGAGCACAACGCCGAAATCCTCGGCGGCCTCCTCGGTATTGCCGAGCCCGAACGCGCCCGCCTCGCCGAGGCGGGGGTCGTTTAGGGCGCTCAACTCTTCGAAGACCGATAGCGGCTCCTCCTTGGACGAACGCGCATGGAGCTACAATTTCCGATAGAATTTCTGGTGTCCGGAACGCCAATTTCTTCTCAGTCCAGGCATGCAAGGTCGCGCGATGGCTGGAAGCGGCGCGTAAAGGAAGCGAGTTTCAACGCATTGCCGGAGGATCATTGGGCAACGGACAGGCGAATCGCCGCGACTTTGTTCTTTTTTCCCGAACGGCCGATGCAGGGAGATGTGGACAATATCGTGAAGCTGGTTCTGGACGCCCTGGCCCGGCATATCTATCTCGACGACCGGCAGGTGGAGCGCGTCGTCGTCCAGAAGTTCGAACCCGAACACGTGTTTCCGTTCGCCTCTCCGAGCGCCCGGCTGAAAGAGGCGCTCGGTGGAGACAGGCCGATGCTCTATGTGCGAATATCCGACGACCCGTTCGAGGAACTCTCGAGTAACTACCGCCTACGCCATCGCCATTCGATCTTTGGTCGCCTCTTGGTCTTCGGTAGGCTGGACCAGTTTGTAGCCGAGGGTTCGGGCCTTGCGATGCAGGTTTGCGAGTGTGCGGTCGATGCGCCGTTTCTCGTAGGCGTCCATCCCCTTTTCGACATATTCCTCTCCCCGCGTCACCATCAGGTAGATCAGACAGGCGATCTCACGGGCGGTCGCGGTGATCGCGACGGGCGTATCCTTTCGGGCAAGACGCGCCCGATGTCTGGCGCCGATGAAGGTCTGGCTCCTTCGCGCTGACATAGCCGCCATGCGCAGGGCCTGCCCGACCGGGTTGATCGCCTTGTGCGCCCGGCCCGGTAAAGGCTTGCCACCGCTGATCCTGGTGCCCGGCGCCACCCCCAGCCAGGAGCAGAAATGCTGGGCGGAAGGAAAGGCGGAGAAGTCCGGGCCGATTTCGGAGGCAATCGTCAGGGCGGTTCCGGTGCCGATGGTCGGGATTGCGGTCAGGTCGACGCCCATCATGTTGGTCAGGGCCGTGGCCAACGCCTTGTCGTGCAGGGCGCGCTTTCTGCCTGCGCTGCGGTGTGAAGCGGTATCCGGGGCCGCACCTCCCGCTCCCGGGGGAGGCATTTCGTCGAACGCGCCGTCATCCGCGGAGCTATCCGGCGGCGTCAGATCGTCGATCTGCTCCGCGATCCGCGCCTCACAGTCCTCGATCTGCCGGTCGAGAAAGTCATATCGCTGCATGGCCTGCTCCAGGGCAAAGAGATGCTCCTCGCGCCAGGTGCCCTCCAGACTCGCGGCGATCCTGTCCGCGCTGGCCTTGATCTGCCGATGCCGGAACGAAGCCAGGCGCTGCGGGTCGCGTTCGCCGTCAATGATCGCCCGCAGGATCTTCATGCCGGTCCGCCCCGTGATGTCGGTGAGCACCGAGTCCAGCCTGACATTCATCTCGGTCAGCGCCTTCTGCATGTGCTGCACGCAGCGCGAGCGGTCCTCGGTCAAGCGCTTCATCTGGCGCACATAGGAGCGAAGCGGGCAGACCGCATCGCCAGGGCGGAAGGCGCCCCGCAGAAGCCCGTAGGACAGCAACTGCCAGATCCACTGGCAGTCCAGCACGTCGCTCTTGCGACCGGCGATCTGCTTGGTCATCCGGGGCGGCACCAGAAGTACTTCGAAGCCGGCGCGCTCCAACACCTCGTAGACCGGGATCCAGTAGACCGAAGTCGATTCCATCGCCACCTTCTTCACGCCACACGACGAAAGCCAGTCCGCCATCGCCTCAAGATCGCGGGTGAAGCCGTCGAACGCCCGGACCGGTTCCGAAGATGTGGCAGGATCGACGGCTACGAAGTGACGATCCTTGCCGATGTCGATACCGGCGCAGTCCGGGTTCACTACCCTCAAGCGCTGCATCTTCCTGTTCTTGCGTGCCATCCGGGCCACCCCTCTCAAGTCACGTTGCGCTGCGGGCGGGGAGAAACCTCACGACAATCCTCAATCTCTCGAACGAGGTCGCGGCGAACCGCGCCATCAGTGACACAAGCCGATCATGGTTCGGGCCATGCTGTCATACGGGTGCCCAACGGGCACACCAGTGAAAATCGGGCCTCGACTCCCCGACCGCTGACACTTCACGGTGTCGCCGCCGCAGGCACAACCCCCCGTTACTCTCGCGACTAAGCCGACGCATCGCGGGGGTGACCGCTGTCATGA
>JAJDVM010000277.1 GCA_022826125.1 Defluviicoccus sp.
GGCGGTGGCGCGCCTGGCCCGGCGCTTGCCCTTCTTCGTCGCCGCGGGCTCCGCGCCGGCCACTTGGCGGATGTCGCCACAGGCCAGCGCCTTGAAGCGCTCGACCACGTAGCGCTCGTCCGCGAGGCCGGAGCCGAAGAAATGCGTCAGGAACGTGGACGCGGTGTTGCGGGGAATCGCGATCGCTGCCGTCATGGTGCCGTCTCCGTGTTGCCGATGGTCGGGAACGGCGGGGATGCCCTCCCTCGGATATCCTTCCGCCGCCCCGCTCACGGCCCCTCTCTCGCTCTCGACGGCGACCCGGCGCGGACGCGGACTACATCGCGGACCGGGCGTATGGCACGACGCCGGCGCGAAGCGGGGAGGATGACGGGGAGTTGACCGACGCGGCGGAGTGCCGCATTCAGGCGTGGTGCGTCGCTCCGAGCCGGTCGAGGCGGCCGGCATCGGGGCGCATCGGCATCACCGACGGAGTTGGCAATGGCGAAAGCTGCGGAAATCCGGGGTCCGGCCGGGGACTGGCACGCGCTGAGGTCCAACCACGACTACAGGGCGGACTGGCGGGCGCGGGGCGGCGAGCCGCCGGTCGTGGAATCGGCGGGGTTTGTGCTGCGCGCTCAGACCGAGGCCGACCTCGAGGCGGCCCGATGGGGCCTGCTGGCCTGGGAGAACCCGCGGGAGAGAAGCAAGTTCAGGCCCTTCTGGATCGACGAGAAGATGCTGACGGCGGTGGTCGTGGAGCCCGGAGAGCCGTTGGGGGTGTTGGTGAGAGCGACAGGAATGAGCGTCTCCGGGCTGCGCCTTCTGGACGGTGCGCTGGTGCTCAAGGTGAAGAGAGGGCGGCGAGTGGAGCAGATCCGGGTATTGGAGGGGGATTCGTTCGACATGGAACGGACCGCTCTGCAACTTCAGTATCCGCTCGATGCGCTTCCGCCGACGGCAACACCGCGGCTGTTGAACCTCGCCGAGATTACGAAGCGGCGGAAGCGGCGGCCGTCATCGAAGCGGTAGGGCTGGTCGCACCGGCCAGGTTGCGTCGGGTTCGCGCGCCTGAAAGACCGATGCGAGTACCGATTGCGGCCCGAGTTGACGCGCGCACCGCGAGAACTCGTACGTCCTGCGGAACGCAGACCGGCGGTTGTCAGGGTTTCCGGGCGGCCGACGGACCGAGCGCGATTTGCAGTGCTTCGCGCGGGGTGCGGATCGGTATTCCCTGAACCTCCCGGAGCGCCAGAATTCCCGGCTTGTCGCCGGATACCACGAGCTTGGCTCCGCCGGCGACGGCCGCGGCGAGAATGGCGTCGTCCTTGGGGTCCGGAGAACGCCTCGGGACCGGCATGTCGCGGATCACGATTGCGCGAAGAAGGATGTCCGAAACCAATCCGGCGGCATCGGCGGCATCGACATACTTGCGCAGCTTGGGACGCGACAGGACGTCGGCGAGTTCGTCGATCTGTGCCGCGGAGGTGACGAGTTCGATCTCGTTGCGGAGCCAGGCCTGGTAGAGCTGGTCCGGCGGCGTCCCCCTCGTTATGAGCGCGCTGACGAGGACATTGGTGTCAAGGACGACCCGCACGCGCGGCGCTCACCTCGTCCTCGATGAGATCCATGACTTCCTGTTGGTCGGAGCCGCTTGCACATTCCTTGACCCGAGCGACGGCGGCGGCCGAAGACACAACGGTGAGAACCGCGGAACCCACGTTCTCCCTGGTTGAACAGGGTATGTCGGAGTTGAGTTCCGCTACTTCCTCGGTGACGAGGCGGGCGAGCTTGTCGGCGGTAGCCTTGCTCATGCGCAACTCCACCGTGACCTCGCTGTCGGCCTCGGACCGCGATGCCAAGTGAACCACCCAGTGGTTCGGCGATGGGTTCAGGACGGTCGCCATCGGAGAGTTCCAAGACTGCTGATGTGCCGACTTAGGCTATCGGGCGATGGTGTTCCTGGCAAGTTCGGAGAGGCAGACGAACGCGAACCCCCGTACATGCTGCGCTTTCATGCCAGCCATATTGAAACGCCTACAGTATGTGCTCGGCGATCCTGACGGCGACCCGCTCGGCGGACTTCCTGACCGCGCCGCGGTCGAGATGCGCATAGCGCGCGGTGGTTTCGGCCTGGCGGTGACCGAGCAGGCGGCCGATGATCGGCAGGCCCTCGCCGAGCGCGAGCGCCCGCGAGGCGTAGCTGTGCCGGATGTCGTGGATGCGCACGTCGACCAGCCCGGCCCGCGCGCGGATGCTCTTCCACGCGCCGTCGATGTCGGTCATGTGCTTGCCCGGCTTCGCGCCCGGAACGACCCACGGGTTGCCGGGCGCGCGCGGCAGGGCCTCCAGCACGCCGACCGCCGACGGCGAGAGGTGGACGGTGCGGCTGCCCGTCTTGCCGTCGACGATGCGCATCTCGGCCCTGTCGAGATCGACGTGCTCCCAGGGCAGCGTCATGATTTCGCTCTTGCGGCAGCCCGTCAGCATCAGCAGGCGGATCGTCGTCACCGCCCCGGCGGATATCTGGCTGCCGTTGCCCGAGACCTCGTCCAGCACCTGCCCGAGCCGGGTGAACTCGGCGTCGGTGAGGAACCGCTCCCGCTTGCGCTCGGGGTTCGCCGGGATGGCCTGGCAGGGATTGTCGCAGTCCTCGGGGGTCATCTCCCAGTCGCCGGCGAGCCCGTACATGTGGCTCAGGGTGGCGACCACCATGTTCGCCATCGCGGGCGTCTCGCACAGGCTCTCGTGCAGCGCCATGACGTGGCGCCGCTCGACCGCCGCGAGCGGCAGCCTGCCCTGCGCCGGCACGATGTGGCGGTTGACGACGCTGCGGACGGTGCGCTGCGTCTTCGGCTTGCAGCGCACCGCGACATGCCGTTCGAGATAGCACGTGGCGAGGCCGGCCACCGTCGGGCCGCCGTGGTGCTTCGCCGGCAGCGGCAGCGGCACCGGGTCCTCGCCGGCCTTGATGCGCGCGATGATCAGCGCGGCCCGCTGGCGCGCCACCTCGGCCCCCAGCACCGGGTGGCGGCCGACCGTGATCCGCCGCGCCCTGCGCCGCCCGCCCGGCCCGTCCGGGCCGCGCGCCTGGGCGAGGTAGAGTTTGCCCCCGGTTGGATAGACCCGGACCCCGAAGCCCTTCAGCTCGCGGTCCCAGAACACCGTGTCGCGCTCGACGGAGAGCGCCGTCACCGTGCGGTTGGAGATCGTCCTGTATTGCAGCACCGCCATCGCCTGCCCCTCCCCCTACGCCGCCGCTGCGCCGTTCGGCGCGAGGTGGGCGCCGATGCTGTCGCCGGTGCGCGCGGCGGCGGCCTTCTCGGCGTCCTGCACCAGATGCGCGTAGCGGGCAGTGGTGGCGACCTTGGAATGACCGAGGAGCTTGCCGATCATGCTCAGGCTCTCGCCGAGCGCGAGGGCCTCCGAGGCGTGGCTGTGGCGGAGGTCGTGGATGCGCACGTCCTCCAGTCCGGCGCGGTCCCGGATGCGGTTCCAGTAGTAGCCGAGGCCCGGCAGATGCGCGCCGGGCTTCTTGCTGCGGATAACCCAGGGATTGCCTTCGACCCGCTCGATGCCGTCGAGCACCTTCAGGACGGGCGTGG
>JAJDVM010000156.1 GCA_022826125.1 Defluviicoccus sp.
TGAACGCGGGCGATCTCGCCGCGCGCGCCGTCGTCGGTCGCAAGCAGCGGCTTGAACCCGCAGCCCGCGGCCCTGGCCCCGAGCAGCGCCAGCGCGAGTCCCGCGGCGAGTTTGAGGCTCTTCTCTCCGTCATGGTCGGCGAAGGCCGACCATCCATTTTTTTTTGTTCTGCCGTCGCGTGAGAAAAACTCGTGGATGGTCGGCCTTCGCCGACCATGACGACGAGAGGGCGGTGCCGTCCGGGGTCGGACTCCGTTACGCCACGACATTGAGGATCCGGTTCGGGACGAAGACGATCTTGCGGATCGGCCGTCCGCCGAGCGCCGCCGTCACCGTGGGAAGCGCCAGCGCGGCGGCCTCCGCCTCCTCCTGGGCGGCGTCGCGTTCGAGATCGACGGTGCCCCGGGTCTTGCCCATCACCTGGACCGCGACGGTGACGATCTCGTCGCGGGCGAGCGCGGCGTCGGCCTCCGGCCAGGGCGCGTCGGCGAGCAGGGTGTCGTGGCCGAGGAACCGCCACAGGCTCTCGCCCAGATGGGGCACCATCGGCCCGGCGAGGAGCGCCATCGTCTCCAGCGCCTCGCGCCGCACCCAGGCCGCGGCGTCGCCGCCGGCGTCGAAGTCGGACAGCAGGTTGACCAGCTCGTGGACGCGCGCGACCGCGCGGTTGAAGCGGAATCCCTCCAGATCGCCCGTGACCCCGCCGATCGCCTTGTGGACGGCGCGGCGGATGTCGGCGAGGGCGGCATCGCGCCCGGCCTCCGCCGGCATCGGCGCCCCCGGCGGCGCGACCGGCCGGCCGGGGTCGGTCGCCAGCCGCCACATCCGGTTGACGAAGCGCCACGCGCCGGCGACGCCCGCCTCGGTCCATTCGAGGTCGCGGTCGGGCGGCGAGTCGGACAGCATGAACCAGCGCGCGGTGTCGGCGCCGTAGGTCTCCATGATGTCCTCGGGGTCGACCACGTTGCGGCGCGACTTGCTCATCTTCTCCGACCGGCCGACGGTCAGCGTCTCGCCGGTGGCCGCGCGGACCGGCGACTTGTCGGGACCCTCGGCGACCTCGACCGGCGGCACCCATTCGCCGTCCGCCGTGCGGTAGGTCTCGTGGCACACCATGCCCTGGGTGAACAGCCCGGCGAAGGGCTCGTCGATCGCGAGCTCGTTGTGGTCGGTCATCGCGCGGGTGAAGAAGCGGGCGTAGAGCAGGTGCAGGATCGCGTGCTCGACCCCGCCGATATACTGGTCCACCGGCAGCCAGTAACTCCCCTCGTCCTCGGCCACCGGATCGTCGGCGCGGGGCGAGCAGAAGCGGGCGAAATACCACGACGAATCGACGAAGGTATCGAGCGTCGAGGTCTCGCGCTCGGCCGGGCCGCCGCAGACGGGGCAGGCGGCGTGCTTCCAGGTCGGGTGGCGGTCGAGCGGGTTGCCCGGCGTCTCGAAATCGATGTCGTCGGGGAGCTCCACCGGCAGCTCGTCGCGCGGCACCGGCACGATGCCGCAATCGGCGCAATGGACCACCGGGATCGGGCAGCCCCAGTAGCGCTGGCGCGACACGCCCCAGTCGCGCAGCCGGTAATTGACCTCGCGCTTCCCGGACCCGTCCTCCTCGGCGCGGCGCGCGATCGCCTCCTTCGCCTCCTCCACCGTCATGCCGTCGATGAAGTCCGAGTTGGCGAGCCTGCCGTCGCCGAGCCAGGCCTCGTCGCCGACCGCGAAGGCGGCGGGGTCCTGGTCTTTCGGGACCACCACGGGCAGCACCGGCAGTCCGTACTTGCGGGCGAAGTCGAGGTCGCGCTGGTCGTGCGCCGGGCAGCCGAAGATCGCCCCGGTGCCGTATTCCATCAGGATGAAGTTGGCCACATAGACCGGCAGCGTCCAGTCGGCGCGGAACGGGTGGCGCACCCGCAGCCCGGTATCGACGCCGCGCTTCTCGGCCCGTTCGATCGCAGCCTCGCTGGTCCCGGTCCGGCGGCATTCCTCGACGAAGCCGGCGATCTCCGGGTTACCCTCGGCGATCTCCGCGGCAAGCGGATGCTCGGGCGAGATCGCGCAGAAGCTCGATCCGAAGATCGTGTCGTGGCGCGTGGTGTAGATGTCGAGCCCGCCCTCGCGCCCGACCATCGGGAAGGTGAGGCGGAGGCCTTCCGAGCGGCCGATCCAGTTCTCCTGCATCGTCCGCACCTTGTCGGGCCAGCGCTCGAGCCCGGCGAGCGCGGCGCGCAGGTCCTCCGCGTAGTCGGTGATGCGGAGGAACCATTGCGGCATCTCGCGCTTCTCGACCGGGGCGCCGGAGCGCCAGCCGCAGCCGTCGATCACCTGCTCGTTGGCGAGCACCGTGCGGTCGACCGGGTCCCAGTTGACCCAGCCGCTGGCGCGGTAGAGGAGGCCGCTTTCGAGGAAGTCGAGGAACATCGCCTGCTGGTGGCGGTAATAGCCCGGGTGGCAGGTCGCGAGCTCGCGGCTCCAGTCGATCGAGAGCCCCATCGAGCGGAGCTGGCTCCGCATCGCGGCGATGTTCTCGTAGGTCCACGAGCCCGGGTGGACGCCCTGCTCCATCGCCGCGTTCTCGGCCGGCATGCCGAACGCGTCCCAGCCCATCGGGTGCAGCACGTTGAAGCCGCGCGCCCGCTTGTAGCGCGCGACCACGTCGCCCATCGTGTAGTTCCTGACATGCCCCATGTGGATGCGCCCCGACGGGTAGGGGAACATCTCGAGCACGTAGTATTTCGGGCGCGCGGGATCCGGCGCGACGACGAACGTGCCGCGCTCCTCCCAGACCGCCTGCCAGCGGGCTTCGCTCTCCTTGGCGTCGTAGCGCCGGGGCGCGGTGCCGTCGTTCATGTCGTGCGGCGCGGCGCGGTTCCGTCAGCCGGTCGATGCCCGGGCGACGCGGAGCTGGCGGGCCCGGGTGAGGATCTGGTTCTCCAGATCGGTCGCGGTCTTGGGCTGCACCGCCGAATCGACCCACTTGCCGGCCGCGTCCCGGGTCTGGCGGAACACCGAGACCCGCAGCCCGTCGGCCCGGAGCTGCCGGCCGAGGATGTAGACGTTCAATTTGAACCGGTCGCCCGGCGTCTCGGGCGGGGAGTACCAGTCGGTGATGATTACCCCGCCGAACGGGTCGGCCGAGCTCAGCGGCATGAAGGAGACGGTGTCGAGCGCCGCGCGCCACAGGAACGCGTTGACGCCGATCCCCGTCCCGCCGGTGTCCTCGTCGCTCTCCAGGAAGCCCAGCACGTTGAACCCGCCCTCGCCGAACAGGGTCGATTCCGGAGGATCGCTCTTGTAGCGGTGCGGCGCGTTGGGATCGATCGGCGGCTCGGGATAGTCCTGCTCCAGCTGGCCGCAGGCGCCGAGCGCCAGAAGCATCGCGCCGCCGGTGAGCGCCGCGACGGAACGGCTCGAACGAAACGCCATCATGACCTGCTCCCGAGGCTCCCCAGATCCCGCCCGATATCGCGGCCGGAGCGCCATCCTGCAAGACGGCGCACTATAGATAAGCCGTTGTTCCGGGGCAACTTCGGATGGGGGTCGGGGGAGCTTCCAAATCCCGGACTCCGCCCTATGTTCCGTATCGGTCGCGAAGGAGGACGAACCATGACACGCAGACCGATCCACCCCGGCGAAACATTGCGCGAGGACCTCGACGTTCTCGGGATGAGCGCGGCCGGGCTGGCCCGGCGGATCGACGTCCCGGCCGACCGCATCGCCCGGATTCTCGACGGTTGCAGCCCGGTCACCGGCGACATCGCGCTGCGCCTCGGCCGCCATTTCGGAACGACCGCCGGGTTCTGGCTCAACCTCCAGAAGCTCTACGAGCAGCGGCTGGCGGAGCGGGAGAAGGGCGAGCTCATATAGACGGCTTGACGAGCGGTCGGCTGGTGCCCGACCTCCTCACCCCAACCCTCTCCCCGCGGGGGAGAGGGGGTCTCGCCGCGCCGGCACTTCCCTGCCTTCTCCCCTCCCGCTTGCGGGAGGGGTTGGGGGAGGGCGGGGGGTGACGACGAGAAAACCGGGGCGGCAACCGAGCGAAGGCGGGCGCTGCGGCCGCGCCTTCGAGAGTGCCCCCTCACACATTCGCCTCCGGGGCGGTCTTGCTGAGCTTGGCGTGGCGGTGCTGCCAGGCGGTGACGGGGGCGTGGCGCGGGGTCTCGCCGTCCGCCAGACAGGTCGGGATGCACTCGATCCGGGCGTCGTAGTTGGGCTGGACGAAGAAGGCGATCGACTGGCGCCGCGTGCCGCCGCTCCGGCCCGCCGGCGGGTTGACCACCCGGTGCAGATTCGACAGCCAGCGGTCGTTGGTCCAGACCATCATCAGGTCGCCGATATTGACCACGAAGGAGCCCGGCGGCGGGCTCACGTCGATCCAGCCGCCGTCGCGGGCGCGCGCCTGTAGCCCGCCCGGCGCGTCGTCGATCTGCAGGAGGGTGTGGGTGCCGAAATCGGAATGCGCGCCGCAGCGCAGCTGGCCTGGCGCCGGCGGCGGGTCCTGCTCGGGGTAGTTGATCGCCCTGAGCACGCTGGCATGGCGGTCGAAGCTCGCGAGCAGGTAGTCCGCGGGCACGTCGAGCGCGGCGGCGAAGATGCGGAGCAGGCGACGGTTCAGCCCCTCCAGCGCCCGGTAATACGCGCGGACCGTCCCGTCCAGCTCCGCGACTCCTTCGGGCCAGATATTGGGCTCGTAGGCGTAGGCCGCCTCGGGCCGGCGGTAATAGGGGTCGTCCGGCAGGTCGATGCGCCCGAAGGCGAGCGCCTCGCGATAGTCGGGCGGGGCGTCGTCGCCGTGCGAGGACGCGACGAACTCGTCCCCGATCGGCACGTAGCCCCGGTTGACGTTGCGCGCCGGGTTGGCGAAGCGGCGCTTGTCCGCCTCCGGCAGGTCGAAGAAGGCGGCGAACCGGTCGGCGATCCGCGCCATCAGCGAAGCGTCCACCCCGTGGCCGGTCACCGAGAGGAAGCCGATGCCCTCGACCGCCTCCGCCACCTCGCTTGCGATCCGCCGGCGCGCGGCCGCGCCGCCCGACTCGAAGCCGGAAATGTCGATCAGCGGGATTTCGGAGACCGCCATCGCGCCGTCCTTTCGCGCGGAAGACTATCCCGTATCCCGATCGGGTGGAACCGCGGCCGCCCATTCCGTCCCGGCGCGAATTGGCCTAGCCTGCGGCGGTCGCGGAGGGGGGCCGATGGAGAGCGCGGATTTCGAGGCGGTGCGGCGGCCGCTCGCCGAGGCCGGAACCCTGCCGCCCGGCTGCTATACTTCGGACGCGTTCTACCGCCGCGAGATCGAGCGCATTTTCCTCCGCAAGTGGAACCTGATCGGCCGCGCCGATTACTGGCCCGAGCCCGGCGGCTACGCGGCCATGAGCCTCGCCGGGGCGGAATATTTCGTGCTGCGCGACGGCGGGGGGCGGCTCCGCGCCTTCGCCAATTCCTGCCGGCACCGCGGCGCGAAGCTGCTCGAGGGCGAAGGGCGCTGCGAGCGCATCGTCTGCCCCTATCACGGCTGGACCTATCGCCTCGACGGCGCGCTCTCCTTCGCCAACGGGATGGAGCGGGCGCGCAATTTCGATCCCGCGGAGTACGGGCTGGCCGAGATCCGGCTGGAATGCTGGCAGGGCTTCGTCTTCGTCAATTTCGATCCCGGCTGCGGCCCGCTGGCGGATCATCTCGGCGACCTCGGCGATCACCTGGGCTCGTACGGGCTCGACGACATGGCGACCGTCCGGCGCGAGGACCATATCGTCCGCACCAACTGGAAGAGCTATGTCGAGAACTCGATGGAGTCCTTCCACCACGCGACGGTGCACCGCAACTCGGTCAACGATCCGTCGATAAAGAAGAAGGTGGTGCGCGGCGCGCCCGGGGAATACGTGCTCGTCCAGTCCGATTCCGGCGGGCGGACGCGCGCGCTGCTCAAGGGGGCGGAGGGTTTCCCTCCCATCGCGACGCTCGAAGGCCCGGCCGCGCGGGGCTCGCAATATCTGCTGGTCTACCCGGCGACGATGATCGGCTGCGACGTCGATTCGATGTGGTTCAAGCAGATGCTGCCGGAGGCGCCCGACCGGGTGCGCAACGTCGTCGCGATCTGCTTCCCGCGCGAGA
The DNA here is from genome assembly GCA_022826125.1 of Defluviicoccus sp. Lineage (GTDB taxonomy): Bacteria > Pseudomonadota > Alphaproteobacteria > MPNO01 > MPNO01 > MPNO01. The sequence goes on from JAJDVM010000156.1 coordinate 6,106, forward strand.
CCGCGGCCCGGCCCGATTTCGAGACCGTGGCGGCGCATTACTACCGGCGCTTCGAGACCGCGATCGCCGAGGACAACGAGATCGCCGAGCGCCAGTTCGCCGGGCTTTCCTCCCCGCTCGCCCGGCCCGGAAGGTTCTCGCACCGCGAGCCGCTGGTGCACGCGATCGACAACTGGATCCTCGACCAGGTGCTCGACGGCTGAGCGCGCGGACCGACAGGGAGAGAGCGATGGCCGGACCGGTTTTCCACATGGCGGCGGGCGCGCCGCGCCCGGTGGCGCCGTTCAGCCACGCGGTCGAGATCGACGGCTGGGTGCTGGTCACCGGCCAGATGCCCAACGAGCCGGGAAACGAGGACGCGCCGCTCCCGCCCGACATCGAGGGCCAGACGCGGGCGGTGATGGCGAACCTCGAGACCGTCCTCGCCTCGCTCGGCCTCGGGCTGGAGCACGTCGTGATGGCGCGGGTCTACCTGACGCATTTCAAGGACGACTACGCCCGGATGAACGCGGTCTACGCGACCTACTGGGACGAGGACCGCCGCCCCGCCCGCACCTGCATCGGCGTCACCGCGCTGGCGCTGGATGCAAGGATCGAGATCGACCTGGTGGCGAAGCGGGCGTAGGGGCGGGCGCCGCGCCGCCTGTCTCGTGCGGTCGAACCATCCGTTTTCGTCAGCGAAAGCGGGCTTCGTAAATCGTTGGGCACAGGGATACATGCGCATCGAGTGGCGGACGCAACTCGAAGGCCCGGGGCTCGCGCGCGAAATTCCACAGGCGTAGCAGACACCACTCGCCGGGCCGCTCGTCGGCGACGTTCAACGCCCATTCCTACGATCATTCCTTGAACAGGTCCGCATGGGAACCTGTCCGGACCAACTGCAACTCATCGCCTTGGACGCGGTAAATCAGAAGCCAATCGGGCTCGATGTGGAACTCCCGATACCCCTGCCAATTTCCTCGCAGCGCGTGGTCGCGATAACGGGCAGGTAACGGGGCTTGCCGGGTCAATGCGGTCAGCGGCGAGCCGAGCTTGGCCAGATCCTTGCCCCGCCGTTGCGCTCTTTTCACGTCCCGCTTGAACTGCGCCGACCGAACCGGGGTCAGCACGTCAGATGCCGAGGTCTTCGAACAGTTCCTCGGCGCTGGCGAAGCGCTTTCCCTTGCCTTCGTCCAGTTCCTTCATCGCTTTGAGGGTGACGGCGTTGGGCACCTGGACGGCAAACGGCAGGCGCTTTTCGTCCGCCACCCGCAGCAACAGAAGCCGGATCGCGTCGGAAACCGTCAGACCCATGTCGTGAAGCGCTTCGGCGGCGCGCGCCTTTGTATCGCTGTCGATCCGGGCGCGTACGACCGTATCGGCGTTCATTCGCGTTGCTCCCATAATGTAGCGTCAATGTAGCTACAATCGTCGCCTGACGCAAGGGCCGCCGGATCGAACCCCGGTAATTTCTATGCCGCCGCGCGGATCGCCGCGGCCTTCACCTTGTCGTCGACCGCGCTCTCGAACTGCTCGAAATTGGCCTCGAAGCGTTGCGCGAGGCCGCGGGCGGTGGTGTCGTAGCCGCCCTTGTCGGACCAGGTGTTGCGCGGGCTCAGCACCTCGTCCGGCACGTCGGGCACGTTCTCGGGCACCAGCACGCCGAAATTGGGATCCGGCGCGACCGTCACCGAGGCGAGCTTGCCCTCGATCGCCGCGCGCACCATGGCGCGGGTATGGGCGATCTTCATCCGCTCGCCGACGCCGAACGCGCCGCCGCTCCAGCCGGTATTGACCAGCCAGCAGGTCGCGCCGTGGCGCGCGATCTTCTCGCCCAGCAGCTTGGCGTAGACCGTCGGATGGCGCGGCAGGAAAGGCGCGCCGAAGCAGGTCGAGAACGTCGCCTCGGGCTCGCTGCCGAGGCCGCGCTCAGTGCCGGCGAGGCGCGCCGTGTAGCCCGACAGGAAATGGTACATCGCCTGTTCCGGGGTGAGCCGGCTGATCGGCGGCAAAACGCCGAACGCATCCGCGGTCAGCATCACGATATTGGCCGGGTGACCGCCCATCCCCGACTCCTCCACGTTGCCGAGGAAATGCAGCGGGTAGGAGGCACGGGTGTTCTCGGTGAGCGAGCCGTCGTCGAAATCGGGCTCCCGCGTGACGGGGTCGATAACGACGTTCTCCAGCAGCGTGCCGAAGCGGAAGCAGGCGTTGTGGATCTCGGGCTCGGCCTCGGCCGACAGCGCGATCGTCTTGGCGTAGCAGCCGCCCTCGAAATTGAACACTCCGTTGTCCGACCAGCCGTGCTCGTCGTCGCCGATCAGGGTGCGCGTGGGATCGGCCGACAGCGTCGTCTTTCCGGTCCCCGACAGGCCGAAAAAGATCGCCGTGTCGCCCTCGGGGCCGACATTGGACGAGCAGTGCATCGAGAGCACGCCCTTGCCCGGAAGGATGTAGTTGAGCACCGAGAAGATCGTCTTCTTGATCTCGCCGGTGTAATGCGAGCCGGTGACCAGGATCAGCCGTTCGGCGAAGTTGAGGAGGACGCCCACCTCGGACCGGGTGCCGTCGATTTCCGGCACCGAATGCAGGTTGGGCGCGTGCAGCACGGTGAATTCCGGCTTGAAGCCCGCTTTCTGCCGGTCGGTCGGCGGGATGAACATGTTGCGCGCGAACAGGCTGTGCCAGGCCTGCTCGGTCACCACCCGGACCGGCAGGCGATAGTCCGGATCGGCGCCGGCATACACGTCCTGGACGAACAGCTCGCGGTTCTGCAGATAGGCCACCATCCGCGCGTGGGCGGCCGCGAAATGGGCTTCCGAGATCCGGTTGTTGACCGGCCCCCACCAGATGTCGGCCGACGACGACGGCTCGTCGACGATGAACTTGTCCTTTGGGGAACGGCCGGTGTACTCGCCCGTCTCGGTCACGAATCCGCCGCCCCGGGCCAGCACGCCCTCGCCCCGTCTCAACCCGTGCTCGTAGAGCGCCGGCACGCCCGGGTTCCAGTGGACGGGGCCGGGGTTGGCGATCCCGTGGTTCTCCAGCCCCCACGAACTCGCGGCTGATCCGTTACCTTGCACTCTCGACCTCCCGGGGATGGCGGGGATGCGCACTGCCCCGGCGTTGCCGGCGGGGCGGATGGCGGGGGCTCGTGTCAGGCGGCAAACTAGTGCGTGCGTTGCGGCGATTCAACCGGCGCCGCCGCCCGTCGGCGAAGTCCCGCGGCGACCGGTCCGCCGGGCTTGCCGCGGCCGCGGGAGACACCATCTAACAGGTCGCGGCCGTATGCCGCGCGCGGCATGCGCGTGCCCGGAAACAGGGGCGGGAGGGCGTCGTGAAACAACGGATCGCGCTGGTCGACGACGACCGCAACCTCCTCGCCTCCGTCTCGATGCTGCTCGAAGCCGAGGGGTTCGCCGTGCGCTGCTTCACCGACGGCGTGTCCGCGCTGGAAGGCCTCGGCGCCGATCCGGTCGATCTCGCCCTGCTCGACGTGAAGATGCCGCGGATGGACGGCATGGAGCTCCTGCAGCGTCTCCGCAAACGTTCCGACATCCCGATCGTTTTCCTGACCTCGAAGGACGACGAGGTCGACGAGGTGCTGGGGCTGCGCATGGGGGCCGACGACTACATCAAGAAGCCGTTCTCCCAACGCCTTCTGCTGGAGCGCATCCGGACCGTGCTCCGGCGCCACCGCAAGGGCGCCGCCGATCCCGGCGAGGGCGAGGCCGAGGCCGCGCTGGTGCGGGGCGAGCTCACCCTCGACCGGTCGCGCCATCTCTGCTCCTGGCGCGGCCGGCCGGTCGACCTCACGGTCACCGAATTCCTGATCGTCGAGGCGCTCGCGGCCCGCCCCGGCCATGTGAAGTCGCGCGACCAGCTGATGGACGCCGCCTATGGCGAGCACATCTATGTCGACGACCGAACCATCGACAGCCACATCAAGCGTCTGCGCAAGAAATTCAGGCTGGTCGACGAGGATTTCGGCCATATTGAAACCCTCTACGGCATCGGCTACCGGTACAGGGAGGACTGAGTCGCCGGTCCGCGCCGGTCCCTCCACCCCCGGCGCGGCGTTCCGACGATCGGGGATGCTCCGATGATCTCGCCCCTCACGCGGCGCGTGCTGACGGTCAACGTCCTGGCCCTCGGGGCGCTCGTCGCCGGGCTGCTCTATCTGGGCCAGTACGAGGACGGGCTGGTCGAGGCGGAGCTCGCCTCGCTCCACACCCAGGCGGAAATCTTCGCCGGCGCGCTCGGCGAGGGCGCGGCCGGGGAGGCGGCCGGCGGGGTTCAGGCGCTGCTCCCGGTCACCGCGCGGCCGATGCTGCGCCGGCTGGTCGGCCCCACCCGGGCGAGGGCGCGGCTGTTCGGCGCCCGCGGCGCGCTTATCGTCGACAGCCGCGACATGGTGGGTCCGGGCGCACCGGTGCAGGAGGAGGCGCTGCCGCCGCCCGGCGAGGACGGTCTGGCCGACCGCCTCGCCGTCGCGGCCTACGAGTGGGTGCTCGGCCTTCTGCCGGTTCGCGACCGCCCGCGGGACTACGCCGAACGCGCGGTTCAGCGCGCCGCCGACTATCCGGAAGCCAGGGCCGCGCTCGGCGGCGAGGCGCGGACCCGCGTCCGCTTCGACGAACGCGGAGACATGGTGCTGATCGCGGCGGTTCCCGTGCAGCGCTTCAAGCGGGTGCTGGGCGCGCTCATGTTGACGACCGACGGCGCCGATATCCGAGAAGCCGTGCGCGACGTGCGTCTCGGCATCCTCAACGCATTCGCGGTCGCGCTCGGGGTGACGGTGATCCTCTCGCTTTACCTCGCCAACACGATCACCCGTCCGGTGAAGCGGCTTGCCGAGGCCGCGCGGCAGGTCAAGGGAGGGCGGGACGAGCATCTGAAGATCCCCGACTTCACCGCCCGGCGCGACGAGATCGGCGACCTGTCGGTGGCGCTGCGCGACATGACGGCGGATCTATGGAACCGGATGGAGGCCGTCGAGCGTTTTGCCGCGGACGTATCGCACGAGATAAAGAACCCGCTCACCTCGCTCTCCAGCGCGGTGGAGACCGCCGCCCGCGTCACCGACCCCGGGCAGCAGCGACAGCTGATGGCGATAATCCAGGAGGACGTGCGCCGGCTCGACCGGCTGATTTCCGACATCTCGAGCGCTTCCCGTCTCGATGCCGAGCTCGCGAGGGCGGAGATGGAGGAGATCGATATCGGCCGGCTGCTGGAGGCGCTGGTCGAGATTCACGGCCCGTCCCGCGCGGATCGCGGCAACGGGCTGGAGCTCGCGCTCGACGGCGGCCCGCTGCGCGCGACCGGCATCGAGAGCCGGCTTGTCCAGGTGTTCCAGAACCTGCTCGAAAACGCCCTGTCCTTCAGCCCGCCCGGCGCGCCGGTGACCATCCGGGCGGTACGGGAGAACGGGGCGCTCGCCGTCACGGTCGACGACGAGGGTCCCGGAATCCCGGAGGAAAACCTCGATTCCGTGTTCGAGCGGTTTTACACCCAGCGCCCGGAGAGCGAGCGGTTCGGCGGCCACTCCGGGCTCGGGCTCGCGATTTCGCGCCAGATCGTCGAGGCCCATCGCGGGTCGATCGCGGCCTCCAACCGCTATGACGGGAACGGCGGCGTCGCGGGTGCGCGGTTCACCGTCCGGCTGCCGGCGGGTTGAGCGATGGCGACGGTCCACGCGAGTTGCGTCGATGTCGACGGGCGCGGGGTTCTCCTGCTCGGACCGCCCGGCAGCGGCAAGTCGGACCTCGCGCTCCGCCTGATCGACGGAGGCGCCGTCCTCGTCGCCGACGACCGGGTCGACATCCGCGCCGCCGGCGGCCGGCTCGAAGCCTCGCCGCCGGCGACGCTGGCCGGCAGGATGGAGATCCGCGGGCTCGGAATTGTCGCAGTCGACTGGCGGCCTCGCGCGACGCTCTCGCTCGCGGTGGAGCTTCTGATCGATGCCCGCCCCCGCCGCCTTCCCGATCCCGCCGAGTGGCGCGCCGCCGGCATCGCGCTGCCGCTGATCCGGCTCGCCCCGTTCGAGGCGTCGGCCGCGGCGAAGGTGCGCCTTGCCGTGCGCGCCGCCGGGTCCGATAGTGCGGGGGCCTCCGCCCCCAACGCCAAGAGCGCTCGATGATCGCGGCCGAACCGAACAGCGGCGCCGCCCGCCATGCGCCCCACGATACCGCCCCGGCGCGGGTCGTCGTCGTCACCGGAATGTCCGGCGCGGGCAAGACGGCGGCGTTGAAGGCGCTGGAGGATCTCGGCTACGAGGCCGTCGACAACGCGCCGCTCGCCCTGGTGGCGGAACTCGTCGGCCCGGAACGGGACAGCGGGCGCCCCCTCGCGATCGGCATCGATATCCGGACGCGCGATTTCACCGTCGCCGGGCTCTCCGCGCGGCTCGATACGCTCGTCGCGCCGGTTCGGCTGGTCTTTCTCGACTGCGGCGACGAGGTCCTCCGGCGCCGCTACTCCGAAACCCGGCACCGGCACCCCCTCGCGCAGGCCGGACGGCTGACCGAGGCGATCGGCCGGGAACGGGCGCTGCTCGCGCCGCTCCGCGAACGCGCCCACGAGGCGATCGACACGTCCGCCCTCACCCTCGCCGGGCTCAAGCGCCGTCTCGCCAGTGCCTGCGGGCTGGGGGACGCGCCCGCCCCCGCGCTGTCGCTGGTTTCGTTCGCCTATCGCAACGGGCTGCCGCCCGAAGCCGACATCGTGTTCGATGTCCGCTTCCTCGCGAATCCCCATTACGAGCCCGACCTGGTTTCGCTTACCGGGCTGGACGCGGCGGTCGCCGCCTTCGTCGGGGCCGACCCCGCGTTCGCGCCGTTCTTCGAGTCGCTGAGCGAGCTCCTCGCGGTCGTGCTGCCGCGCTACCGGGCCGAGGGCAAGAGCTACCTGACCATCGCGATCGGCTGCACCGGGGGCCGGCACCGCTCGGTGTTCGTCGTCGAGAAGCTCGCCGCCCGGCTGGCCGGGGAAGGGCAGCAGGCGGCGGCTTCGCACCGCGAACTCGCCACCGAAGCCGCGGCGTGACAGGATGACGCGATGGGCATGATCGGCATGGTGCTGGTGACGCACGGCAACCTCGCGAAAGAGCTGGTCGCCGCGCTCGAACACGTGGTCGGGCCGCAGGAACGGACCGAAACCGTCTGCATCGGCCCCAACGACGATGCGGAGGAGCGCCGCCGGGACATCGCCGACAGCGTCGCGCGGGCCGACGGCGGCAGCGGGGTGATCCTGCTGACCGACATGTTCGGCGGCACGCCGTCCAACCTCGCGATCTCGCTGATGAAGGACGGCCATGTCGAGGTCATCGCCGGCGTCAACCTGCCGATGCTGGTCAAGCTCTCCAGCGTGCGCGGCCGCGACGGCCTCGAAGACGCGGTCGCGGCGGCCCAGGAAGCCGGCCGCAAATACATCAGCGTCGCCTCGCGGCTGCTCGGCGAAAAGGACGAATGACCGCCGGGCCGGGCGTCGTAAGCCGCGAGGTCGAGGTGGTCAACGAGCGCGGCCTGCATGCCCGCGTCGCCGCCAGAATCGCCGCCGCCGCGGAGGAATTCGACGCCGACATCCGATTCGCGTGCAAAGGGGAGACGGTCTCCGCGCTTTCCATCATGGGCCTTCTGATGCTCGCGGCGACGCGGGGCACCCGGCTCGAGGTCAGTGCATCGGGCGCCGCCGCCGCCGCGGCGGTCGATGCGATCGCCGCGATGTTCGCCAACGGCTTCGAGGAGCGGTGAGGACCCCTGTCATGAAAAAACGACTCGCCACCTATCCGCTGCGTTTGCCGGCGTCCCCGAAGGCGGCCGTAGCCGAGGTCGCCAGACGCGACGGCACGAGCATCAACCAGTTCGTGACGACGGCGGTCGCCGAGAAGCTGTCGGCGATGAGAACGGCCGAGTTCTTCGCCGAACGCCGGACTTCGGCCGACATCGAGGAAGCACGGCGCATCCTGTTCAGGAACGGGGGTAAAGAACCGGAACCGGAAGACCGCTTGCCCTGATCCGGGGGGCGGTTTCCTCCGCTCAGGCGGCGCTCGCGGCCTCCCCGCGCCAGACGACAGGGTAAAGGTCGCAGTCCATCCGGTCGCCCTCCTTCAGGCCGTCCGCCCAGAGCGCCTTCGCAGTGCCCGGCCGGGGATCGAAGCGCGCGTCGTCGCCGGTGTAGCGCACCGTATAGCCCCGCCGGCGCACGTCGTCGCGCAGATTGCCGCCCGCCCCGTGCACCGCAAGCGCGTGGAAGGCGATCACGTCGCCCGGCTCCATGTCCCAGGCGACGATGTCGTAGTCGCCGCGCGCCGCGTCGATATCCGGCATCGTCTCGTAGTCCGGGTTCTCGTCGTACGTGTTGACCTCGGTCTTGCCGAACGCCTCGGGCTGGAACCAGCGGTCCCACCGGTGCGAGCCGCGGACGAATTCGAGGCGCCCGTTCTCCGCCGTCGTCGGGTCGAGCGCGAGCCAGAACGACATCACCTGCCAGCCCCGCACCGGCCAGTAGGGCTGGTCGTTGTGCCAGCGGGTCGGCTGCGCGGTCCCGGGCTCCTTCACGAAGAGCTGGTCGTAGAGCAGGTTGACCCTGGACGCGCCGAAGAACCGGGCGGCCAGCTTCGGCAGGCCGCTCTCGAAGCAATAGGCGCGGAAGTCGGGGTCGGTCTGCCAGATGCGCAAATTGCCGTGGAAGCGGCCTTTGCCTTCGGTGTCGTAGCTGTGGAAGAAGGGGCCCGGAGTCTCGATATCCCGCTCGATGGCGGCGGCGACCCGGTCCAGCCATTCCGGGCCGACGACCCCCTTCAGCAGGACGGCACCGTCCCTGTCGTAGGACTCGATGTCGGCCGGGGTGACGCGGTAGGTCATGGTCGGAGGGCTCTCGGCGTCGATCGGGTCATTCTATACCCCGGAAACCCCGCTCGCACGCCCCCTCCCGGTTGCCCGCAACCGACACGACTTGTTATATGGCGCTGCCCGCCTCACCGGCCTCCGTCCACAAAAACCGGGATACGCACATGAGTGCCGCAGACGACTTCAAGGTCGCCGACATCGCCCTTGCCGATTGGGGGCGGAAGGAGATCGCGATCGCCGAGACCGAGATGCCGGGGCTGATGGCGCTCCGCGCGGAGTTCGGCGCCGTCCGCCCGCTCGAAGGCGCGCGGATCGCGGGCTGCCTCCACATGACGGTGCAGACCGCGGTGCTGATCGAGACGCTGACCGCGCTCGGTGCCACGGTGCGCTGGAGCTCCTGCAACATCTTCTCGACCCAGGACCACGCCGCTGCCGCGATCGCCGCGTCCGGCGTTCCCGTGTTCGCCTGGAAGGGCATGTCGGAGGACGAGTTCTGGTGGGCGATCGACCGCACCATCGAAGGCCCCGACGGCTGGCACCCCAACCTCATCCTCGACGACGGCGGCGACCTCACCAAGGTGATGCACGACAACTTCCCCGCCCTGCTCGACGACGTGCTCGGGCTCTCGGAGGAGACCACGACGGGCGTCCACCGGCTCTACGAGATGGCGCAGGACAGAACGCTCCGAGTGCCCGCGATCAACGTCAACGATTCCGTCACCAAGTCGAAATTCGACAACCTCTATGGCTGCCGCGAGAGCCTGGTTGACGGAATCAAGCGGGCGACCGACGTGATGGTGGCGGGCAAGATCGCCGTGGTGTGCGGCTTCGGCGACGTCGGCAAGGGCTCCGCCGCCTCGCTCCGCAACCAGGGCGCGCGCGTCATGGTCACCGAGATCGACCCGATCTGCGCCCTGCAGGCGGCGATGGAAGGCTACGAGGTGGTGACGATGGACGACGCCGCGCCTTCGGGCGACATTTTCGTCACCTGCACCGGCAATATCGACGTGATCACCATCGACCACATGCGGGCGATGAAGGACCGCGCCATCGTCTGCAATATCGGGCATTTCGACAGCGAGATTCAGATCGCGGCGCTGCGCAACTACAAGTGGGAGAACGTCAAGCCGCAGGTCGACGAGGTCGAGTTCCCCGATGGCAAGCGGCTGATCGTCCTCGCCGAGGGCCGGCTGGTGAATCTCGGCTGTGCGACGGGCCATCCGAGCTTCGTGATGAGCGCGTCCTTCACCAACCAGGTGCTGGCCCAGATCGAGCTGTGGGAGAACCACGCCGATTACGGCAACGAGGTCTATGTCCTGCCCAAGCGGCTCGACGAGAAGGTCGCGTCGCTCCACCTCGAAAAGCTCGGCGTCCGGCTCACCGCGCTCTCGCCCGAACAGGCGGACTATCTCGGCGTCGGGCAGGAGGGGCCGTTCAAGCCCGAATACTACCGCTATTGACGGGCGGCGCGCTTGCCGGGCGCAGCGGCGGCGGCTAGAACGGCGCCCATGTCGGCGCCTCTCCCGACTTGCGCGCCGGTGCGCCTCGCCCTCCCCGATCTCGAAGCGACCCGGGCATTCGCCCGCGTCATCGCCGGTCTGGCGCGCCCGGGCGATACCATCGGGCTCGCGGGCGTGCTCGGAGCGGGAAAGACGACCTTCGCGCGGGCTTTCGTCAACGCGCGGGCGAAGATGGCCGGCGCCGGTCCGGTCGAGGTCCCGAGCCCGACCTTCACCCTCGTCCAGCCCTACGACATCGGCGGGACGACCGTCCACCATTTCGATCTCTACCGGGTGGACTCGCCCGAGGACACGCTGGAGCTCGGCGTCGAGGACGCCTTCGCGACCGGTATTTCGCTGGTCGAATGGCCCGACCGGCTGGGTCCCCTGATGCCGGAGAACGCCCTTCTGGTCACCCTTCTGCAGGGTCCCGGCGAGGATGCCCGGAAAGCCGAAATCGACGCCGGACCCGGGTGGCGGGAACGGTTTGGAGGATCGCTTGACCGGTTCCGCGCGTAGGCGGGAGATCGACCGCTTCCTCGTCCGCGCGGGCTGGAAGGGCGCCGCCGTCGAGCCGCTCGCCGCCGACGCTTCGTTCCGCCGCTACCTCCGGGTCCGGCGCGGTCCGGAAACCGCCGTGCTGATGGACGCTCCGCCCGACCGGGAGCCGATCGAGCCCTATGCCGCCATCGCCCGCCACCTGCTCTCGCTCGGTTTCGGCGCGCCGCGCATCGAGGCGGAGGACCGGGCCGCGGGGCTGCTGCTGATGGAGGATCTGGGCGACGACACCTTCACGCGGCTGCTCGCCCGCGGCGAGGACGAGACGGCGCTCTACGAGCTCGCCGTCGATACGCTGATCGCGCTCCACCGCCTCCCCGCCGCGACGGCCGTCCCGCCCGGCCTGCCGTCCTATTCCGACGATTTGCTGATGGCGGAGGCCGATCATCTCATCGACTGGTATCTGCCCGCGATCGGCCTCGGTGTTGACGCCGACCGGCGGTCCGCCTACCGCGCGTGCTGGCGGGAGGCCTTCGCCCGGGCCCGCGCGGTGCCGGAGACGCTGGTGCTGCGCGATTTCCACGTCGACAACCTGATGCGCCTCCACGGAAGGGAGGGGCTCGCCGCCTGCGGCCTGGTCGACTTTCAGGACGCGGTGGCGGGGCCGGCCAGCTACGACTTCGTTTCGCTGGTCGAGGATGCGAGGCGGGACGTGCTGCCCTCTCTCGTCAGCGCGCTGAAGGATCGTTACCTCGCCGCCTTTCCCGACCTCGATCCCGAGGATTTCGAGCGTTCCTGCGCGGTGCTCGGCGCCCAGCGGCACTGCAAGGTGATCGGCATCTTCACCCGGCTTTCGCGGCGCGACGGAAAGGACGAATACCTCCATCATATCCTGCGGGTCTGGCGCCTGCTGGAGGCCGCCGTGAAGCACCCCGCGCTGCACCCAATCCGCGACTGGCTCGACGAAACGATCCCCGCCGCCGCGCGGGCGGTTCCGGGTCCGAGGGCGGCGGCATGAGGCCGCGCCGCGCGATGGTTCTGGCGGCGGGTCTCGGCAAGCGCATGCGGCCGCTGACCGAGACCGTCCCCAAGCCGCTGATCGAGGTCGGCGGACGGGCCATGCTCGATCGCGCGCTCGACCGGCTCGAAGCCTTCGGGATCGACGAGGCGGTGGTCAACAGCCACTATCTCGGCGAACGGATCGACGCCCATCTCGCGACGCGTTCCAGCCCCAAGACGAGCGTGAGCCGGGAAGAGATCCTGCTCGACACCGGCGGCGGCGTGGCGCGTGCGCTCGATCGGCTGGGCGAGTCCCCGTTCTTCGCGGTCAACGCCGACATCGCGTGGCTCGACGGGCCCACGCCCGCGCTCGAGCGGCTCGCCCGGGGCTGGGACGATGCGGCGATGGACGCGCTTCTGCTGATGCACCGCTGCGTCGGCGCCTACGGTTATGACGGGCGCGGCGACTATTTCATGGATCCGGACGGCGCGCTTCACCGGCGTGCGGCCCGGGATGTCTCCCCTTACGTCTTTACCGGCGTGCAGATTCTCCACCCGCGCCTGTTCGACGGCGCGCCGGAGGGGCCGTTCTCGCTCAACCTGCTCTACGACCGGGCGGAGACCGCGGACCGCCTTTTCGGCATCGTGCATGACGGCGAGTGGTTCCATGTCGGCACCCCGGCGGCGCTCAGGACGGCCGACGACCGGCTGCTCGGCCGGCCCGGCGCTCACGACTTCCACGTCGGATGACGGACGGGCAGCCCGGGCCTGCGCGCATCTTCACGATCCCGGCCGGGGTCCCTTTTCTCGACGCGCTCGCCCGTGGAATTCTGGCGGAGCGGAAGACCGGCGAGGCGACCCGGGCGACCGTTCTTCTGCCCAACCGGCGGGCCTGCCGGGCGCTCGGCGATGCGATGCTGCGCGCGAGCTCCGACGCGGCGCGCCTGCTCCCGGCCATTCTGCCCATCGGCGATGTCGGGCTCGATGAGGAGTTCGGGGCCGACGACGTCGCCGCGCCCGCGGCGCTCGACCTGCCGCCCGCGATCCCGCCGCTCCGCCGCCAGCTCCTGCTTGCCGAGCTGATCCGCGCGCGCGAGGGCGCAACCGGAACGGACGAGCCCGCCCGCGTCGCCGGTCTCGCCTCGGAGCTCGCGCGCCTGCTCGATCAGGTCGAGACCGAGGGGCTGGGCTTCGACCGGCTCGCCGATCTGGTGCCCGAGACATTGTCGGCGCACTGGCAGACCACGCTCGAATTCCTTCGTATCGTCACCGATAGCTGGCCTCCGGTGCTCGATGAGGAAGGCGCAATCGGCCCGGCCGAGCGGCGCAACCGGCTGATCGAGGCGCGCATCGCCTCATGGCGGGACGCCCCGCCGGAGGAACGGGTGATCCTCGCCGGATCGACGGGAAGCGTACCGGCGACGCGCAGACTGATGGCGGCGGTGGCCGGACTTCCCCGGGGCGCGGTCGTCCTTCCGGGGCTCGACCGCGAACCGGAACCCGCGATCTGGGAAGCGCTGGATCCGGGCCACCCCCAGTATGGCCTCAAGCTCGTCCTCGAGGATCTCGATACGACGCCTTCGGAGGTCGCGCTCTGGCCGGGCGCACACCCGCCGCCCCGGGGCGCTGCCCGGGCCCGCCTGCTTGCCTCCGCCATGCGCCCCGCCGGCACCGACGCGCCCGCGTTCGACGGTCCGGCGCGATCCGCCGCGGTCGAGGGCGTCTGCCGGATCGATTGCGCCGGCGCCCGGGAGGAAGCGGCGACGATCGCGCTCCTGCTGCGCGAAACGCTGGAGACGCCGGACCGGACGGCGGCCCTGGTCACACCCGACCGCGGTCTCGCGCGCCGGGTCGCGGCCGAGCTCAGGCGCTGGGACGTGGAAATCGACGACTCCGGCGGCGTCTCTCTGGCCCTCACCCCGCCCGGTGCGTTCCTTCTGCTGCTCGCCCGGGCGCTCTCAGATCGATGGGCGCCGGTTCCGCTCCTATCCCTCCTGAAGCATCCCCTTTCCGCCTGCGGCATGGACGCCGGCGTCTTCCGCGCCCGCGTCCGTGCGCTCGAACGCGCGGTACTCCGGGGCCCCCGGCCCGAACCTGGCGCGGAGGGGCTCAGGGGGGCGCTGCGCGACGACCCCGATCTCGCCCGATGGCTCGACCGTGTCACGGATGCGCTGGCGCCTCTCGACGATCTCATGACCGACCGCCGCCAGACCGGCGTCGCCGATCTTGCCGAGGCCCATATCGAAGCGGCCGAGCGGCTGGCCGCCAGCGGCGACACCGGCGGCGCCGAACGCCTGTGGACCGGCGAGGACGGCGCGGCGGCGGCGGAATTCATGGACGAGCTCCGGGGCGCCGCGCGCGGGCTCGCCCCGGTCGACGGGCGCGGCTGGCCGGAACTGCTCGACACGCTGATGCGGGGCCGCGCGGTCCGGCCGAGCTACGGCCGTCACCCCCGGCTGCAGATCTGGGGCGTGCTGGAGGCGCGTCTTCAGGGCGCAGACCGGTTGATCCTCGGCGGGCTCAACGAGGGCACCTGGCCCGCCCAGCCGCCGGCGGACCCGTGGATGAGCCGTCCGATGCGCGCCGCCTTCGGGCTGCCGTCGCACGAGCGCCGGATCGGGCTTTCGGCACACGATTTCTCGCAGCTCTTCGCCGCCCCCGAGGTTTTCCTGACCCGCGCCGTGCGGGTGGCGGGAACGCCGACCGTCCCTTCGCGATGGCTGCTCCGGCTCGACAATGCGCTCGGTGGGGAGTCCGCCAGCCTCGCGCGCGCCGCGCCGCGTTGGACCGGCTGGCAGTCGGCGCTCGAGCGGCCGGAAGCGCAGGAGCAAATCCAGGCGCCCGCGCCGGTCCCGCCCGTCGCCGCCCGCCCGCGCCGGCTTTCCGTCACGCAGATCGAGACCCTGATCCGCGATCCCTACGCGATCTACGCGCGTCACGTGCTGGGGCTGAGAGCGCTGGATCCGATCGACGCCGATCCCGGGGGCGCCGAGCGCGGCCGGTTCGTCCACGACGCCCTGGACACGTTTCTCCGCGCCTTCCCCGGCGCCCTCCCCGACGATGCCTATGAGCGGCTGATCGCGATCGGGCAGGCGGCGCTCGGCAGGATGGTCGAGCGTCCCGGCGTGCGGGCGTTCTGGTGGCCGCGTTTCGAGCGCGTCGCGCGCTGGTTCGTCGAACACGAACGCGAACGCAGGACCGGCATCGCGAGCACCGCGACCGAGCTCGCCGGCCGGCTCGAATTCCAGGCCCCCGGAGGCCCCTTCACCCTCACCGCGCGGGCCGACCGGATCGACGCGACGGTCGACGGCCGCGCGGCGATCGTCGACTACAAGACCGGCGCCGTGCCGTCCAGGAAAGACGTTGCGGCGGGCCTTGCGCCGCAACTGCCGCTCGAAGCCGCGATCCTGGCCGCCGGCGGGTTCGAGGGGATCGGTCCCGCGCCCGATCCCGACCTCGTCTACTGGAAGCTTTCCGGCGGCGATCCTCCCGGCGAGGAGGCCCCTGTCGACGTCGATCCGGCGGTCGCGCGCGCCGGTCTCGAACGGCTGATCGGGCAATTCGACGATCCCGCGACGCCCTACATTCCCCAGCCGCATGCTGATCGCGCGCCGGCTTTCAGCGACTACGAGCATCTCGAGCGCCTCGCCGAGTACGCTCCCGGCCGGGCCGCGAGGCGGCGATGGTGAGCGCCCCCGACGGCCAGATCGTCGCGTCGCGGCCGGCGGTCTCGGCCTGGGTCGACGCGTCCGCCGGGACCGGCAAGACCAAGGTGCTCGCCGACCGGGTGCTGCGGCTTCTGCTCGCCGGCACCCCGCCGGACCGGATCCTCGCGCTCACCTTCACCCGGGCGGCGGCGGCCGAGATGGCCAACCGGATATTCGAGGCGCTCGGGAGGTGGTCGACGATGCCCGGCGACGCGCTCGAAAGCACGCTTGCCGCGTTGCGCGAGGAACCGCCCGACGCCGATACCGTCGCCCGGGCGCGCGCCCTTTTCCTTCAGGTGCTCGATGCGCCGGGCGGGATGAAGATCCAGACCATCCACGCCTTCTGCCAGTCCGTGCTCGGCCGCTTTCCGCTCGAAGCGCGCATCAATCCGCATTTCAGCGTGATGGACGAGCGCACCGAGGGGGAGACCCTGCGCCGCGCCCGCGACGCCGTAATCGCCGAGGCGGGGCGCGATCCCGATTCCCCGCTCGCCCGGGCGTTCGTCACCGTCGCCGCACGAGGCGGGGAGAGCGTGTTCGACAGCCTGATGGCCGCGCTCGCCAGCGGGCGCGACAAGGTGGCGGTCCTGGCCGAGAGGGCGTTTCCCAACGTTGAGGAGGAGACCCACCGTCATTTCGACCTCGGACCGGGAGAGACCGAGCAGACGATCCTCGCCGCCGCCAGCGCGGCGGGCGCCTTCGACCGCGAAGGGCTGGAGCGGGCGGCGGAAGCGCTGTGCCGGGGGCTGAAAACCGACGCCGAGGCCGGAAGGGCGATCGCCGCCTGGCTCGAATGTCCCCTCCCGACGCCCGATGCCTTCGCCGATTACGCGCGGGCGTTCCTGACGCAGAAGGGCGGCATCCGGAAAAACCTCCCGACAAAGACCGTGGCGGCGTCCGCGCCGGATGCCGTCGAAGCCTGG
Organism: Defluviicoccus sp.; assembly: GCA_022826125.1. Lineage (GTDB taxonomy): Bacteria > Pseudomonadota > Alphaproteobacteria > MPNO01 > MPNO01 > MPNO01. The sequence goes on from JAJDVM010000156.1 coordinate 22,560, forward strand.
CAGGCGGAGGCCGAGCGCGTCCGGGCCGTACGCGAACGGCTGCTCGCCGTCCGCACCGCCGCCGAGAGCGCGGCGCTCGCCCGGATCGGCGCTGCGCTGCTTGCCTCCTATCGCGACGAGAAGGCGCGCCAGGGGCGGCTCGATTACGACGACCTGATCCGGGGTGTGCAGAGGCTGGTCGAGGACGAAGCGGCCGCGCTCTGGGTGCTCTACAAGCTCGACGGCGGCATCGACCACGTGCTGATCGACGAGGCTCAGGACACCAACCCCCGGCAGTGGGCGGTGGTTCGCGCGCTGGCCGCCGATTTCTTCGCGGGCGAGAGCGCGCAGGACGCTCCGCGCACGGTCTTCGCCGTCGGCGACCCGAAGCAGTCGATCTACAGCTTCCAGGGCGTCGAGGCGGAGGCGTTCTCCGCCATGCGCGAGGAGTTTCGCGCCCGGGTCGGGGACTCCGGCGGCGGCTGGGAAGGCGTCGAGCTCGGCCATTCCTTCCGCTCGACCGGCCCGGTGCTCCGCGCCGTGGACGCCGTATTCGCCGACGCCGACGCGAGACGGGGGCTCGGAGAGAGGCCGGTGGCCCACGCGGTCGGCCGGGCCGGACAGGCAGGGCTGGTGACGCTCTGGCCGCCGGCCCGGCAGAGCGAGTCCGAAGACGCCGATCCCTGGCAGCCCGTCGCGGAGCCGTTTTCCCATCAGACCGCGGCCTACCGTCTCGCCGAGGCGATCGCGGAGACGATCGGGGGATGGATCGCCTCGGGCGAGCGGCTGGAAAGCCGGGGCCGGGCGATGACCGCGGGCGACATCATGGTGCTGGTGCGTCACCGGAGCGAGTTCGTCGATCACCTCGTCCGCGCGCTGAAGCAGCGGGCCGTCGGCGTCGCCGGGATCGACCGGCTGGTGCTGTCGACCCAGCTCGCCGTGATGGACCTGCTGGCGCTCGCGGATGCGGCGCTGATGATCGAGGACGATCTCACCGTCGCCGCGGTCCTCAAGGGCCCCCTGGCCGGGCTCGACGAGACGGCGCTGTTCGACCTTGCCCACGGGCGCGGCCAGACGACGCTCGCCGCCGCGCTCGCCCGTCGCCGCGGCGATCCGCGCTGCGAGCGCGCGCGGGCGGTGCTCGACGAGGTTCTCGCGATGGCGGATTTCGTCCCGCCTTACGAGTTCTTCAGCCGCATCCTCGGCCCCATGGGCGGGCGCGAGAGGATCGTCGCCCGTCTCGGTCCCGACGCGGAGGACCCGATCGACGAGTTCCTCGCTCTCGCCCTCGACTACGAGCGCGAGCACACACCCTCGCTGCAGGGCTTCGTTTCCTGGTTCCGCGGCGCCCGGGCCGAGGTCAAGCGCGACCTCGAACAGTCCGCGCGGGACGAGGTGAGGGTGCTCACGGTGCACGGGGCCAAGGGGTTGCAGGCGCCCGTGGTCATTCTTGCCGACAGGATGCGGGCCCCGACCGAGCGGGACCCCGTCCTGTGGTCGCGGACGGAGCCGCCCATCCTGGTCTGGAAGCGGCGACAGGACGCGCGCGACGCGGTGTCCGACGCTCTTGCCGCCGAGGAGAGCGCGCGGGCGGAGGAGGAATACCGCCGGTTGCTCTATGTCGCCATGACCCGCGCCGAGGACCGCCTCTACGTCGCCGGTTACACCGGGCAGAAAACCGTTCCCGAGGGCTGCTGGTACGCGATGGTCGAGCGTGCCCTGCAACCGATAGCAGAGTCACGCGAGACGACCCTCGCGGCGCCGGACGAGGGCGTGGTCGTGACCGGGCCCGGTCTGGTCCTCGAAGATCCGCAGACCGAACCGCCGGACCGGGCGCGCGAAGCGGAAGGGGCGGCGCCGGCGGAGGAACCCCTGCCGCCTTGGGCGCCGCAGCCGGCTCCGGCCGAGCCGCCGGCGCAACCCGCGCGCAGCCCTTCCCGGCTGGACGAGGACGGCACGCCCGTCCGCTCGCCCGGCGGGGAGCCCGTCTTCCGCCGCGGACGGATCGTTCACGACATCCTGCGGCGCGTCCCGGCGCCCCCGCCCGACGATTTGCGCGCGGCCGTCCAGGCCCATCTGGCCCGCCCGGCGCTGGCGCTCGAACCCGAGGAGCAGCGCGAGATCGTCGACGAGGTTCTAGCGCTACTCGCCGATCCCGCGGTTGCCGGCCTCTTCGCACCCGGATCGATGGCGGAGGTGCCCGTCGTCGGCCGGGTCGGCGGGCAGGCCTATTCCGGATGGATCGACCGCCTTTCCGTGGAGGAGGACGCGGTGCGTCTGGTCGAGTTCAAGACCGACCGCGATCCCCCCGCCGACCCCGAGGGAATCCGGCCCCAGTATCTGCGCCAGATCGCCGCATACCGGGCGCTCCTGGCGGAGATCTACCCCGGCAGGCGGATTGAATGCACCCTGGTCTGGACCGTCGGACCGGCCGCGATGGCCGTCCCCGACGGACTTCTCCACAGCGCCCTGTCTTGACCGGTCAACCGGCGCCGCTTACTTAAGGAGGAGCGGGAAATCCGGCGTAGTGGGGGCTTTCGATGGCGACCAAGGCGGTTTCAGACGACTCCTTCGACACCGACGTCCTCCAGGCCAACGGGCCGGTGGTGGTCGATTTCTGGGCCGAATGGTGCGGCCCGTGCAAGCAGATCGGGCCTTATCTCGAGGAGATTTCCGACGAGTTGGGCGACGAACTCACGGTCGCCAAGATCAATATCGACGACAACCCGATGACCCCGTCCAAGTTCGGGGTGCGGGGCATCCCGACCCTGATGATCTTCAAGGAGGGCGAGCTCGCCGCGACCAAAGTGGGGGCGCTGCCGAAGTCCAAGATCATCGAATGGATCCGCGCCGCCCTCTGAGGCGAGCGGCGCGGCTTCTCAGCCGTCTGCCGGCTTGAGCACGAACATCCGGTCGCAATAGGGGCATTCGACCCGCCCGCCGTTGGCGAGGCTGAGGAACACCTTCGGGTGGCCCAGCGCGCCGCCGCCGTCGCAGGCGATTTCGACGGTCTCGACCTCGACGATCTCCGGGGGTTCGATGGGCTGTGACATGGGCGGACGCGTCCCTTGGCGAGAGGCGCCGGATGATAGCCCAACCGCGCCGGCGATCAACGGCCGGGGGGGCGCCCCCGCCCGTCAGCCCCGGAGCCGGGCCGACGCGATGGCCGCGCCTTCGGACAGCGCCTTGAGCTTGGCCCACATGATGCTGCGATGGACCCGCCCGGCGAGCGGGCTCTGGCAAAAGCCGCAATCGGTCCCGGCCATCACGTTCTCCCCGCCGACCAGATCGGCGTAGCGCAGCAGACGTTCGGCGACCAGCTCCGGATGCTCGACCACGTTGGTCGAGTGCGCGATCAGGCCCGGCATCAGCCGCCGACCTTCCGCGGGCCTCGCCGTCTTCCAGACCTGCCACTCGTGCTCGTGGCGCGGGTTGGCCGCCTCGAAGGCGTAGGTACCGGCATTCACCTTGAGCACGATGTCGACGATGTCCTTCATCGGCACGTCGAACATGTGCGGGCCGTTCCAGCTCCCCCAGCAGATGTGATAGCGGGTGCGGTCCAGAGGCAGCCCTTCCAGCGCGCGGTTGAGCGCGGCGATGCGGAGTTCCGCCCAGTCGCGGTACCCCGCGAGCGTCATCGGCGGGACCAGCCTTTCGTACATGAAGGGCAGGAAGGCGTCGTCGATCTGCAGATGAAGCCCGGCATCGACGATGGCCGCGTATTCCTCGTGCAGCGCGTCGGCGAGCGCGAACAGAAGGGTTTCCTCGTCGCCGTAATGGTCGTCCCTCGCGTTGGGGAGCGCGCTCGCGGGCGCCACCACCGGCAGGAAGCCCTCGACGCTGCCTGTCGCCGCCAGAGCGGATTTCAGGTTCGCGATATCGCGCTGCAATTCGGCCTGGCCGCCATAGGAGATCGGCCCGGTCACCACCGGCCGCATCGGCGCGAGCGCGTTGGCCAGCACCCTTCCGTCGTATTCGCCGTAGAACTCGGGGAACGCCTCGCGGTCGCGCCCGCCGATGGAATGGCTCATCGGATCGGCGGCCTCCTCCGGCGTCATCGGCTGCCGTTCGACGCCGTTCAGCCGGTTCTGGACGTAGAACGCCCAGTTGATCGACTTGCCGTACTCGCCGTCGCTCACGATGTCGATCCCCGCCTCGACCTGGAGTCGCACCGCCTCGGCGACGGATTCGGTCAGACAGGCGTCATAGGCATCGCGGTCGTATGGCTCGCCCCGCTGCTCCTTTTCCAGGAACTCGATCAGCGCCGGCGGTCTCACCAGGCTTCCGATGTGGCTTACCGGTATCCGCCCTTCCTGCGTTGCCATCCTTACCTCCTCCGGTTCCGGGACCGCTCGTCGTTGTTACCAGTCTTTCCTTAGGCGCGTCACCGGAAACCCTTAGGCGCGTCACCGGAAACCGGATATCGCCGCCGGAGCGCCCACGCCGGAGCGCCCAAATTGAGGCGTGTGCGTTGTTCGGAGTTCCTTGCTGAGCAAGGTCTTCCGGACGGGTTGAGATTTTTCTTACCCCAGCGGCGTGGCTGATTTCCGCGGGGTCCGGCGCGACGAACGATCCGGATTGTCGATTTTCACCCCAT
>JAJDVM010000285.1 GCA_022826125.1 Defluviicoccus sp.
TGGCCGAGGACGGAAGCCTCGACCGCGCGGCGCTCGAATCCGCGGCCTCCGTGATGGCGTTCTACAACCGCGCCAACCCGATCAATCTCGTCGCGCTGTCGGCGTTGCGGCGGGTGCTGGCGGGCGAGACATCGGAGTCCGCCTTCGATCCGCCGGTTCCCGCCGACGATCCGTTGCCCCCGCTGCCCGAAGTCGCCCGGGACGTGGACAGCGAAACGGCGGCCCGCATGGCCGCGCTCGCCCGCGCGATCAACGACGGCGAGAGCGCGCTCATGCCGACCGCGCTCCGCCATCTGGCGAACTGGCCCGGAACGATCGCCGCCCTGCAGGAACGGGTCGAGGCTCTGGTTGCCTCCGGAGTACTGACCGCCGACGCCGGGATGCTTCGCCAAAGGGCGGCCGACGGAGCCGCAAGAATCCCGCTTGCGGTTCCCGCGTCGGGACGACCGTCCGAGGCAACCGGGCACGCGCTGGAAACGACCATCGACCTGTTCCTCACACCCATATCCCGCATGATCGTCGTCGGGCGCGGCTTCGAGGCGGCGCTGCGGTCGTGACCGAGCGGGTCGAGTGCGTCGTCATCGGGGCCGGCGTGATCGGGCTCGCCGTCGCCCGCCGCCTCGCGCGCGCCGGTGTCGAGGTGATCGTCCTCGAACGCGCCGAGATGATCGGGACCGAGACGAGCTCGCGAAACAGCGAGATCGTCCATGCCGGCATCTACTATCCGACGGGCAGTCTGAAAGCGCGGACCTGCGTTGCCGGCAAGCACGCGCTATACGACTACTGCGCGGCGCACGGCATTGCGCATCGGCGTTGCGGCAAGATCATCGTGGCCACCGACGATTCGCAGGTCGACGAGCTGGCCGCGCTGAAGGAGCGGGCGGCGGCGAACGGCGTGGGCGATCTCTCCTGGCTGACACCGGACGAGGTCGCCCGAATGGAGCCGGAAGTTCATTGTGTCGCCGCGCTGCATTCCCCTTCGACCGGGATCGTCGATTCCCACGGATTGATGCTCTCCTTCCAGGGCGAGGCCGAGGAGCGCGGCGCGATGATCGCCTACCATGCCCCGGTCACGGGCGGCCGGGTGGAGGACGACGGCATCGTCGTCGAGGTCGGCGGCGAGGCTCCGATGGCGCTGAAGGCGGACCGTCTGATCAATGCGGCGGGCATCTGGGCGCCCGCGGTCGCGCGCACCGTCGAGGGGCTCGATCCTGGCACCGTGCCCCGGGACTATCTCTGCAAGGGCAATTACTACACGCTCGCCGGCAAATCGCCGTTCGCCCGGCCGGTCTATCCGGTGCCCGAGAAGGCGGGACTGGGCGTTCACGTCACCGTCGATCTGGCGGGACAGGTGCGCTTCGGACCCGATGTGGAATGGGTCGAGTCCATCGACTACGACGTCGACCCGGGCCGCGCGGACGCGTTCTACGCGGCGATCCGGCGTTACTGGCCCGGCCTGCCGGACGGAGCGATCCAGGCCGGATATTCCGGGATTCGTCCCAAGCTGCAGGCGCCCGGCGAACCGGCCGCGGATTTCATGGTGCAGGGCCCGTCCGCGCATGGCATCGGCGGGCTGGTCAATCTCTACGGCATCGAATCGCCCGGGCTGACCTCGTCCCTGGCGCTTGCCGATCTTGTCGCGGAGATGCTTGCCGTCGGGTCTTGAACCCCGTCTCCGCGATCCCCACATGGAACGTTGTCGAACGCCCGCCGAGGGGTTCGACGAAACCGGCCGACCCTTACGGGTGGCCAAACCCACGAATCGCTCAAGCAAGGAGGATTCTGACATGCGCGATTTCGATTTCTCCCCCCTGTTCCGCTCCGCCATCGGTTTCGACCGGCTGCCGTCGTTGATCGACACGGCGCTGCGCAGCGACGTCTCGGTCGGGTCCTACCCGCCCTACAACATCGAGAAGGTCGCCGAGGACGCCTATCGCGTCACGCTGGCCGTGGCCGGCTTCGGCCTCGATGACCTCAACGTCGAGATGCGCGACGGGCTGCTGATCGTGAAAGGCGCCAAGCCGGAAGGCGAGCAGAAGACCGGCTATCTCCACCGCGGGATCGCCGAGCGCGCCTTCGAGCGCCGCTTCCAGCTGGCCGAGCATGTCGAGGTGCGGGGCGCGGGGCTCGATAACGGCCTGTTGACCATCGATCTCGTCCGCGAGGTGCCGGAGGCGCTCAAGCCGCGCCGGATCGAGGTCAAGCCGGGCGGACCCACCGTGATCGAGGCCAGGAAGGCGGCCTAGACCCGCCATCCGGCCAATAGAGGGGCCGGGCGGCGGCGCCGTCCGGCTCCCTTCTTGACAAAGCGGAGCCAACACACAAATTTCTCGCTGCTCCAGCCGAACCCAGCCAGAAAGGCCCAAGGTGAAGCCCTGCTCCACCCCCGCACCGCGACGGCGAACCGACAGCGCCGAGGCGCCCGCACGATGAGCGAAATGCTCCGGATCCGGGAGCTTACCAAGCGGTTCGGTGTGCTGACCGCCGTGGACAATGTCAGCCTCGCCGTCGACCGCGGCGAGGTCCTTGGCTTTCTCGGTCCCAACGGCGCCGGGAAATCGACCACGATGAAGATGGTGACAGGCTTCCTGTCGCCGACATCCGGGACCGCGGAGGTCTGCGGCTTCGACGTCACGCGGGATCCGATCGAGGTCAAGCGCCGCGTCGGCTACCTGCCCGAGGGCGCGCCGCTCTATGAGGACATGACGCCGCTCTCGTTCCTCAATTTCGTCGGCGAGGTGCGCGGCATCTCCGGCGCTGACCGGGAGGGGGCGATCGACCGCGCCGCCGGGCTGATCAATATCGGCGACGTGATGCACCAGCCGATCGGCACCCTGTCGAAGGGCTACAAGCGCCGCGTCGGCCTCGCTCAGGCCATCATCCACGATCCCCAGGTGCTGATCCTCGACGAACCCACCGACGGGCTCGACCCCAACCAGAAACACGAGGTGCGCGGGCTGATCTCGAAGATGGCCGAGGACAAGGCGATCGTCATCTCGACCCATCTTCTCGAGGAGGTCGAGGCGGTGTGCACACGCGCGACGATCATTTCGCGCGGCAAGATCGTCACCGACGGGACGCCCGAGGCGCTGCTCGCCCGGTCGCGCTATCGCAATGCGGTCAACGTGCGGACCGCTGTCGATCGGATCGAGGCGGTTACCGCCGCGCTGGAGGGTATCGAGGCCGTCGACCGGGTCGAGACCGCCTCCCGGGGAGAGGCCGCCGCCCACCTCGTCGCGGTGCCCGTCGACGGTGCCGTGATCCTGCCGCTGGTCAGCGAGACGCTGCGCGCGGGCGGTCTGGGCGTCGAGGAAATATCGGCGGAACGCGGACGCCTCGACGAGGTGTTCCGCACGCTCACCGTCGGCGAATAGGGCGCGGGGGAGGCGCGATGCGGGCCACGGCTGCAATCTGCAAGCGCGAGTTGATCGCCTATTTCACGACGCCGCTCGCGTACGTGTTCATCGTGATTTTCCTCGCGCTGACCGGCGCGGTGACATTCTATTTCGGCGCCTTCTTCGACCGCGGCCAGGCGGATCTCCAGGTCTTCTTCTCCTTTCACCCGTGGCTCTATCTGTTCCTCATCCCGGCGGTCGGGATGCGGCTGTGGGCCGAGGAGCGAAAGACCGGGACGATAGAGCTGTTGATGACGCTGCCGGTCTCCACCACCCACGCGGTGCTCGGGAAGTTCCTGGCATCGTGGATCTTCGCCGCCATCGCGCTGGCGCTGACCTTTCCGATGTGGATCACCGTAAACTATCTCGGCGGGCCCGATAACGGGGTGATCGTCGCGGGCTACATCGCGAGTTTCCTGATGGCCGGCGCGTTCCTGTCGATCGGCTGTTTCGTCTCCGCGCTCACCCGCAACCAGGTGATCGCCTTCGTGATCGCCGCGGCGGTCTGCTTCGTCTTCATGATGAGCGGGCTCGAGCTCGTGCTTGCCGCCTTCAAGGGCTGGGCGCCCGAGTTCGTGGTCGACCTGATCGCCTCGCTCAGCTTCCTCACCCATTTCGAAGGCATCATCAGGGGCGTCGTCGACATTCGCGACATCGTCTACCTGGTATCCGCGATGGTGATTTTCCTGTTCGCGAACCGGCTCGTGATCGATCTCAAGAGGGGAGAATGACCGTGGGCGCGTGGGATCGGCGCAAGCTTGGCGTCGCGGGGCTGGTCCTCGCGGTCATCCTGTTTCTCGCCGTCAACATCTTCGCGAACGGCGCGTTCCGGAACCTTCAGGCCGATCTGACGCAGAACAGCCTCTATTCGATCTCGGAAGGCACGAAGAAGGTTCTCGCCGACCTGAAGGAGCCCGTCACGCTACGCTTTTTCGTGTCCCGAAGCCTGATCGACCTCAGCCCCGGCCTCGGCACCTATTCGCAGCGGGTGCTTGAACTGCTGCAGCGCTATGTCGACGCGGCCGGCGGCAAGATTCGTCTCCAAATCATCGACCCCAAGCCGTTCTCCAACGAAGAGGACCGCGCGGTCGGTTTCGGCCTTCAGGGCGTGCCGCTCAACGATGCGGGCGAGCACGGCTATTTCGGGCTTGCCGGCACCAACACCACCGACGATCAGGACGTGATCGGCTTCCTGCAGCCCCAGCGCGAGCCGTTCCTCGAATACGACCTCACCCGGCTGGTACACAACCTCGCCAACCCGAAGAAGAAGGTCATCGGGCTGGTCTCGGGCATTCCGATCGACGGCGACCCGGCGAACCAGTACAAGCCCTGGACGGTGGTCGAGCAGATCAAGCAGTTCTTCGAGGTCAAGAGCCTGGGGCTCGAACCGGAGATCACCGACGACATCGACGTGCTGATGATCGTCCATCCCTTCGGTCTGTCCGACAAGACGCTGTACGCCATCGACCAGTTCGTCATGGCGGGCGGCAAGACCATGGTGTTCGTCGATCCGTTCGCGGAAGAAGGGTCGCGATCCAACGCGGCGATGCGGCTGCCGCCCGATCACGGGTCGAACCTCGAGAAGCTGTTCAAGGCGTGGGGCGTGGAATACACGCGGGACAAGGTCCTTGCCGATCTGGGTCTGGCCCAGCGGGTGCAGGCCGCGGTCGACGCGCAGGGCAAGCCGGTCATCACCAACTACGTGGCGTGGCTGTCCTTCCCCGCCGACCGGCTCAAGCCCGACGACGTGATCACCGGCCAGCTCCGGGCGGTCAACGTCGCCACGGCGGGGTTCGTCGCCAAGGCGAAAGACGCCGACATCGGTTTCGAACCGCTGATCGTCTCGACCGAGGCGTCGGCGCCGATGGAAGCGCAGAAATTCCGGTTCCAGCCCAACCCCGCCCAAATCCTGAAGTCGTTCAAGCCGGAGGGCGGGCCCCTGACGCTTGCCGCCCGCGTGAGCGGCAAGCTCAAGAGCGCGTTCCCGGACGGTCCTCCGGAAGAAAAAGACAAGGAAAACAAGGACGCGGCTGCCGAAAAGAAAGAGACGGCCGAAAAGCCCCACCTCAAGGAATCGAAAGAAATCGTCAACCTGATCGTCGTCGCCGACAGCGACATCCTGGCGGACAGTTTCTGGCTGCAGATCCAGGACTTTTTCGGCCAGCGCCTCGTTGTCCCGACCGCTAACAACGCCGATTTCGTGATCAACGCGCTCGACAATCTGTCCGGTTCGAGCGAGCTGATCGGGCTTCGCAGCCGCGGCTTTTCCGACCGGCCGTTCGACCGCGTGATCGAGATCCAGAGGGCGGCCGAGCTGCAATTCCGCGACCGCGAACGGGCGCTGCTGGAGGAACTCAAGGAGGTCGAGGGCAAGCTCAAGGACCTGACGACCAAGAAGGACGAGAGCGCGACGGTCATCCTGTCGGCCAAGCAGAAGCAGGCGGTCGAGGATTTCCGACGCCAGATCATCAAGGTCAGGGGCCAGCTCAGGGAGGTGCGGCGCGCGCTCCGCGAGGACATCGACGCGCTCGATGGCTCGGTCAAGATTCTGAACATTGCGGCCATGCCGGTATTGATTGCCCTGTTCGCGATCGGGCTCCTGATCGCCCGCAATCGCAGGGTCCGCCGGCGCTACGCCGGGTCGGTGGGCTGACGATGGTCCGGCGCGTGGAGATCCTGCGATGAAGCCTCGCTCGTTCCTGGCTCTTGCCGGCCTCACCCTGCTCGCCGTCATAGCCGCGGTTCTGGTTGTGGTCGATCAGCCGGCGCTGACCACGCTGACCAAGGGCGAGGAGAGCGCGTTCGAGGTTCTGACCGAGCGTGTCAACGACGCGGCCGAGTTGGCGATCCGGTCGAACGAGGCGACCTTCTCGATCGTCAGGACCGACACCGGCTGGGGCATGAAGGACAGGGCGAAATACCCGGTCCATTTCGACAAGGTGAAGACCGCGCTGGTCGGTCTGTCCGAGCTCAAGCTGCTGGAGGCGAAGACCAGCGATCCGTCGCGCTACAAGAGGCTCGAGGTCGAAGAGCCCGATACCGAGGAGGCGCAGTCCGTGCGCTTCGAGATCAAGGACGCCGCCGGCAAGTCGATGGCCTCCGGCCTCGTCGGGAGGCTCAACCCCAACCTGTTCGGCGAAGGCGGGGGCGGCACCTATCTCCGGCGCGGCAGGGAAGAGCAGTCCTGGCTCGCCGCGGGCGAGGTCTCGCTCGGCAAGACGCGGAACGACTGGATGGTCCGTGACATCGTCGACATTGCCGCCGAGAAAGTCCGCCGTGCCGTCATCCGTCAGCCCGACGGGGCCGAGATCGTCGTATCCCAGGAAAAGCCCGACAGCGGGGAATACAGGCTGGACGGCGTTCCCGAGGGGCGGAAGCTGAAGGACTCCGGAGAGGCCAAGAACCTGGCTGGCGGGCTGTGGCGCCTGACCTTCGAGGACGTGAAGCCCGCGGCCGACGTGCCGTTTGCCGAAAAGCCCAATGTCAGCGAGTACGAGACCTTCGACGGGCTGAAGATCCACATCGAAATGACCACCGTCGACGAGGTCGTCTGGGGGCGGTTCTCCGCGACCGCCGAGGGTGCGAGCGGGGAAAAGGCGGAAGAGGTCCGGAAAAAGGCCGCCGAGATCACCGAGCGGGCGAAGGGCTGGGTCTACGAGCTCTCCGCCGGCGAAGGCGAGCGCCTGACGACGAAGATCGGCGACATTCTCGAAGAGCCGAAGGCGAAGGCGGACAAGGAATCCAAGGCGGGCTGACCGGTCCCCGCTCCCTCCATCGCTCGTTCGAAAGCCCCGGATCCTCCTGAACTGGGCCGCCGATTGACAGGCGCCGGACGGCTTCCGATCATGCCGCCGCGCCCGTGTAAACCGCCGGAAGGCACCGGTAATGAGCGTCCTGTTGCTGCGCCCGGCGGACCTCCAGGGCCTCGTTTCGATGGCCGACGCGATCGAGGTCATCGAGCAGGGTTATCGGGAGGCGGCCGGATTTCCCGTCATCAACGCGCCCAGACGCCGGGTCCATTCGCCCGCCGGAGTGCGGGTAAGCAACTTCCCGGGCGGCGTTCACGGCCTCGGCGTGATCGGCGCGCAGACCCGGGCCGAGCTGGTCGCCCAGACCGAGACCAACCAGAGCTACAGCTTTCGCGGGCCGCCCGTCCATGTCCTGAGCGATTCCCGGACCGGCGAGCTGCTCGCCATCCTGATCGGCGAGATCGACGAGAAGACCCTCGGACCGACCAGCCTGATGGCGTTCCGGACCGCGGCGGCGAGCGGTGTCGGCTTCCGTCACCTGGTGCGCGAAGACGCGCGTGTCGCGGGGCTGTTCGGCTCGGCCGGGCAGGCGGCGAACCAGCTGCTCGCGCTGTTGACGGTGCGGGATATCGAGCGTGTCCGGCTCTACAGCCGCGACCCGGACAATCGGCGGCGCTTCGCCGAGAAATACGGCCCCAGGTTCGGCATCGAGATCGAGCCTGTCGCCACGCCGCGCGAGGCGGTCGAGGGCGTCGATGCAATCGTCGTCGCCACCAACACGAACGTCCCGGTCTTCGACGGCGAGTGGCTGGCGCCGGGTCAGCACGTCACCGGCATCATCGGCTCCAACATCCAGCTCGTCGAGGGCGGGTTTCTCAAGCGCCGGCGCCGCGAGATCGACGACCGCACCGCCGAGCGCGCCGATGTGATCGTCGCCAACCTCCGGGAGTCCGTGATTTCGGAGCAACAGGGCGATTTGTTCGAACCCATCGAACGCGGCCTGATAGGCGCCGGGGACATAATCGACCTCGGCGACGTCGCGGCGGGCACGGCGGCCGGGCGGGTCGCACCCGGGCAGATCACCTATCACAAGAACAACAACGGCACCGGCGCATCGGAGCTCGCCCTGGCCGGGCGGGCATACGCGCTCGCCAAGGCGGCGGGGCGGGGGATCGAAATCGACCTCGAGCCCGCACTGGCCTGATCCTCCAGTCCCGAACTCGATAAGTATGCCGGGGCTCGACATCGACGCGGGGCAGGCTGCGGCGCTTCTGCTGGCGGCGACCGTCGCGGGGGTGATGCGCGGCTTTTCGGGCTTCGGCGCGGCGCTCGTGCTGGCGCCCGTCGTCAGCATCATCGTCGGAACGCATGTCGCGGTCCCCGCGATCCTGCTCGCGATCTTCGCCACCACGGTCCAGCTTTTCGCGCCCGCCTGGCCGCATGTCCGCTGGTCGGATCAGTTCGCGCTGTCGGTACCGGGCTGTATCGGCGTCCCCGCGGGCGTGCTGCTGCTGCTCTACCTCGATCAGGAGCTGATGCGCCGCGCCATCTCGGCGATCACCGCGCTGATCGCGCTGTTCCTGCTGAGCGGATGGCGCTCCAGCCGACCGCCGACGCGCTCCGGCGCGGCGTCGATGGGTGCGCTCGGCGGGGTGCTGTCCGGCGCCGCTTCGATCGGTGGTCCGCCCGTGATCGCCTATCTTCTGGCCGGGCCGGGCAGCCCGACCCAGACCCGGGCGACCCTGATCTACTATTTCGCCTTCACCCAGGCGGCGTCCCTGGTCATGTTCTGGATCGGCGGGCTGATGAACTGGGAGGTTCTGGTCACCGCCGCGCTCATCGCGCCGTCTCTCGTCATCGGGACGTGGGGCGGCGCGAAGCTCTTTCATCTGGCGAGCGAGCGGGTGTTTCGTCTCACCGCGCTGACGATTCTGTTGCTCCTCGGCGTTTCCACCCTTTTTGTCTGATGGCGTTGTTCGGCCTCGACACGTGGGAATTGGCGCTCGTGACGTTGGCCTTCGCGGCCTCGGGTATCGTTCGGGGATTCGGCGGAGGCATCGGCGCCAACTTCCTGACCGCCCCGGTGCTCGCCGCGCTCATCGGGCCGCGCGAAGCGGTGCCGATCGTCATGCTGCTCAACATGGTCGGCAACTTGCAGCTGATGCCGCAGGTCCTGCCCTCGGTGAACTGGCGGGACGGCTGGCCGCTCTTCTTCTTTCCGATACTCACGGTGCCGCTCGGCGGGTGGCTCCTGTTCACCGTCGACGAGGATGTGATGCGCCGGGCGATCGCGGCGGCGGCCCTCGGGTTCTCGCTGCTGCTGCTGAGCGGCTGGCGTTACCGCGGGGGGCAACGGATCGGTCTTTCGATCGTCACCGGATCGGTGTCGGGGGTTCTGGTCGGCTCGGTCTCGCTCGGCGGTCCGCCGGCTTTCCTCTACCTGCTTGCGGGGTCGGGCGACGCCGCCACCAACCGCGCGCAGTTCGTCATGTTCGGCACCACCGCCGGGCTGGCCGCGCTGGTCATGTTCGCCGCGGCCGGAGCGTACCGCCTCGACGCGATCCTGTTCGCCTGCTTCCTGCTGGTTCCCGCGGCGGTCGGAATATGGCTCGGATCGATCCTGTTTCGCCGCGCCAGCGAGGACGTGTTCAGGCGTATCTGCCTGTGGGGGCTGGTGGCGGTGTCGCTCTGCGTGCTGGTGATCTAGCGCCGGCGCTCATCGCTGCTCCGACATCGGAACGCCGGGCGGCAGATCGAACAGGTCGTCGGGCAGCGACTCGATGTATTCGATCGCCTCGTCCGTCGACGCGATGTCGGCGTATTTCGCGTTCATGTCGCAGAGGTTGATCGCGTGGCTCGCTTCCGAGCGGTCGAAACAGCCTTCCTCGACGAGCGTGGTCCTGAAGTTCTCGCTGAACGCGTCGAGGACCGATGCGCGGACGCAGCCGCTGGTGGTCGTCCCGACCATGAGGATCGAATCGGCCTTGAAATTGGTGAGGAAAGACGAAAGCGGCGTGCCGTGGAACGCGCTCGGCTTCAGCTTCTCGATGACGATGTCCTGCGGCGCGGGCGCGATTTCGGGATTGATCTGGTTGCCGTCGAGATTCGAGCGGGGATCGTCGCCCGCCCGCCACTCGCCGGTACGGGTGTTCTTCCATGCCCAGGAGCCCCGGTCCCAGCCATCGGTCCGCATCGAGGCGGTGGTGTAGATGATCGGGATGCCCTTCTTGCGCCCGGCCTCGATCAGCCGCTTGATGTAGCGCATCGATTCCCAGGCTTCCTCGCCGCAGGAATTGGGCCAGGTCTTGATCGAATCGAGGATCGGCTCCGGCCGGTCGCCGGTAAAGTTGTAATTGACGTCGATGACGACGATCACCGGCCGTTCGCCGAATCCCGCTCGGTCGCCATAGCCGGCCGCGTCGAAGACCTGCTTGTCGCGTTCGGTAAGAAACCGGTTCCAGACGGGTTCCTTCATCGTCTTGCCTCCCCGGGCCGGGTTGCGTCATCATGCGAAATGCAGCGTAGGCGCACGAAATTGCCCACGCAAGCGGACACGGACGGAGGACAGCGCGATGAAGGTCGCTCGTCTCAACCACATCAATATCCGCACCATGAAGATGGAGGAGACCAAGGACTTCTATGTCGAGAAACTCGGCCTCGAAGTCGGTTTCCGCCCGCCCTTCGACGAGCACGGCTACTGGCTGTATGCCGGGGATATCGCGATCGTTCACCTGTCCTACAGCCAGGAGGACGAGCCGCGGCGGACCCATGCCGAGTCGATGGGGGACGGGCTCGACCATATCGGCCTCGACGCCGAGGGGTTCGACGACATGCTCGGCCATCTCCGGCGCACCGGGACAAGGTACAACAAGCGCCTGGTCGGCGGCGGAACGATCGCCCAGATCTTTTTCCACGACCCGAACGGCGTGCTGGTCGAGCTCGCCTACGACGTCGCCAGCGAAGGCATCGATCCGGAGACCTTCGAGGAGGAGATGGAGGGGGTTCTGCAGTAGCGGCGCGCCGCTATTTCGGCGGCGGGGGCATCCGCTCGAATTTCTTCGTCGTTTCCGGGTGCCGGGTGAACGGCAGCGCCCTGGAGACGAAGACCTCGATCTGCGGCTCGACGAAGCCCGCATCGTCGATCGAGCCCACCTTGATCGCCCGGAGCCCCGGCCCGCGGGACGACCAGCCGAAGAGCTGCGAGCCGCATTCGGGGCAGAACTGCTTGGTCATCGTGTTGCCGCTGTCAGCGGGATGCTCGTAGCTCTTCGTCGCCCCCTGAAGGACCGTGAGATCCTCCTTCCTGACGAACACGTTCGTCGCGAAATTCGACCCTGTCGCCCGCCGGCAGTCGTCGCAATGGCACTGCGCGATCCGCACCGGCTCCCCGCTCACCGCATAGCGCACCGCTCCGCATAGGCATCCGCCGGCAAATTCCGTCATTTCGGTCCCCGTTGGCAATTCCGGCGGCAGGGTAGCATCTCGCCTCCGGCGCCGTGAACCGAAGTCAGTGGAAATCGCGCGACGGGTAGCTTCGCCTGTCCTCGCCCGAGGGCCGGGCGATCTCGTCGGCGCGGGCGAGCGGCGGTTTCAGCGGGTCGTCGCCGGCGGCGAGCGCCCGCAGCCGGTGAGTCAAATCCTCTATCCGCCGGGCGACGACATGGATCACGATGCCTTCGCGCTGCAACTCGCCGCTGACCTTCAGGAGGCGTGCCGCCATGACCTCGCGGCGGTAGCGCTCGAAGGTCCTCGGCCAGACCACGAGATTGGCGATGCCGGTCTCGTCTTCCAGGGTGATGAAGATCACCCCGGAGGCGGTGCCCGGACGCTGGCGGACCAGGGCGATGCCGGCGACCGTGACCCGAGCGCCGTCGTCGAGCTCGACGAGGCGGCCGGCCGGGGTGACGCGTTCCTCCGCCAGCCCGCCGCGCATCAGCGCCAGAGGATGGTCCTTCAGCGACATCCTGGTCGTGGCATAGTCCTGCGAGACTTCCTCGCCCCGGCTCATCGCGGGCAGCGCGACCGCGGGCTCGGGCCGGTGTTCGCCGACGCCGGCGAAGAGCGGGAGCGGCGCGGGGCCGAGCGCGCGGACGGCCCAGAGCGCCTGGCGCCTGGTGCGTCCGGTCGAGCCGAAGGCATCGGCCCCGGCGAGGGTTTCCAGCACCGGAACCGGGAGTCCGGTCCGGTCCCGCAGTTCGGCCGGATCGGCGAAGGGGCGGCGGGCCGGATGCTCGCGGGCTTTGACGATCGCGTCGGTGCTGTTCTTCGCCATGCCCTTGATCTGGCGAAAGCCCAGGCGCAGCGCGTATGGCCGCTCGCCGTCCCCGGCCTCTTCGAGGGTGCAGTCCCAATCCGAACGGTTGACGTCGGCCGGGCGCACGGAAACCCCGTGCTCCCGGGCGTCGCGGACCAGCTGGGCGGGAGCGTAGAACCCCATCGGCTGGCTGTTGAGAATGGCGGCGGCGAAGAGCTCCGGGTAGTGGCATTTGAGCCAGGCAGAGACGTAGACCAGCAGGGCAAAGGACGCCGCGTGCGATTCCGGAAAACCGTAATCGCCGAAGCCTTCGATCTGGCGGAAGCAGCGCTCGGCGAAGTCGCGTTCGTAGCCGTTCCGGACCATGCCCTCGATCATCTTGTTCCGGAACTCGCCGATGGTGCCGACATGGCGGAAGGTCGCCATCGCGCGACGCAGCCGGTCGGCTTCGGACGGGGTGAAGCCGGCGGCGACGATGGCGATCTTCATCGCCTGTTCCTGGAACAGCGGAATGCCGAGCGTCTTTTCAAGCACCCCGCGCAACTCGTCGGAGGGAAACTCGACCGTCTCCTCGCCGTTACGGCGGCGCAGATAGGGGTGAACCATGTCGCCCTGGATCGGACCCGGGCGGACGATCGCGACCTCGATCACCAGGTCGTAGAACGAACGCGGCCGGAGCCTGGGCAGCATCGTCATCTGGGCCCGGCTCTCGACCTGGAAGACGCCGATCGAATCGGCCTCGCACAACATGTCGTAGACCGCCGGATCCTCGCCCGGGATGTCGGCGAGCCCGTAATCGATCCCGTAACGGGAACGCAGGAGGTCGAGCCCCTTGCGGATGCAGGTCAGCATGCCGAGCCCGAGCACGTCGATCTTGAGCATGCCGAGCGCGTCGAGGTCGTCCTTGTCCCATTCGATGACGGTTCGTTCCTCCATCGCCGCGTTGGTGACGGGCACGATCTCGGACAGCGGGCCGCGGGTGATTACGAAACCGCCGACATGCTGGGAGAGGTGGCGCGGGAAACCGGTGAGCTCGCCGGCGAGCCCGACGGTGAGCGCCAGCCGGTCGTCCTTCGGGTCGAGCCCGACCTCGCGGAGGTGATCCTCGGTGAGCGGGCCGGACCGCCACCCCCAGACCGTGCTCGAAAGGGCGGACACGGTATCGAGCGAAAGGCCGAGGGCCTTTCCGACTTCGCGCACCGCGCTGCGGGCGCGGTAGTGGATCACGGTCGCGGCGAGCCCCGCCCGCTCGCGCCCGTATTTCCGGTAGATGTACTGGATCACCTCCTCGCGGCGCTCGTGCTCGAAGTCGATGTCGATATCGGGCGGTTCGTTGCGCTCGGCGCTGACGAATCGCTCGAACAGGAGATCCAACCGGTTCGGGTCGACCGCGGTGATGCCGAGGCAGTAGCAGACCGCCGAGTTGGCCGCCGACCCGCGGCCCTGGCACAGGATGCCGCAGCTTCGGGCGAAGCGGACGATGTCGTGGACGGTCAGGAAATAGGCGGCGTAATCGAGCTCGGCGATCAGGTCGAGCTCGTAGGCTATCTGACGGGCGGCCGCGTCGGGGACGCCGTCGGGATAGCGGGTTTTCGCGCCCTCCCAGGTCAGGCGCCGCAGCGCGCCGTCCGGGGTGTCGCCGGGGGATCCCTCGTCGTCCGGGTATTCGTAGCGCAACTCGTCGAGCGAGAAATCGCAGGCGTCCGCGATGGCGACGCCGCGGCGGACGGCGTCCGGATGATCGCGAAACAGCCGCGCCATCTCGGCCGCGGGTTTCAGGTGGCGTTCGGCATTGGCGGCGAGGCGGTAGCCGGCCTCGTCGATCGTGCAATGCTCGCGGATGCAGGTCAGCACGTCGGCCAGCCGTCTCCGGTCGGGCGTGTGCGCGTGAACGTCGTTGGTCGCGACCAGCGGCGTGCCGGCACGGGCGGCGATCCCGGCGAGCCGGTCGATCCGCGCCCGGTCGTCGCCGCGATAGAGGTGGCTCGCGGCGAGATGGACCGAATCCCCGATGCGGCGGCGGAGCGAGGCCAGGTTTTCCTCGAAGCTCCGGTCGGGGGCGCCGCCGTCCCCGGGCGGCAGCACGATAAGGACCTGACCCGTCGCGTGATCGAGCAGGTCGGCAAGCCCGATCTCGCACTCCCCCTTGGGAGCGCGGCGCCGGCCGACCGTGAGCAGCCGCGACAGCCGGCCATAGGCGGCGCGGTCGCGGGGCAGGCACAGCATGCCGGGCGCGTCGGCGAGGTCGAGCCTCGCGCCGACGACGAGCTTCATGCCGGTCTCCCGCGCGGCCGCGTGGGCGCGGACGACGCCGGCCAGCGTGTTTCGGTCGGTCACCGCGATCGCATGCAGACCGAGGGCGGACGCCGCCTGCACCAACTCTCCGGGGTGCGAGGCGCCGCGCAAAAAGGTGAAGTTGGTGGTCGTCTGGAGCTCCGCATAGGCCCCGGTCATGCGAACAACCCGTGAAGAAACCATGCCGGCGGCACATCGGGACGGTAGAGCCCTTCGCGGTAGAGCCAGTAGCGGCGCCCGTCCTCGTCCTCGACCCGGTAATAGTCCCGCAAGCCGGACGCATCTCCGTCATGCGGCCTGCGCCACCATTCCGGCGCGATGCGTTCCGGCCCCTCGGCGCGGACCACGCGGCGGCGCACGCGGCGCCAGCGGAACATGACGGGCGGGTCGTCGGGGACGGGCGCCACGACCTCGATCGGCTCGGGCGGGGCCAGGAGACGAATCGGACGGGGTGCGGCGGGCCATGCCGCCGGCGATCCGACGGGGCCGTCGAGAGCCGGCGTCGCGATCGTCGCGCGTTCCGGGATGTGGCTCTCGCGCGGGGCGAAGCGGATGACGTGCCGGCCTCCCAGACGGTTGGTCAGCCGGTCGATCAGCGCGTCGGTATCGCCGCCCGTCTTCTCCTCGTGGAAGGCGGCCTGACGTGGGTCGAGCGGCTCGGTCGCGGGCGCCGTCAGCGTCATCGCCTCGATCCCGTACACAGTTTCGAACGATTCCATCGGCGCGGCGAAAAGCGCGGCGAGATGCCCGGCGTCGCGGGAAGGCTTGCCGGTGCCGACGGCGAAACGATGAGGATCGCCGGCCGGCTCGAAAAGCGATAGCACGAGCCGGCGGGCGCCGCGCCCGCCGAGGGCGAGCTCGCGGGCGAGATCGCCGAGCAGGCGGTCGAGCGCGGCCGCGATGTCTTCGGCCCGGCCAATCGGTTCGGCGAAGCCGATGCGGGCGAAACAGGGCACGGTCGCCGCGACCGGCGCGATCGGCTCGTTCACGACCCCGAGCGCGGCGTCGAGCCGGGTCGCGACCTCGTTTCCGAAGCGGTCGGCGATCGCGCCGCGCGGCAGGCCAAGCAGCGAGGCGACGGTGCGAAGACCGAGGGAGTCGAGCGAAGCGGCGGTTTCGGGCGCCAGCCTGAGCGCCGCCACCGGCAGGGGCGCGAGCGCCCGGCGCAGATCGCCGCGAGGGACGATCTGCGTCCGTGCGGCATCGTCGGTCGCGAACCGGCAGACCGCCCAGGCGGCGCCCGGCGTGTCGGCGATCGCGGCGCGAGCCTCGTAGCCGAACGCCCCGAGACGCCCGGCCAGATCGGCGGCGAGCGCCGCCTCGCCGCCGAAAAGACGGTCGCAGCCGGTAATGTCGAGCCAGATCGCGCCGCTGCCGTCGGGCGCGCCGCCGCCGGCCGGGCCGGGCGCGGTCCACGGGCTGTAGCGACCGCACCACCCGGCCAGGCGTTCGAGCGCGCGGCTCTCGGCCGCCGGGTCGACGGGCACGGAGCGGAGCGACGGCAGGATGGCGCGCGCATCGCCGAGCGGCTGGCCGGAGTAAAGCCCGGCGGAAGCGGCGCTGCGGTTGAGGCCGACCAGCAGCAGCTTTCCCTCGCGCGACTCGACGGTCGCGAGCGGGGCCTCTCGCCGTGGGGCCGGAGCATCAGCCCGCCCGGCGGACCGTCTCAGCCTGTCGGTCGCAAACCGCGGCAGCCAGAGCGAGACCACGCGTCTCATCGCGCCATTCCACATCCCAAATGCCGGGCAGCCCGCCGCGGCAGCGAAACATCTCGATCCGCCAGACGGGCGGCGAGAGACCGATCCCGCCGCCGCCGGGTTCGGCCGCGCCGACTCGCCAGCGGGTCGTCGCGGCGTTCGGCACGGGCTCGACACCGGGAGGGCGCAGCATCAACGCGGTCACCCCGCTTGCCTCGGCGGCGCGCCGGAGGCGCCGGCTTTCGGTCAGGGAGACTGCGGCGAGCGTGCCGACCACCGCGGCGAGCGTGCCGCAGCGGAGCCCGTCTTCCATTGCCCACAGCGCCTCGGCGTCGTTCCCGGTCCGGGCGAAGACCAGCCGTTCGGGCTCGAGGCCGAAGCGCCTCAGTCCCGGCGGATGCAACGCGCCGGCATCGAGAATGCACGCGCTTTCGCACCACAGCACCGGTCCGTCCCCGGAAAGCGACGCCAGATGGGCCGAGAACGCACTCGCGGCTCCGGCCATGCCGGTGTCGGCGGTGACGATCTCGTGCAGCGTGCCCGCGGGCAGCCCACCGCCGGGAAGATGCGCGTCGATCTCGCCGATACCGAGCGGCAGGACGACCGTGACCTCGCCGGACCAGGCCGGCCCGACCCCCTCGATCCGGCGAATGGCGGCGCGCAGGCGGTCCAGAACGGCGGGATCCCGCGGTCCGGGATTGCGCGGAGGAAGGCACGAATTGTCGCCGGCCGGGCGCGTCGCGGGTCGGAGCGACGCCGGCGGCAGGGCTGTATCGACGATGTGGAACACGGGTTGCATCGGAAAATTTTTCTTTTGTTCTCTTTTTATCCTATTTTTGTTCTCATCGAAGGTCAAGCCTTCGAAGCGCGTTATTTTGCGCCGTCGGGTCACGCTGGAATCGTTCCGGAGGGGACGAATATGCTATAGGAGTGGCCTTCCGGCTTGGCGGAACGCGACGAGGAGCCGACAGCCGCGTGTCCAAATTCCAGCTTTATGTGCTCAGACAGATCGTGATGGTCCTCGTGGTCGTCGCGGCCGGCATGTTCGCGGTCATCTGGCTCACCAAATCGCTGAGCCTGATCGACCTGGTGATGAACCGCGGTCTTTCGGTCTCGATGTTCGCCTGGATCACAACCCTGTTGCTGCCGGCGTCCTTCGCCATCGTCGGACCGATCTCGCTTTTCGTCGCCGCGGCCTACGTCTATCACCGGCTGACGATGGACAGCGAGCTGGTCATCATGCATGCCGCCGGGATCAGCCGCCTCCAGCTGGCCCGTCCGGCGCTGCTGGCCTCGGCTGCGATGATCGCCATCGGCTATCTGGTTTCGCTCTATCTGATGCCGCTCGCCTATCGCGAATATCGCGACCTGAAATTCCAGATCAGCCACAACTATTCCTCCGTGCTGATCCAGGAAGGCGTTTTCTCGCAGGTCGTTCCCGGCGTTACGGTCTATGTCCGCAAGCGCGGGCCCGACGGCACGCTGATGGGCATACTGGTGCACGACCGGCGCCAGCCCGACGCCCCCGTCACCGCGCTGGCCGAGCGCGGCACGCTGCTGCCGGGCGAGAACGGCCCGAAAATGGTCATGATCCAGGGCAACCGGCAGGAGCGGCGCGGCGATCAGGGCACCTCGCGCCTTCAGTTCGACCGTTACGAACTGCAGTTCACCACGCAGACCAGGTCGGGCTTCGGCAGATGGCAGAGCCCGCACGAGCAGTTCCTGCACGACCTGTTCGATCCGCCCGAAGCGGTCGGCGGCCATTCCCGTTATCACCAGTTCCGGATGGAGGGCCACGACCGGCTTACGGCGCCCCTGATGAACCTCGCCCTGCCGCTGGTCGCACTGGCGCTGCTGCTCGGCGCGGAGTTCAACCGGCGCGGCCACACGGTCCGCATCCTGATCGCGGTTGCGATCGTCGTCGGGCTGGAGGCGTCCATGATCGGGACCAAGAACCTGGGCCGGCGCATCCCGGAACTCACGCCGCTGATATACTTCCTGCCGGCGGCGACGATCGCGATCTGCCTCGCGTCGTTGTGGCGCGGTCCGTTCAACCTGTGGCGGCGGCTCGTCCCCGACACCGCCACGGCTTCCTGAGACCGCGGTCGCCAACCGAGATGCGCGTCTCGCTTCGCCTGTCGCTCTATATCCTGCGATTGTTCCTGTTCTGGCTGTTCACCGTTCTGATCGCCTCGGGGGCGGTGATCTTCCTGTTCGACTCGGTCGAGCTGTTCCGCCGCGTGGCGCAGAACGAGGCGGCGACGTTCTGGGTCGTCATCTCCATGAGCCTGATGAAGCTGCCGCATCTTCTGGAGCGGTCATTGCCGGTCGCCACCCTGCTGGCGGCGATGCTGACGCTTTGGCGCCTCAACCGTCATCACGAGCTGATAGTCGTGCGCTCGTTCGGCGTCTCGGTGTGGCAGACGCTGATGCCTCTGGCGGTCGGCGCCGCCACGGTCGGCGTGCTGGAGCTGGTTGCGTTCAATCCGGTCTCGGCCGCGCTTTACGCGCAGTATCAGTCGATGGAAGCGAGCGTGCTCAAGCGCCGGTCGGCGTCGGCGGCAATCAGCGGCGGCAGCGTCTGGTTCCGCCAGCCGACCCGAAACGGCCACTATTTCATGCATGCCGACAAAATAGAGCCCGCAACCGGGCGGCTATCGTCGGTGATGGTGCTCAGGATGGGGGAAGGGGACAGATTCGTCAGCCGGATGGATGCAGACCGGGCTCGGCTCGGCTGGGGGTACTGGGCGCTATACGATGTGACCATCGAAGTCCCGCCGGCCCCCCCACGCAGCGCACCCGCATACCGTCTGAAGACGGATCTCACGCTGGAGAAGATCCAGGACAGCTTTGCCGATCCTGCGACGATTTCGTTCTTCGAACTTCCCGCCTTCGTCCGCGTGCTCGAAGCGGCGGGCGTCTCGGCGATCAGCCACCGGCTTCACTGGCAAAGCCAGCTCGCCCAACCGTTCCTGTTGATATCGATCGTGCTTGTGGCCGCGACGTTTTCTCTTCGCCCGATACGCCGCGGCGGTACGCGTATTCTGTTTGTGACGGGATTGATCTGCGGTTTTCTGCTGTTTATCGCGATGGACGTCATCACCGCCCTGGGCGCCTCGGCGCGCATCCCGGTCTGGCTTGCGGCCTGGAGTCCCATGATAATCGCGACGATGCTGGGATCCGCCATGTTGTTTCACCTCGAGGACGGTTGAACGCCCGTGCGTCGTCGGTTGAAAGCCGCGGTTCTGGCGTTCGCGCTCGTCTGTCTTCACACGATCGTGCCGACGCAGGATGGAAATTCGGCTACGCCCCTGGCGAACAAACCGATTTCCATCCGGGCGGACGAGATAACGCACAGCCGGTCCGGCGGACGGGTGACCGCGGCGGGCAATGTCGAGATCGTCCAGGACGGGCTCGTTCTTCGCGCCCAAAAAATTGTCTACGACAAGCTCGCCGACCGCATGAGCGCCAGCGGCAAAGTGGTCCTCGTCGATCCCTCCGGGGACGAGTTCTACGCTGATACCGTTGAGATCTCCGGCGATCTCAAGGACGCCGTCGCGAACGGAATCCGCGTTCGGCTGCGCGACAAGTCGCGCTTCGCGAGCAAGGCGGGACGGCTGATCGGCGCCACGAGGACCGAGCTCGACGAGGCGGTCTACACGACGTGTCCGGTGTGCGAGGAAGACCCCGCCGCCCCTCCCGCCTGGCGGATCAAGGCGCAGGAGGTGGTCCGGGATACCGAGAAGGAGACGATCACCTACCGCGACGCCGTCCTGGAGGTCTGGGGTGTCCCCGTCCTCTACACACCTTATTTCGAGCAGCCCGATGTCGGGGTAAGGCGCAAGACGGGGTTGTTGGTGCCGGCCTTCGGTTCCCACGGCGAGCTGGGGCTGATCGCACAAATGCCGGTGTTCCTCGAATTCGCGCCCGACCGGGATGCGACGTTCACGCCGATCCTTACCGAGCACGAAGGCGTCGTGGGGTTGGTCGAATACCGGCAGCGTTTTCGCGGCGGTTCATTGCGGGCGGAAGGCAGTGTCACCAGCGGCAGCACCGAGACGGAGCAACGCGCCCTGCGCGGCCATTTCGACGGCGGCATCGACTACGACATCAACGGCAATTGGCGGTCCGGCGCCAAGGTCAGCGTCGCTTCCGACGACACCTATCTCGGCCGGTACCGCTTCTCCGACGACCGGATGCTCACCAGCAACGTGTTCCTCGAAGGATTTTTCGGCCGCAACTACGCCGCCGGCAATCTGTACCGCTTTCAGGGTCTGCGACCGACCGACGATTCGAAGACAATTCCGCTGGTCATGCCGGAGGTCGACTTCAGCCTGTTGAGCGCGCGCGACCGGCTCGGCGGACGTCTCGGAGTGGAAGGGAACGTGCGCAGCCTGGTTCGCTCCGTCGGTACCGACAGCGTGAGGATGTCCCTGGATACCGGCTGGCAGCTTCCCTATACGAGTCCCCGCGGTCAGCGCCTGAATCTCTTTGCGCGGTTGCAGACGGACGGTTATTGGATCGACCGGCCGGCCGAACGGTCCGCCGATATAACCGGCAGGGCTTTTCCGCAGGCGGGGCTCGACTGGCGCTTTCCGCTGGTTCGGCACCGCGACGGGTTCTCGCAGATCGTCGAGCCCATCATGGGCTTCGTCGTCGCGCCGCGCGGCGGGAATTCCGATCGTATTCCCAACGAGGACAGTCTCGACCTCGAGTTGGACGACACCAATGTCTTCGACCGGTCGCGCGCCACCGGGCTGGATCTGGTGGAGAACGGCAAGCGGATGTACTACGGCCTGCAAGGCAGGCTGCTCGGTCATGGCCGCATGGAGGCGAACGCGTTTCTGGGGCAGAGCTACCGTTTCGGCGGCAGCGACCTGTTTCCCTCCGGCTCCGGGCTGGACGAGGACCTTTCGGACATCGTCGGCCGCGTCGATGTCGAATACCGCGAATATCTGCGGCTTCTTTACAGGTTCCGCTACGATTACGAGAAGCTGCGGTCGAGACGGGACGAGATCGGCGCCTCTTTCGGCCCCGACGCCTTCAAGATTTCTGCCAATTACCTCTTCATCGACAACCAGCCGTCGCCGATGGGCTCCGAGGACCGCAGGGAGATAAACCTTGGACTGGACGCGAAAATTACCGATTCCGTCGCGTTACGCGGCGAGACGCAACGGGACATCCAGGACGGCCGTTACCTGTGGCACCGCGGCGAAATCGCTTATCGGGAGGACTGCTACGACGTCTCCTTCAGCTTCGAACGCACCCTGACCCGGGACCGCGACATCCGGCCCACGAACACCTTCCTCCTGCGGGTCAGCCTGACGGCGCCGCGGGCGAATTAGAGCCTGTCCGGTTTATTTGGAATCGTAACGCAGGGTCCGACCGTTGCGCGTCCCTCGATACGGCGCTGACGCGCCTACTCGGGATGAGGGGTTTCTCTCTTTCAAATCAATAGTTTCCTCACCTTGAGTAGGCGCGCCAGCGCCGTATCGAAGGGCGTGTCTCGGTTTCGACTGCGGTTCCATCTGAAACGGACAGACTCTAGCCCGGAAAGTAGGTCGACATTTCCCTTTCGACCGCCTTGGCGTCCCGGGCGAGGCCCTCGCTCAGCCCCTGCGCCGTGGCGTCAGGGTAGAGGTCCTCGACGTCGTTCGCGATCGCCTCGAGGATGGCCGCAGCGATATTTCCCCGACCTATCCCGCGGGTTCGCTTTCCGCCCAGCGTGCCATCAGCCGGTTCGAGTCCTCCTGCGTGGCGTCCAGCATTTTGCGCGCCACGTCGTGCCCCCCGACCGGCAGCCCTTCGGGATCGAGCAGCCCGATCTGGACCAGAACGGATGCCTGATCCCAGTAAATGTGCTCGTGATAGAGCTTGTCGCCGCGGAAGTTGATGATCGCGACGACCGGCATCTCGACGTATTTGCCGGTGGGCGCCACGCCCGGCAGGAGCCAGTCGATTTCGGTGGTATGGGTGAAGCAGAACAGCATCTCGTCGACCACCCGGTCGGCGCCGATGGTGCGCGATACCGGGATGAGCTTCGTGTCCTCGGGATTGGCGTGGACGAAATGGTTGAGATAGAAGCGGTGCAGGTTCCTGTAGCCGACGCCGCCGGTCATCGTCGGGATATGGTTGACGTAGGGTTCCGGCACCATGGTCGCCATCGTGGCGTCCACGTCGCGGGTGATGAACTCGTACTCGCAGTGCTTGTCCCAGAGGTGGCTGAGGTCGTAGTCCGGGCCCATCGTACGCCTGAGCGCGGCGATCGTCCGGCTGTGCGCCATCGACGAGGACGGCTTGTCGTAAACCTCGCGGTCGCTGTTGTAGAACCCGTGATCGGCCCCCGGGTAGCTGTAGATCTCGATATCCGTCCGGTCCTTGAAGGCATCGCGCAGGGCGGCGACGCCTTCCGGCGGCATCCACTGGTCGAGCTCGGGGCAGTGGAACACCATCGGGCAATCGATGCCGTCGGCTTCGCCGAGCAGGTCTGGCAGGCCCACGCCGTAGAATGAGACCGCCACCGCGGGGTCCAGCCGTGCGGCGGTGAGGTAAGCGAGCTTGCCGCCGAGGCAGAAACCCATGAAGCCGACCTGGCCCGTGCATTCCGGGAGCCCGCGCAGCGTGTCCATCGCCGCGCCGATATCTTCTATCGCACGGTCGATGTCGAAGCGTTCGAAATAGCCGAACGCCGCGGCGAATTCCTCTTCGGAATAGCCGAGCTGGACTCCCGGCTCCAGACGCCAGAACAGATCCGGCGCCAGCACGACATAGCCTTCCTCGGCAAAATAGTCGGCGGTCGCCCGCATGGTGGGGTTGATGCCGAAAATCTCCTGACCCAGGACCAGCCCCGGCCCCGACCCGGATTCCGGCACCGCGAGGTATCCGTTGAACCGACCGCTATCGCCCGCGGCGATCTCGATGGTGCGACCCGACATGTCATTCTCCTTGAGATCCTGTAGCCGATTGCCGGCACTATAGACCGGTTGGGGCACCCGGCGCGGGTGCCGGTTAGTCCTCGTCCAGGTATAGCCCGTGCGCGCGGTGCCAGTCCTCGATCCCCCGGTCGGGATAGATCTCGAAATGCGAAATCTCCGGACCTTCGGGGACCTCGACCCAATCGGGTGCGTAGCGGGTCATCAGCACCGTCTTCTCCTCCGGCCTCGGCAAAGGCGTGTCGATGGCCGAGGCGAACGGGTGTATCAGCTCGGGCCAGGCCGGGTCCCAGACCCAGAGCGCCGAGCCGCACTTGCCGCAGAAGCTCCGCCGCGCGCTGCTGAGCCCGTCGTTTTCCAGGTGGCCCCGCTCGTTGCCGGCCGCGCGGTAGATCGTGATGTTCTCCTCGCCTTCGATTTCGAGCGTATCGGCGATGCCCATGATGTTGATGGCGAATCCGCCTCCGCCCGCCGTTTTCCTGCAGATCGAGCAGTAGCAGAGGTTGTACGGATAGGGGGTGCGGGAAACGAGGTTGAACCTCACCGCACCGCAATGGCAGGACCCTTCGAGCTTCACTCTCCGATCTCCCCGTCGCGCCGGAACCCGGACAATAGGGCATGCCGCGCCGGTTGCGGCAACCCGCGGCGGCGCCCATGATCCGCCACGCTCATGCCCATGGAATCCCTCGCCATCGTCGTAGCGGCCCTTCTCGTCGGGACCCTCGGGAAAGCGATCACCGGATTCGGGCTGCCGCTGATCGCCGTGCCGGCGATGGCGGCGTTCATCGACGTCCAGACCGCCGTGGTGGTGATGGTGCTGCCGTCGACCCTCTCGAACGCCTGGCTGATGTGGACCTTCCGGCGCGAGGCCGGAGCGATTCCGGGGCTGTGGGCGGCGATCGGCGCCGGCCTGATCGGCATCGGGCTCGGCGCGTGGCTGCTCAAGGCACTCGATCCGGCGGTCATGTCTCTGGCGCTATCGGGCTGGGTCGGCGTCTATCTCCTGACCCTGCTCGTCCGATACGAAATCCCGCGCTCGCTGACGGAAAACCGCACGCTGTTCGCGGCCGCCATCGGGCTCGGCGGCGTTTCCCAGGGCGCCACCGGGATTGCCGGGCCGATCATCGTGACCTTCATGCATGCGATGCGTCTGGAGCGCGGGGTTCTCGTCTTCGGCCTCTCCGCGATCTTCTTTTCCTACGGGCTGATCCAGGCGGGGTTCTACTGGTCGCTCGGCATGGCGACCGAGGAGCGGATCCTGCAGAGCCTGGCCGCCACGATCCCGGTCTTGGTGGGCATGCCGGTCGGGCTCTGGATCGGACGACGCATCCGGGCGAAGACCTTCGGCTACGTCGTCGTCGCGTTGCTTGTCGCGTCCGGTACGAAGCTGTTCGTGGACGGGCTCGGCGCGCTTTCCTGAGCCTCAGGCGGCGTCCATCGAAGGCTCGCGGGCGCGCCCGAACAGGGTGAACCAGACCATGATCAGGACCGCGAGCCCGAGCGCGGGCAAGGCGCTCAGATTGACCCAGCTCCAGCCGAAGAAATGGAACAGGGCGCCGGAGGAAAGCGCGCCGATGGCGATGAAGGTATAGGCAACGAAGTTGGACGCGCCCTGTGCCTTGTTGCGCTCGGCCGGCGTATACGCGCCCGCCAGCAGAGTCGTCCCGGCGGTGAAGGCGAAGTTCCAACCGACGCCGAGGAGCAGCATGGACAGCCAGTAATCGAACACGGCTTCCCCGCTCAACGCCACCGCGACGCAGACGAACTGGAGCCCGAAGCCGGTAAAGATGATCGCGATCTCTCCCACCTTCCTGATGAACCAGCCGGTCACGAAGGCCGGCCCGAACATGCCGAGGCTGTGCCACATGATCACCCAGGCGGTCGCCTCGAACTGGTGGTGCGAATGCGCCATCGCGAGCGGCGCGGCGGTCATCAGCATCGCCATCACGCTGTGCGCGATCAGCACCGAGGCCGTGGCGGCCACGAAGGTGGGCTGGATGACGATGGATCCGAGCGGGCGCTGTTTCTGCGCCGCCTGGGCGGCGGTGAGCGGCGGAATGTTGAGGAACATCAATACCAGCGCGCTCAACAGCGTCGAGATCAGCAGGAAGAGGTAGGAGCCGAGAAACCGCGCATCCGCGAACATGTGCTCGCCGATCTTGGAGAACTCGGCGCCGACCACGGAGGCGACGACGCCGCCCGCGAGCACGAGCGAGATCGCGGTGCTGCGGAATTCCCTCGACGCCGTGTCGGCGGCGGCGAAGCGGTAGAGCTGGGCGAAGCCGGAAAAGAAACCGAAGATCAGGTTGCCGATCGTGAAGGTCCAGAAATCCTCGTGGACTATGCCGATCATGCAGACCACGCCGCCCACGCCGCCGATCAGCGCGCCAACGACGAAGCCCGCCCGGCGCCCGATCCGACGCATCAGCATCGAGGCGGGGTAGGAGGCCGCCGCGGTGCCGACCACCACCAGGGCGGCGGGCAGCGTCGCCAGCCCCTTCTGCTCGGCGAAACTCAGGGCGACCAGCGCGGCCGTGGCGACCAGCAGCGTGCGGCCCGCGCCGAACAGCGTCTGGCAGATCGCCAGCACCAGCACGTTGCGCCGTTCCTGGACGATGAAGACCGACCAGATCGCGGCCGGAACCCTGTTCATGCGGATCGGATGCTCCTGCGCGGACGCGTCGCGCCGCGGTTGGTATGATGCCGGCCCATCTTAGCCGCCCGCGCGCGGCGGAATCCAACCGGAGACCGAATCCCCAAATGTCCAGCAGTGCCGACAGGCTGATTACCAACATCGACTGGTTGATCACCGTGGACGAACGCCGCCGGATCGTCCGCGACGCGGCGATCGCCGTCGCCGATGGAAAGATCGTGGCGATCGGCAAGACGGCGGCGATCGAGGCCGAGTGGCGGGCCGAATCGGTCACCGATGCGTCCGGCATGGTGGGGACGCCGGGCTTCGTCGACAACCATCTCCATTCGTCGTTCCAGATGGCGCGCGGTCTTGCCGACGAGGCCAACGCGCAGTCCTTCCTGTTCGACCACATGTACCCCTACGAGGGCGCGATGGAGCGGGACGACGTGCTGGTCAGCGCGTCGCTGACCGCGATGGAGATGCTGCGCCACGGGGTGACCTGCTTCGTCGATCCCGGCAACTACCACCCGGATGCGACCGTGGAAGCGATCGGCGGCGCGGGGATGCGGATGGTGATCGCGCGCTCTTCCTTCGACCGCACCAAGTCGGTGATGGGGATCCTGCCCGAGGCGATGATCGAGACCACGGATGACTGCATCGCGCGGACGGCGGAGCTGATGGAACGCTTCGACGCCGCGCATGACGGGCGGATCTCGGTAAGCGCGTCGTTCCGTGGGCTCAACAACGCCTCCGACGCGCTGATCGCGGGCCTCAAGACTCTCGCCGACCGGCACGACAGCATGCTCCAGACCCATGCGTGCTTCTCCTATTCGACCCATGACGGCTGCCTGGCCGCCTTCGGCATGCCGGAGATCGAGCGGCTCGAGGCGCTGGGCGTGCTGGACGAGCGCATGCTGCTGGTCCATTCCGGCTGGCTGGAGCCGCACGAGGTGGAGATCATCGCCCGGCGCCGTCCCACCCTGGTCGCCGCGCCTTCGTCGAGCATGCACAACGGCTACGGCAATTTCGTCATGGGCAAGCTGCCCGAGCTCGCCGCGCTCGGCGTGAACGTCGCCATCGGCTCGGACCACGCGTGTTCCGGCATAACCGACATGGCGCAGGAGATGTTGCTGCTCGCCGGCGGCTACAAGGAGGCGCGGATCAACCCCCGCGTCCTGCCGCCGGAGCAAGTCGTGGAGATGGCCACGATCAACGGCGCGCGCGGCGCCGGGCTCGCCGACCTGATCGGCTCGCTTGAGGTCGGCAAGGAAGCGGATATCGTGCTGTTCGACACGCGATACCCCGAATGGCAGCCGCTCTACAATCCGGTGTCCAACCTGGTCTACGCGGCGACCGGCAATTCGGTGAGCGAGGTTTTCGTGCGCGGCGCCCACCTGGTATCCGGAGGGCGCTGCACGACGATCGACGAGGATGCCGTGCTCCGCCAGGTCGCCGCGACGGCCGAACGCATCGCCAGCCGGCTCGACATGGACCGCATCGTCAAGCTGACCTGGCCGGTGGAGTAGGGCGGGCGCGCTGGCGCCTCTCGCCCATTGCGCCTATTCTCGCGGCAATTTCAATCCACCCGGACGGGCCTTCATGAGCACCATTCTGGAAGACACCATCGACCGCGCCGCCGCACCCGATTTCGTCGAGGCGGAGGTCAGGTATGTCGTCGACGACGGCACCCCGCCCTATCGCTACATCGATTGGCCGGAGATGCGGGACAAGGACCATCCTCCGGCCTACGAGCCGAGGCGGGTCAAGATCCGGAACGGCCGTACCGCCGGCGAGAGATTCGCGCTCGCGACCCACGGCTTCACGCTGGTCGAGCGCCCCACGCAGATGAAGGATTTCTACGACGAGGAGGAGGTTCTCCGCGTCTATTATCCGGAGACCGAGGCGCTGATTAAGGCCGAATCGGGCGCGAAACGGGTCATCGTCTTCGACCACACAGTGCGAACGGCGGACAAGTCGAGGCTCGCCGAGCGCTGGGTGCGCGAGACCGTGCATGCGGTCCACAACGACTATACCGAGCGTTCCGCACCACAGCGGGTACGCGACTTCCTGCCGCCCGACGAGGCGGAAGAGGCGCTCAAGGGCCGGTACGGGATCGTCCAGACCTGGCGGTCGATCGCGCCCCGGGTCGAGTCCGAGCCGCTCGCGATGTGCGACGGCAAGTCGATCCCCGAGGTCGGCTTCATCCCCTATGAGCGGCGCTACCGGGACCGCACGGCCGAGACCTATCACCTCTCGCACAGCCCCGAGCACCGGTTCTTCTACTTCCCGCGGATGACGCGGGACGAGGCGATGGTCTTCAAGGTGTTCGACACCGACGCTTCCGCCGGGGTCCGCTTCACCGCCCATACCGCCTTCCACGACCCGACGACGGCACCCGACGCGAAAGGCCGCGAGAGCATCGAAATGAGGGCGCTCGCCTTCTACTAGCGCGGGCTTGCGGTTGCGTTGGCTATCGCCGCGGTCTTTCCCGGCCGGCAGGGCGCGACTATGGGCAAGCGCCTCGATACGCTCTGAGGGCGGCGCGGTGGCGCCGCCCCCCAGACAAGTTCCGCGGCGGGCACTCCCGCATCCGGATGCGCCCCATGCGCCGCCATACCGGCCGGCGGATCAGAACTTGAGCGCCAGCTGAGCGCTTGCCGTGGACTCGTTGTCGCCGTCGTAGGTTTCGTCGCGCAGCCACTCGATGGCGAGGGCGAGCCCCTTGTCGAGACCCACCTCGAACCCGATCAGGAACCGGCTGTCCGGCTGTCCCAACGCGTCCGCCTCGTCGGTTCCCTGGTAGCTGACCGCTGCCGTGACGTCCTTTCCGTAGACCGGGAAACCGTACGCGGCCTCGATCGTCCAGGCGGACGGCCTGGCGCCCCTGCCCTTGAATTCCAGCTCGTCCGCTTTGAAGCGGTCCATAGCCGACAGGTACTCGGCAATGATCGTCATGCCGCTGAGCTTGGCAACCAGGCTTGCCGCACCTCCCCGCACCATGTCGAAATCGGCGGCATCCCCCTCGATCTTCCCTTCGATCCTGTCCGTTTCGCCGATGTCGTTGATGTAGGACAGCGTGATCCCGATGGAGACCGGATCCTGCTTCATCGAATAGCCGACGGAGCCGCCGAAATTCTCCACGCGACTCTTGCCCGACCGGTCGTTGCCGCCTTCGAAAACGAAGGCTGTCGCGGTGACCCCGCCGGCGTCCACGCCGAACTGTGCCGCATGCTCGACGGTTTCGCCGATTTTCTTGGTCAACGGGCTGGTGATGAGGTTGGACTTGAAGACCCCGAACGGCACCGTGTACCTGCCCGCGGTCATTTCCACGGGAGTGTCGATCGGCGACATCGTCACCGTGGCCGTGTCGACGATCGCTGCGTCGTCGTCCAGCGCCAGCACGATCTCCGCGTCTGTCCAGTCGTTGACGGCGGCGGTGGCACCTAACTCCACCGTGCCGACTTCGAGATCGGTCTCGCTCGGCCCGTCCGACGGGTTGCTCGCGATCGCATCGATCTCCATCTTGCCCCCGACCCGAACCGAGTCGAACCAGCCGCGCTCCTTTTTCGCGAGGCTGGAAATCTGACGGTTTTTCTCGTCGATGACTCTGTGCTGATCGGCCACCTGCCTCTCCAGCAACTGGATCCGTTGCTCCATTTCCCGGAGGCGATCCTCGATCGAGCCTTGGGCGATGGCAGGTCCTTGCCACGCACCGAACACGACGAGCGCCGTGGCCAAACATCTCAATTTCATCACACGGTCCCTTTTGCCTAATTGTCATTCCTGCGTATGGGCAGCGAGTCGTACGAAACCGCTCCAGGGATTGGAGGGAATGGCCGATCCCATCCATCTCGCAGCATGGAATTCTCTTGCCCAGCCGAACGACGCGATGACCCCGCGCCGCTTACCTGTATGGCAATGACAGTTGAGCGTGAATAAGAAATTGGTTAGTAAATGAAAATACAATCAAATATTAAAACAAATAAAATAAATAATTCTCGATTTCGAAATAGACTTGTAATG
>JAJDVM010000292.1 GCA_022826125.1 Defluviicoccus sp.
GTCGAACCCCATGACCGACATGTCCCGGGGCAAGAGTAGGCCGCTCCGCTGAAGCTCGAACATCGCTCCGAGCGCGACGAGATCGGTGACGCAAAGCAGCGCCGTGGGCCGCCGGTCCCACGCCAGGGCCTGCTTCGCGGCGACGACGCCGCCGCCCACGCTTAGCTCCGTCTCTATGATTCGCAGCGAACGCACGCCCGCGACGGATTCCGCGCCGCGAATCCTGAAACGGGCGCGGTCGTTCTGCGCCGTGGGCCCGGAGACCAGGGCGACATCCCTGTGACCGAGGTCGAGCAAGTGCTGCATGGCTTGGCGCCCGAGCTCGGTGTTGTCGTAGCCGATGGTCGGCATCGAGGCGGAGGCCTCACAGATCGACGTTGCGACCACGGGCGCTCCGAACCGCTTGGCCAGACCAGTGAGTTCGGGCTCGTGATCCAGCCCGGTAACGATCAGCGCCCTGGCGCCCATTTCGAGCAAAGATCGGGCGCGCTCGAGTTCCACGCGGCGGTCCATGCCGGTCGTGGCAATGAGCAGACGGTAGGGCACGAGGCGTCTACCACGGCCTGCGCCGCAAACATCTCCAGGCCTACCTCGACGAGTTCGTCTTTCGCTTCAACCGACGAAAAACCCGCCAAGCTGCCTTCCGCTCCCTCCTCGGCCTCGCCCTCAATGCCAAACCCACCACATACAACATGTTGATCAAACCGGAACTAAGTGCATAAGCAGTTTGTGCGATTATCGACCGAATTAGTGTGGATTTCGGAGGTGGCGCGAAAAAATCCCTTTGGCGGCTCCGCTGCCAGCCGCCCCGCCGGGGCCCCGACGTAGGCGACGTGCGAGCGCCCGGTACGAATGATTCGAGCGCGGCGTCCTCTACCGGAAATCCCGTGAGTTCGGAATCACGCGCTGGTTGCGCGGGTGGCGGGCGGGATTCGCTACAGGCCACCGCCTGCCGCCGTGTCGACCGGCCCCGGCGCTATCCGGCGACGGCTGCACGGCGCCCTCGTCCGGCGTCAGCAGGTCGAGCCAGTGGGTCAGGTCCTCAAGGTGAGCGGCCACAAGGTGGACGATCTCGCCGGCGCGCTGCACCCGGCCCCGCACCAGCACCAGGCGCCCGCCCAGGATCGCCCGCCGGTATCGCTCCAGAACATTGGGCCAGACCACGGCGTTCACCACCCCGGTCTCGTCCTCCAGCGTCATGAAGATCACGCCCTTGGCGCTGCCCGGCCGCTGACGCACCAGCACGAGCCCGGCCGTCGCCGCGCGGTCCCCGTCCTGGGCACGCACGAGCGCCTCTGCCGGGAGCACGCTCCGGGCCGCCAGCCGCTCACGCAGGAAGGAGAGCGGGTGGGCTCTCAGCGAGAGGCGGAGCGTGCGGTAGTCCTCGACCACCTGCTCGCCGTCCGCCATGGCCGGGAGGGTGACCGCCGGCTCCGTCCCCTCCCCGTGCTCCTCCGCCGCCTCGAAGAGCGGCAACGGCGGCGCCTTGGCCAGCGTACGGACCTGCCACAGTGCCTCGCGCCGGGCTAGGCCTGCGGAGCGGAAGGCGTCCGCCGCCGCCAGGGTCTCGATGGCAGCGACCGGGATGCCGGCGCGGCGGTGGAGCGCGGCGACATCGGGATAGGGTGCGTCGCGCCCGTCGGCGATGCGTGCTCCCACGATGCGCGCCGCGTCCTCCTGGCGCAGGCCGCCTATCTGGCGCAGGCCGAGACGGAGGGCGCAGTACCCCTCGCGGTGCCCCTCCCCCACCTCACCCCGGCCCTCTCCGCCCCGCCGGGGTGGAGAGGGGGTGTGGGTGGCGCTGCCACGTCCCCCCTCCGCCCTTTGGGGGGAGGGGGACAGGGGGAGGTGGGAGCCGTCCAGGCTGCAGCCCCCTTCCTCCGCCTCCTCCAGACTGTTGTCCCAGCCGCTCGCGTTGACATCGGCCGGCCGCACCTCGACGCCGTGCTCGCGGGCGTCGCGGACGATCTGGGCCGGAGCGTAGAAGCCCATGGGCTGGGCGTTCAGCAGGGCGCAGGCGAAGACGTCCGGGTGGTGGCACTTGAGCCAGGAGGAGACGTAGGCCAGCAGCGCAAAGCTCACGGCGTGGGATTCGGGAAAGCCGTAGTCCCCGAAGCCCTCGATCTGGCGGAAGTAGCGCTCCGCAAGCTCCGGGTTGTAGCCGCGCGCCACCATGCGCCCGACCATCCTCTCCTTGAGCTGGCCGAGGGTGCCGCGCCGGCGGAAGGTGGCCATGGCGCGGCGCAGCGCGTCGGCCTCGTCGGGCGTGAACTGCGCCGCCTCGATGGCGACCCGCATCGCCTGCTCCTGGAAGAGCGGCACGCCGAGGGTTTTTTCGAGCACCCGCCGCAGCTCGTCCGCGGGCCCGTGCTCGGGCGCGGGCGCCGGGTAGATCACCTCCTCCAGCCCGTCCCGGCGGCGCAGATAGGGATGCACCATGTCGCCCTGGATCGGGCCGGGGCGCACGATCGCGACCTCGATCACCAGGTCGTAGAAGCGGCGGGGCTTGAGCCTCGGCAGCATGTTCATCTGCGCCCGGCTCTCGATCTGGAAGACGCCGATGGTGTCGGCCCGGCACAGCATGTCGTAGACCTTGGGGTCGTCCTGCGGCACCGAGGCGAGCGTCAGATGCAGGCCCTTGTGCTGGGCCAGCAATTCGAAGGCCTTGCGGATGCAGGTCAGCATGCCGAGTCCCAGCACATCGACCTTCATCAGGCCGAGCGCTTCGAGATCGTCCTTGTCCCACTCGACGAAAGTACGCTCCTTCATCGCCCCGTTGCCGATGGGCACGATCTCCTCGAGCGGCCCTCGGGTCAGCACGAAGCCGCCGACATGCTGAGAGAGATGGCGGGGGAAGCCGAACAACTCGCCCGCGAGCGCCACAGTCTGGCGCAGCAGGGGATCGGTGAGGTCGAGACCGGCCTCGCCGAGCCGCCGCGCGACGGCGACGGCGCCGTCGTGGTGCAGGTCCCGAATTGCGTCGGCGAGCGCTCTGCATGTGTCCTCGGAGAGTCCCATGGCCTTGCCCACGTCCCGCGCCGCGCTCCGCCCCCGGTAGCTGATGACGGTGGCGGCGAGTCCCGCGCGGTCGCGACCGTAGCGGCCGTAGATGTACTGGATCACCTCCTCGCGCCGCTCGTGCTCGAAGTCCACGTCGATGTCGGGGGGCTCGCGCCGCTCGCGGGAGACGAAGCGCTCGAACAGGAGGTCGATCTGTGCCGGATCGACGGCGGTGATGCCGAGGCAGTAGCAGACGGCGGAGTTGGCGGCAGAGCCCCGTCCCTGGCAGAGGATGTCCTTGCCCCTGGCGAAGCGCACGATGTCGTACACGGTGAGGAAGTAGGGCGCGTAGCCAAGCTCGGCGATGAGTTCGAGCTCGTGCATCAGCGCGCGGCGGACCTTGGCTGGGATGCCGCCGGGATAGCACCGCGCCGCACCTTCCCAAGTCAGCGCCTCCAGGTGCTGCTGCGGCGTGGTGCCGGCGGGGACCGGTTCCTCGGGATACTCGTAGGCCAGCTCGTCGAGACTGAAGGTGCAAAGGCGCACGATTTCCAGGGTGCGGGCAACGGCGTCCTCGTGGCCCCGGAAGAGCCGCATCATCTCGGCCCCGCTCTTGAGATGGCGCTCGGCGTTGGCGGCCAGCCGCCAGCCCGCCTCGGCCACGGTGGTGCGCTCGCGGATCGCGGTCAGCACGTCCTGCAGGGGCCGGCGCGCGGGCGCGTGGTAGTGGACGTCGTTGGTGGCGACCAGCGGCGCCCCGTGCCGCTCGGCCAACGCCGCCAGCCGGTTGAGGCGGCTCACGTCGTCGCCCCGGTAGAGCATGTGGGCGGCGAGGTAGAGGGGGCCCCCATGGCGCCGGCGGAGTGTGGCCAGCGCCGCCTCGAATTCTCCGTCCGTGCTGCACGGCGGCAGCGCGATTAGCACCTGACCCTCGGCGTAAGCCATCACGTCGTCCCTATGCAGCACGCAACCGCCCTTGGTCGTGCGCCGCTGGCCGAGGGTGAGCAGGCGGCAGAGGCGACCGTAGGCGGCGCGGTCGCGGGGATAGCAGAGGAGTGAGAGCCCGCAGGCGAGATCGAGCCGCGCACCGGTGAGGAGCCGCAGGCCCGCCGCCTTCGCCGCCACGTGGGCACGCACCGCGCCGGCAAGGGTGTTGCGGTCGGCGATGCCAATGGCAGCAAGCCCGAGTTCCGCTGCCCGCTCCATCAGCTCGTCCGCGTGGGAGGCACCGCGCAGGAAGCTGAAGTTGCTCACCGCCTGCAGCTCGGCGTAGGCCACAGGGCGTGCCTCAACCATGTCGCGCGGGAACGCGCGCGTCATCCATAAAGCCCGTGCACGTACCAGCGGGGCGCGCCCCCGGTGCCGGTGGCGGGATCGCCGTAGAGGCCGGCGCGGTAGAGCCAGTAGCGCCGGCCGTCTGCGTCCTCGATGCGGTAATAATCACGCACCGCCTCGTCCTCTCCGCCGGCGCCGGCCCACCATTCCGGCTCGATGCGCTCGGGCCCCGCAGCGCGGGCGACGCGGCGGCGCACGCGGCGCCAGGTGAAGAGTAGCGGCGGGCCGTCCGGCACCTCGGCCATCACGTCCACCGGCTCGGGCCGGTCGAACAGGCGGAAGGGCCGCGGCGGCCGTTGCGGCGTTGCGGGCGCTTCACGCCAAGGCGCCGGGTCTCGGCCGGGGGCGACCGCCCGCTCGGCCTTCTCCGGCCTATGACGGGCGACCGGCTCCAGGCGGCAGACGGCGCTTGCACCGAGGCGCGCCAGCAGGCGATCGACCAGGAGGTCCAGATCGCCCCGCCTCCGCCCGTCGCCGGTGAGGGAAAGCTGCGCGGGTGCCAGCGGTTCGATGCGCTCGGCGTGGAGCGCCGCGCAATCGATGCCGAAGCCGGGGTCGATGGTCTCCAGCGCCTCCCGGAAGAGACGCAGCAAGTGATCGCCGTCCCGCGTCGCGCGCGCCGTGGCGACCGTGCGCTGCGCCACGCCGCCGTCGACCCGGTAGCACCAGAGCGCGAGCCGCCGCACGCCGAGCCCGCCCCGCTCCAGGGCAGCGGCCAGCCCCGGCATGAGCTGGGCCAGCATCGCGTCGAGACCCGCCCGGTCGATCAGGGGTTCCGGCGGGGCCAGGCGCTCCAGGCAGACAGGTGGCGGGATCATGGGCACGATCGGCTCGGCCTGCCGGCCCAGCGCCCGGTCGAGGCGCGCCAGCACCGCGCCGCTCCGCTCCCGGCAGGGGAAGCGGCGAGCGAGCGAGGCGCGCGGCAGGTTCTCTACCGCGC
Source organism: Defluviicoccus sp. (assembly GCA_022826125.1). Lineage (GTDB taxonomy): Bacteria > Pseudomonadota > Alphaproteobacteria > MPNO01 > MPNO01 > MPNO01. The sequence continues at coordinate 5,276 of JAJDVM010000292.1, forward strand.
CAACGGTAGTCAGACCCAGACGGCGCAGCAGGTGGGCGTCTTCGGCAGCGAGCCTGAGCGCCTCGACCGGGAGGCCCGCAATTGCCGTGTGAGTTTCGCCGGGCGCGGCGATGCGTGCCTCTTCTGCGCCGAAGCGAGCCAATGCCCAGGCGGCGCCCGGCGTGTCGGCAAGCCCGAGGCGGTTCTCGATGCCCAGGCCTATGAGCCGCGCTGCGATCTCGTCCATGAGCGCCGCCTCGCCGCCGAAGAGATGGGCGCAGCCGGTGATGTCGAGCAGCAGCCCGCCGTCACCGCCGTTGTCATCGTCCCCGCCGCCGTCCATCGCGCACCAGGGCGTGAAGCGGTTGCACCAGAGTGCGAGCCGTTCCAGCCCCTGCCGGTCCGCTGCCGGGTCGGCGCGTGCCGTGACGAGGTCCGCGAGCAGGGCGCGGGCGTCGGCAAGGCGCATGCCGGGGCTCAGCCCCCGCGCGCCGGCCTCGCGGTTGACCGCCCACAGCACAGGCCCGCGCCGGCCAGATGTGACCAGCGCGAAGGGGACCGGCGCGGCCGCCTTCGCCGCCTCCTCAGCCGCCGATGACTGCGCGGGCCCGGCGCGGGATCGCCGGCGCGCTCGCTCGCGGCGGAGCCGATCGATCGGCCAGCGCGGCAGCCACACGGAAATCACCCGTCTCACGATTCCACTCCACATCGCATGTCGCGGGCCGCCCGCCGCGCGCGCGCACGAGCGCGAGGCGCCAGCGGGGCAGGCCGGGTGCGCCCTCGTCGAACGGATCGGCGCCGCCCGGCAGCGCTGCCACCCGCCAGCGGGTCTGCGCCGCGCTCGTCGGGCCGAGCTCGTCATGACGCAGCAGCAGCGCAGGTGTCGCGCCCTCGGCCGCGGCGAGGGCGAGGCGGCGGCTTGCGGTGAACGCGATCCCCTCAGCCTCGGCCAGCACCGCCGCGAGTGCGCCGCAGCGCAGCCCCTCCTCCATCGCCCAGGGCACGTCCTTCTCGCGGCGGGCGCGGAGGATCAGCAGGTCCGCCGGCTCCAGGCCGAGGTCGCGCCAGCCCGGCCCGTGGAGGCGGCCGAAGCGGGCGGCGCCGTTCCGGCTCTGACAGACCAGCACCGTGCCGCCCTCGCCGCCGCGCCCGCGCCTAGCCAGCAGTGCTGCGAGAAAGGCGGCGGCGGCCGGCCCGTCTGCCGCGCTCGCGCCCGCCGCCTCGTGCAGGCCATCCGACGCGAGGCCGCCCTCGGGCAGAGCGTCGTCCAGGGCATCAATGCCGAGCGGCCAGGGCCGCCCCGCCCGGTTTCCGGCTGCGGCATCCTCCAGCGCGGCCGGGCGGCGTTCGAGCACCGCGATGCGCCGCCGCAGCGCCGCCAGATCGGCAGTGCCGTCGCACGGGGACCCGACTCGTATCGGGAACATGGGGCGAGAGACGCTCATAATTGTTCACTATTTGTTCTTTTTCAAGACCTGTCAAGCCACGCAGCCACCCCACTGGAATGGACCATAGGAATTGGCGGCGGCGTCGATCCCGTTGCGACCGGACGGCTTGCTCACACCACGCGACGCTCGGATCTGCCGCTCGCACCGCACGTCTCGACGCCCGGGTTCGAGATGGTGGGCGCAACTCTGTCGGGGCTGCCCTTCCCGCTGCTGGGCCGCGGCAGACCATCGTCTTTGCCGACGCAGACGGCAACATCGGCTACGTGGCGCCGGGCCATGTGCCGATCCGCGCCTCGGGCCAGGGGCATATGCCGGTGCCGGGCTGGACCGGCGAGCACGACTGGGTGGACCGCGTACCCCTCGATGCGCTGCCGGGGGACAACAAACCCGCCGTCGGGCCGCATCATCACCGCCAATAACCGGATGGTCGCCCTCGACTATCCCCATTACCTGACCGACGACTGGACCCCGCCCTACCGCGCGCGCCAGGCGTGGTGCGACGACGTGAGCACCGAGAACGCGCAGGAGACCTGCGCAGAGGCCGTGAGCCGGGCGCTCAAGGTCTCGCTCGAATACCTCGCCGTCACCTACGGCCACGACATGGACGACTGGCGCTGGGGCGAGGCCCACGCGGTCCACATGAAGAGCCGCATCCTGGGCGAGGTGCCG
>JAJDVM010000316.1 GCA_022826125.1 Defluviicoccus sp.
ACCGTCGTCATCGAGGGCAATAGCTACCGCATGAAGGACGCCAACACCGAATCATGATCGCGGCCACCAAAACGACCTTGCAGAAACCTACAACTTCAAACTGCTGGTTTTAGTGCATCTTCACAGTGTTGCTAGCACCCGCTGAACCGTGAGCGCTTGAGGTTCGCGCAGAGAATCAAAATACCAGCGGTCCTTCTGGGTCATAGGTTTGCTTCGCTCCCACATGCTCGATTCGAGGACGCCAATTCGATCCCAGCCTGTAAAAGCGGAGGCTGTCCTCGCCTTCGTCGATCTCATCCATCAGTTTCGTGCGCAAGACAGTCCACTGGGCCGGGTCGAGTTGGCATTCGAAGACGGAGTATTGCACGCGCTGTCCGTGATCCTGGCACAAGCGGGCGACACGCCGCAGACGCCGCCTGCCGGCTGCATCGGTCGTGGCCACGTCATATGTGATGAGCATAAGCATGTCGGACTACCTCCAGACAAACGGCGGGTAGCCGTCAAGTTCCCCACGAATCCTGCGAGCGAGCAACCGCGCCTGCACGAAGGGAACGAGCCCGAGCGTGGTCTTTTCGCCGAGGAATTCGTGAGTGAGCTCGCGACTCTTGCGATCCTGATAGGTGACCAAAACGGTCTTGCGCGCGTTATCGCTCAGCGTTACGGCCCCGCTGACGGCGGTACTGAAATCGCCCGGCGCAATCTGCTGGCGATTGATCAGCGTCAGGCAGACGCGGTCGGCAAGCACCGGCCGCAATTCTTCCATGAGATCGAGTGCAAGGCTCGGTCGCCCTGGGCGGTCTTCGTGCAGAAAGCCCACCGCGGGATCAAGGCCAACGGTTTCCAAAGCGGATCGACAGTCGTGCATGAGCAGCGAGTAGAGAAAGGACAAAAGCGCGTTGACCGGATTGAGCGGCGGGCGGCGGGATCGGGATTCGAACTTGAATTTCGGATCGGGTCTTCGGATCAATTCGTCGAATACGGAGTAGTAGAGTCGAGCGGATTCTCCCTCAATCCCCCTGAGGGCATTCTTTGCGGACTCGTTGGCAGCCCGGCGTGCCGCGTTGCTCAGACGGCGCTGAATCGCGTCGAGGCGATCGCGGGCTTCGTCGTCCATCTTACTTCGATGATCGCGCAGGGTGCGGCGCACGACAGTACGCTGGTTGAGTAGTTTTCCAAGCACGAAGTCGCGGGCCAGCCCCGTGCCTGTGTCATCGTCGTCTGCGCCTCGATATTGGGCTCTTCGCAGTTGCACATTGCCGGTAACGGGACCGGTGACACGGGCCAGGAAGCGACCGTTTCGGCTCAGAAACGACAGGCTCACGCCTTTTCTGGCGCAGTGTCCGATCAATTGCGGGGTTGCTCCAACGGCACCGAAACAGACGATACCGCCGAGCAGATGGATCGGTACTCGCCCTTGCTCCTCGCGATTGACACTGACTACCGCGTTCTCACCGTCTTTGCGCAACCAGGCATTCTCTGTGGTCACATAAAGCGTATTCAGATGACGGCGCATGCGTTGAGAGTCAACTCTCTATTGCGGAATGCAGCCAGTTGTTTACCGTATCCGGATCCCGGACTGCACGCGGCTGGCAGAATTCGTTGAGCGAACACGCGTCGCACTTTCGCGGCTCGTACTCTGGCAGTGGCGTACCCCCGGCTTCAATCATGTTGCGGGTGTCGGAGGCCACGCGCTCGGTAACATGTCGCAGTTGCCGATCGAATTCAACCGACTTGCGCCGACGGCTGCGTCCGTAGAACAGGGCGCCCTCGGGAATCGAGGTATCCAGCATCTCCTCCAGGCAAAGCGCCTGTGCACAAAGTTGCACCTCGTCCGCCCGGTGGGACTTTGGCCGCCCGCGCTTGTACTCGATGGGATAGAGACCACGATCTGCGTGAATTTCCACAACGTCGACGATGCCTGTAACTCCAAGCCGTAAGGACCGAACGGGGACGCTGCGTTCGACTCTTACGGAAGGTCGAGATTCGTTGGTGCCCGAATCGACGCGGGCGTGGAGAACGCGTCCTTCGGCAGTGTACCGGTTCTCAGCCCAATGCTGTTCGAGATGGATCAGCGCACATTGGCGCGGACAATACAGCATGTGCTGCAGCGCGGAGATCGGAATGAGGTCGTCTTCGCCAACCAATTCGCGCGTGCCAGCCATCTCGAGGCATCAGATCCGGTCTATGATTTCGATGCCGCTCGGCACTTCGGTTTTGTCCAGACGAACACGGTAGTCGTTGTAGCTGCGAGCGGGCGGTAGACTTTGGACTCGCCGGTCGGCAGGATCGATTTCCTCTCCATCGAGAAACCGATTGACAGTCACCCGTTGAAACAGACGGTGCGCGGCGGCGTTGCCGAGTGTACTCTGGTGCTTGAAGACAATCAGCCGGCGGGCGTTCATTTCGCCTCGCGCGGCCGAGCGGTCGTGATCGAACATGGATTCGAGCGCTCCCCAGAGGATGTCAAGATCGGCCTCGGAAAAGCCGGTTCCCTTGGCTTTGTCGCCAGCGAGGCAAGCGGATACGTATCCGTGCGCGCGGTAAAGCCCGTAAGGCACGATGTGTTTACGTCCCATGGTCCGGATATCGCCCTTGGACTCCGCATCCGACGCGGTGGTAGCCGCCATGCGAGTGATTGAAACCTCGAGCGGCAATATCGGTTCGACGGATCGTCCGAACGCGAACTGCACGGGTCCGCGAACCTGGCCGCAGTTCGCTCCCTTGGTCGACATCACGGCGCCGAACGCGCGAACATCGAAGAAATTCGCGCACATCCAGCGTGTCAGTTCCCGGGCCTTCTGTTCATCCTTGGGCAGTTTCTCGCGGTCCTTGTCGGTGGCGTTCGGCAGGAGGGCATCCCAGGCTCGTTTCTGCTGCAACTCCAGTATCGCGCGCTCCTGAACGAAAATCTCGTACCCCGGACTGTCGCCCTTCGTCAGGGCAACGAAATTGCGAACCTTGCGCTTAAGGCAAACGTCGGTGACGAGTCCCTGGTTGGTCTCCGGATCGAGCCGGGGCAGGTTGCCCGCATCGGGGTCGCCGTTGGGATTGCCATTGGTGACATCGAACAGGTAAACAAAATCGTAGCGGTTGCCGATCACGGTCATAGTTCATTCCCCTTCGTCAGTGTGGGTATCGGTTGTCTCATCGGCGGACCCTCGTCGGCGACTGGCTCTTTGATGATGGTAGCCAATCGCGAAGCGCCCCTGTTCCTCAAGACGCAGGCTGCGTGGCAGGGCGGTATCCACGCCGGCGAGAATGTCGTCAATTTCCCGCTCGAACCAGAGCGCCAGTCCTGCTTTGTCGTTCTTGCGCAGCGACGCCAAGTGATGACCGGAGGTGCGCTCAAGCAATGGAAGGATCGAGGCCGGCGTTGCCGAGGCGGCACCGAAGTACCGGTCCCTGATGGTGGCATTGACGTTGCCCAACGCTGCGGTTTGCACGCGTTCGTACACGGCGAACAGGCGACCGAGACGGTAGGCGACATTGGTTTCGTTGGGGTTCAGGCTCACGGGAACATCCTCGTTACTAAGTCCCAGGCGATAGTCCCGGGCAAGACAGGCTTTGCAGATCGCAGCGCGCAAGCCGTTGATATCGTGGTCTTGGCGCATGCGCATGATGATTGCGGCGAGCAATGAGCGCGGATAAGGGCCGCCGGTAAGGATGGCCCGCATCAAGGCGCCGCCGAAAATCGGTGGGATGCGGTCGGCCTTGCGTTGAGGCGCGGTTTCGATCAACACGCGCCAGGCCGCTGGGGGCGTTCTCCATGGCAACGGTTCGATGCGCAGATCGCGCCAATGATCGACGATTCGCCGAGCGAAGGCCCCGAGCGTATCCGTATACCAGTAGCGGATGGATAGGCGTGCGGCGTTGGGCGACAGTCCCAGCACGTGGAAACGGGTCTGTTCATCGACTCCTGGGGCCGTGTCGACAAGCGGTCGACCCGAGCCGATGGCAATCAATTTGTCGGCGATCCTGGCTTCTTCTTCGGCAGCGGTGGGCGGTTCCACCAACATTGCGAAGAGTTCCTCGGCCGCATTGGCGGCAACGTCACCGCCGGTTGCCTCAGCCCAAAATACGGTCGTCGCCTCACCGATCTGGATGCGCCGCCGGCTGTCGCGAGCCAGCAGCGTGTTCAGGGCTGTTGCGTAAGCGAATGCCGCCTGCTCCGAAACCGGCGCATTGGCGCCCTGCTTCTTGCCGAACGATTCGAATGCGTCCAGATTGAACGAGACAATCGCAGCCCCCGATGATTGCGCTCCCCTTACGCCCTTGATTGGAGCGTGCAAGCGGGCGAGCGGACCTGTGGAACCGTTGACAAGGCACAAACCTTCGGTGCCGTATTGCTCGGCCAAATGCCGAATCCATATGTCGCGCGCCTTGGTTCGCTGATGGATGAACGACAACTCCCCGTCGAGGCGAAACACGGTGTTCTGATCCAGCATGTCGTCGGCATTCGGAAGAGAAGCGTAGCTGGCGGCGGTCCATTGATCGAGAAAACGGCGGAGAGCCTGCAGCGCCGGATCTTCCGCCTGCATTAGCAGATTCGCATGCAATTTCTTGAATGCAGCGTGCTCGCGATGCGCAGGTACGGGCTGTTTCGTGTCAGCGTCGCGTTTTATCCCAAGCACGTAGGAACTCTTGTCCCAGAGGAAGTTGGACGCGACACCGGACGTGCGCTTGACGGGTTGGGGCACTTCGTACGGAGTGGGACGTGGCTTTCTGCCGGAGGTGTCGAGCAAGGGTGCGACGTCTACAACGGCCCCCTCAAGCGACAGCACGAGAGCATATGAGATGGGTACATGAGAGAAACCGAAGGATGGCGCTTCGCCAGCGCGTACGAGCCTTTCATGGTGTTGTGCGAGTGCCTGCAGGACGGTCATGCCGTGACCCGCTCGCCATCGAGTGAAGGCACGGAAATAACGCCGTCCTGCAAGACGGCGCGGAAAAAACGGGGCGTGCGATCATTCGAAAAGTCTATGTCGTGGAGCATCCAACCCAGATCCCGGTCGCGCTGATCGGAAGGGAGCAACGATTCCGGCGTAGAATCGGCGACAAGCGCAAAGTCGGCCGCGAACTCCCGCGTTCCCAAGTACGGGCGATGAAAGCATTGCCCCTTCGCGGCACGCCGGTTGAACATGGACAAGTGTTTTGCCTCGGTGTCATCGGAAGCGGCCCGCGCGGTCAAATCGAAGTGAGCCTCGATCAGGTAGGCGACATCCCGAAGCAGTATCGCCGCCCGTTGCTGCCGCTCCTTTTCGATGATGGCGTGAAGTCCGTCCGTGACGCCTGCGTTCATCGCGGTGGTGATGCTGCGTGTCGGAATCTTCTTGCCAAGCTCGTTGCGGCGCAGCGTCTCGAATCGAATCGGCTTCAGGACATGAATGCGGTCGACGACCCAACGAATCGCAGGCCGCCAGTGAATGGCTTCCAGGATTCCACGCGCGGCCGAAGGCGTCATCACGTCGTAGGAAACGCGTTCCACCTTCATTTCGGGCCGGGTGAAACAAGCGTAGTCGCCCCAAACGTGAAGCCGAACGCCATACGTCATGCGGCGCACCTCAGACCCATGGTCGAAAGGCAGGTTGGACGGACCCAGGCGCGACCACGAGAACGTAAAGTGTGAATCGAAAAAACCGTGGCCTTCCCATGCGCTCCATCGTCCGCTGAGGTACGGACTCTGGCGCGGACGGTGCTGGCAGGCGAAACGAGCATCAAAACACGAGCGACTCGGCGGATATGTACTCGGGATTATCCCAGACAAGACCGGTATCGTGGCGATAGAGTTCTGGATTGGTCAGGACAACGAATTGCTCCGCGAAGGCGTTTGGACGAATGACACTGACTGCGCCGGCGGCGATCAGGTGTTGGCGGATGCGGCGCGGTACCGGTACGAGATACGGCTGAAGGCTCCGAGCTATACGGCCCGGACGCTCGATCCGGCGCAACTCTTCGAGCAGCCGTGCGACGATGCGATCTCGATTGGAACGCCCGGCGTACGGAACGATGACAGGCACCATGTCCGAACTAATGAGGCGAAACTCACGGGCAATTGTCTCAAACGGGAAATCCAGGCTCGCTCGTCTCTCGTTCAGTTTGGCAAGTATTCGATGCGCGTCGAGCTCCGGTCCCTTGATCCAATACACCTCCCGGAAGTAGTCGGTGACGGCCGCCAGCGACTGGGGGTCCTCGTGCCGGCGCAGCACCGAACGGGCGGCGGAAGCGAACTGAGCCAGTTCCGGGCTGGGCGTGCGACCCGGTGCGGGCGCCGGTTCGAAAACGTACACGTCGCCCATCTCCGACCGGCCCTCGCGGTTGCAGCGTCCGGCAGCCTGGATAATGGACTCCAGTCCCGCCTCGGCGCGAAATACGGTCTCGAAATCCACGTCCACGCCCGCCTCGATCAACGAAGTCGCGACCAACCGAACGGGATGACCGCCAGCAAGGCGCTCGCGGATGTCGCTCAAAACGTCGCGCCGGTGAATTGCGCACATCGCGGTTGAGAGGTGAAACGATCCCGGAGTGGCGGAAAGGGCTTCGAACAACTCCCTGGCATGGCGGCGCGTATTCACGATGCACAACGTCTGGCGGGATAGAAGCAGTCGTTTCTTGAGCTGAGGGTCGTCAAGCCTGCCCGCATGGCGAATCCGCGTTCGCCTGAGATGCCCGTAGAGCCGACTGGGTTCGGGTGCGATCTCCCGGACGCCGCCAAGCCCTCCATTGAAGCCGTGGTGCGCCTGAAGGGCCGGTTGCGTGGCCGTGCAAAGGACGATACTCGAACGCCAGTTTCTCGCGAGTTCGTCGATTGCACTCACGCAAGGCATGAGCAGGTTCAGGGGCAGGGTCTGCGCCTCATCGAGAATGACGACACGGTTGGCGATGTTGTGTAGCTTTCGACACTTCGAGGGACGGTTGGCGAACAAGGATTCGAAGAATTGCACGGCCGTCGTAACGACAATCGGTACGTCCCAGTTCTCCATGGCCAAACGCAGTTTGTCCCTTGCTTCGCGCTGGCCGATGCGATCCTCGTCGAATGCGCCGTGGTGCTCAAGCACGAAGTGGGCGGGATCGAGTGGGCCTTCGCGCAGCGCGTGACGGAATACGGCGGCGGTCTGTTCGACGATGCTGGTGAAGGGAATGACATAAATCACCCCTTGCTGTCCGTGGCGGAGCGCATGTTCAAGCGCGAACGCGAGTGAACTGAGTGTCTTGCCTCCCCCGGTGGGCACGGTCAGCGTGAACAGCCCCGGTCGTTTCGCCGCCGCTGTCCGCGCATGGTCCAGCACTTCCCGACGTATGCTGTTCACCTTGGTGGGGGCCGATTTGGTGGCAAGTCCTGCCAAGTGCGAGTCGAGGCGCTCGAGAAGTTGACCGAGCGCAGGGTCATTGCGATGCCGAGACAAGTGTCCATCGACCTTGGCGAACCACGCTTCGGTGTCGAGATAGTCGGCATCGACCAGCGCGGAGAACACCATGCGGACCAGGAACGCCGCGCTGAACCCCGCGTTGCTTGCGTCTCGCGGCTTGACGCGAGGCGGTAGAAGCTCCGGCAGCGCGACTTCGTTTTTCCAAGTGGTATCCAACGGCGGCGGCGATGCCGCGAGACGATCGGCCAAGGCGCCGATCTTCTCGCCGTTCACGCCATTGGCCAAGCCGGCGTGATGGCCGGCCACGCAGTAGGCGATGATCTTGCCGAGAGGCCCCGGATATCGCTTCAGCGCGGTTTGAGCGCCTGCGGTGGAGTGATCGACACGGGCAGCCTTTCCCGCAAGTCGCTGTTGAAACTCGTCGGAGTACTTGCCGAGGTCGTGCAAAAGACCAGCCGCCCGACCCAGGTCTGCAACGTCCACGGCGTCAAGAAATGCGGCGGCACGCTCACCCGTGTTCTCAAGATGCTGGGACAAGAGATGCCAGCGAGCCGGTTCGAGGGATTCGTGGCTGTGGGCGAAATACATGGTTTCGGGTCAATGCGGCGGCACACGGTACTCTGAAACTTGGCCAGAAATCACCGGTTCCGCTTGGACTTGGGCATAAGTATGCGGATCGCGCGACGCCGTGGCGAGCGAATTTCTGGGAATCCAAGCAGCGGCGGGAGACCGACGTCGACACCCCCGATGCGGGAGATCAGGCACGGGACACTCGCATTTGGCACCCGTGAAACTCGGCCAACCCCGCAGCCTACGCCTCACAAATGCCGTCCATGGGCAGCGCATGGACGCGGCGACAGGCCGAAGTCGTATTTGAAGAAGCTCTGATCGAGGGCTCACCCTGGAGCATCCGGATTGTCAACACCCTTGAAAAAGCGGTGTCGCCAGAGCATCCGGCGGACAGCAATTTCCGCAAATTCAAGGGGACAGGCGCGTGTCCCCGGAGCATCAACTCGATCCGGCAAGAATCAGGCGGCCCATGTCGCCGAAAACGCACGGAAGTGCATGTCAGGCGTGCGCCTGGACGACACCTGCAGCGGGCTGCGGTCAGGTGTGGGGACCGAGCCGCCTCCGGCGTCGAGGAGAGCACCGGGAGGCGGCATTCAGGAGGGGAAGATCGCCGCCGGCGAACCCGGCGACGGGGAGCCGCCGCGGCGCGTGAGCGGGCGGCGGTGCGGACGGAGCCGCGGGCAGCCGTGCGCAGCACGCTGCCGACGGCGGTGTACGGCGAAGCCGTCACCGGCGACGCACGAAGTGCCGGTGCGGCCGGCCGAGGCGCTGCCCACAGTCGGCGCAGCCGGCCAGGGCGAGCGGGGCGAGGTCGATGACGAGCGCGGCGCGCAGCGCCGGCGAGGAACGAACGGCGACGAAGACACCGTCGAAGCTCGCCGCAAGTGTGTCGGCGCGGCAACGGCGGTGAGCGAAGCGAGCCGCCGGGCAAGCGGAGCGCGCAGCGACCGAAGGGAGCGGAGGCGCGAGGGATACCCGCCCGAAGGGCCGAGACCGCGCAGCGGGCTCGGCAGGGTAGGTGTGCCGAGCATGATTGACAGCTTGGAGGTGAAAGTTCTCTATCCAGCCTGATGGTGGCGAAGGATTAGCGAAGCGCAAGGGCGTCGTCGTGAGGCGGGGTCTGAAGGAAGCGTGGAGCAAAACCGCGACCCGATGGACAAGAACCGAATATGAGGCCGGTCCGGCCGGACGAGCGTGCCTACGAACGCGAAGTCCACAACCATCAAGGTCCGGGGCGGTAGATTCGGCGGGTGTGCGGTGAAGGCGGTCAGTCTTACCTCGGGAGGTCTGTGTCGTGTCCGGTATTCCCGGACTGAGCGTTTCCGAAAGGAACGTGATCGCGGCGCAGAAGTCAGCAGAGGGCATAGTAGTCGGCTTGCCGACGAAGGCCCGAACGACGGACAGGGCAAGTAGGACGGTATTCTCATGCGGACCAAGCGGCAGAACATCCAGTTGGAACTGGCCTTGGAGCCGGAGGCGAAGGGTGAAGCCCGGAGCACCGGCGACCAAGGGACCGAAGCTCGCATGGCGGATACCGACACCGAACGCCCGGCGGCCGGGCGGGGACCATCCATGGAAATGGTGGTCGAACCCGGCAATCTGAGGAAGGCGCTGGCGCGTGTCCAGCGCAACAAGGGGGCACCCGGCGTCGATGGCATGACTGTCAGGGAGCTGGGTGCTTATCTGAAGAACCACTGGCCCGAGATGAAGTCCCAACTTCTCGAAGGCACCTATCGGCCGCAACCGGTACGGCGGGTGGAGATACCGAAGCCATCGGGAGGCGTTCGCCTGCTCGGTGTGCCCACGGTGCTCGACCGCTTCATCCAGCAGGCGGTGATGCAGGTGCTGCAACGGGATTGGGACGGAAGTTTCTCGGATGCGAGCTACGGGTTCCGGCCCGGACGCTCGGCCCATCAGGCGGTACGGCGCGCTCAGGAGCACATCCGGACGGGCCACACCATTGTGATCGATCTCGATCTGGAGAAGTTCTTCGATCGGGTCAATCACGACATCCTGATGGGTCTGGTGGCAAAGCGTGTGGCCGACAAACGCCTGCTCAAGCTCACCCGCGGTTTTCTGACCGCTGGCGTGCTGGACGGCGGGCTGGTCGGTCCAACTACCAAGGGGACGCCGCAAGGCGGCCCACTCTCGCCATTATTGTCTAACCTGATGCTGGACGTTCTGGACAAGGAACTGGAAAAGCGCGGCCACTGCTTCGTGCGTTACGCCGACGACTGCAACATCTATGTGCGGTCTCGTCGGGCGGGCGAGCGGGTCATGGCCAGCGTGACAGCCTTTCTTGCCCGGCGACTGAAGCTGAGGGTGAACACAACCAAGAGCGCGGTGGACCGTCCAGCGGTACGGGCCTTTCTGGGCTTCAGCTTCACGGGCGGGCGGTCGCCGAAGCGGCGCATTGCGCCGCAGGCGCTCGCCCGGTTCAGGTTGCGGGTCCGGAAGATGACACGCCGTACCCGGGGTGTCAGCCTGGCTCGCCTCGTCGAGGACCTGTCCCGCTACCTCACCGGGTGGCTGGCTTACTTCGGCTTCTGCGAGACCCCTTCGGTACTGCACCGCCTTGACGGGTGGATCAGACGGCGGCTTCGCGCCTTCGTCTGGCGGCAGTGGAAGCGTGGACGTACCCGCCATTCGGCGCTACGTCGCCTGGACATCAATCCGTACTTGGCGGCGCGAACCGCCGCCAGTGCCCAGGGTCCATGGCGCATCAGCAACAGTCCCGCGCTTGCCATTGGGATGCCCACCGCCTTCTTCGACCGGCTCGGCCTCGTTTCTCTACGATGCCGCGCTGCCGCTTAATTCCGTCGAACCGCCGTGTACGGACCCGTATGCACGGTGGTGTGGGAGGGGTGGAGCCGCGAGGCTCCCCCCTATCCCTATCCCGGTCGCGAAGCGACGCGCCCGAACTCATGGCATGGACGGCGACAGGATTCACCATGCTCTGCACCGTCACCGGCATCGCCGACATGACTGTCGTCAACACCATCTGCGGCAGCGACAGCGTTGCCGAGCGGCGGAGCCGCCGCGGAGCGCGACGCCGAAGGCGGCGCGCGAAGCGAAGGCGGTCGCGGCGCTCAGCAATGCGGTGGCGCCGACCAAAAGGAAAGGGCCGCGCCGCCGGGAAGCGACGCGGCCCTTGGGGATGGCGCTTGCGCTCACGCCGCGCAGCGCTGCACCGGGATGCCGAGCTTGATGGCCTTGTCGACCAGGTTGTCGGTGATGCCGCTGCCCGGGAACGCGATCACGCCCTTGGGCAGCAGGTTCAGCAGATCGTCGTTGCGCCTAAACGGTGCGGCCCGTCCGTGGCGGTCCCAGTCGGGCTTGCACACCACCTGGTGCACGCCGTTGCGGTCGGCCCACTGGGCTGCGATCTTCTCCACGCCCGGGCCGCCGCCGTGCACGAGCACCATGTCGGTGTATTTCGCGCGGGCGTTCTCCAGGCGCCGGAACACCGCGTCGGGGCTGGCGATGTGCTTGCCGCCGGCGATGGCGATCAGGGTGCCCTCGGGCAGGTGCGCCTGGGTCTCGCGGTCCTTGCGGGCGCGCAGGAAGTCGCGGGCGTCGATGGCCGCCGAGGTGAGCTTGCGGGTCTGGCTCGTGTGGCTGCCGTAGCGGGGCCGCCAGGTGCCGCCGGTCGCGTCGCGGTAGGCGTCGGCTGCGGCGTCGCGCATCTTCTCGAACGCGGCGCGCCGCTGCCCGAGGTTCTGCGCCCGGTCGGTGACGAGTTCGAGCTCGCGTGCGGCGATCTCGGTGCCGTCCTGCTGGCGCTGCAGGTCGCGCAGTCTGGGGGCGAGCTTGTCGACGCCGCGGTCCAGCCGCCGCACCTGGGCGTCGAAGGTGTTGACGAAGCCCCAGAGCAGGCTCTCGCGCTCGTCGGCGAGCTGGGTGCCGTCGGGTCCGATGCTCTCGGCCAGGACCTGGAACGCTTCGGACACGGCTTGCAACGCGTCGTCCTCGTCCCAGATGTCCCTGGGATCGAACTCGTCGCGTGCGGGCGTTGCGCCGTAGAGCGCCGCGTTCTCGCAGATCACCGCGGTAGGGGACTGCGCTTGCAGAGTGTGAATGGAATCGAGTGTGTTCATGCGAATGTCTCCTAAAGGAAGTGAAGTGTTGAGCCTTTCGGCCCGGAGCATCGGAAGAGCGTCTCCCGACGTTGGCTTATTGGCTCACGCGCGCGCAGCGGAGCCACCCGCGAAGCGGGTCGCAACGCAGTGGAGAACCCCTTTAGGGGTTGGCGCAGTGAGCACGTGTGGGACAATGGGCCTACGTCGGGAGGAGCTTTTGTTACCCACGACCGCTTCTTCTCCCGGCAAGCGGAGCGCGCAGCGAGCCTGCGAGCGGAGGCGCGAGGGATTGCAGCGGAAATCGGAGCTTGCGGAGATTGCAGCGTAAAGCCCGGTCGCGCAGCGACGCGCCCAAACACACCGCCTCGATAACCCTGTGTCGTCATTCGCCGCCCGCCCGGTAGAGATCCTCATCGGAACTCGCGATGACGGTCGGCTCCGGCAGCGAGCCGGTGTCGAGCAGCACGACGATGTCGTCCCGCGGTGTCTCGATCGCCCTGTAAAACGCGGTCCAGGCGTCGTCCTTCTTCTTGTGGGCGGACAGCACCTGGCCCACCGCGGACAGGTCCATGTCCAGGGCGTAGAAGACGGTGTCGCCGACCGCGCTGACCACGTAGCGCCGCGGGAGCTCGGGATCGCTTTCCCACAGAACCGCGCCGGTGCGCCGGTCGAGGACGACGGTGATGCACTCCGGATGGGCGCGGACGCGGCGCTTCGCTTCTTCCCAGGCGGGCCGCCTGGCGTCGATGCGCGACGGCGGATCGAACAGGTCGATCCAGTCCTCGTCGACGGTGCGGATGACGTAGCGCGGCGCGGGCCGCGGGTTGGCATTCATGTTCTATCTCCTCGTTCGATGGGCGCCTGCGAACCGCGCGGTTTCACTCCGCCTCCCGGTTCCGGAGCCTCGCGGCCGCCCAGGCGGCGGCGCGGGCGAGCACCGCGCCGTGGCAGGGCAGCGGGGCGCAGTGGCAGGCCAGGTCGCGCCCGTCCAGGGCGGCGACCGCCTCCACCGCGATCTTCCCGGCGCGGATGCGCCGCCAGAGATCGGCGCGGTAGCGCGCGATGACTTGGGCGCGAGTGCCGTCTCGGCCCACCGCGAACGGATTGCCCCAGGGCGTTCGGCGGTCGATGCGCACCGCGCCGTTGGCGACGGCGTCCGGTTCGCGTTTCAGATTGACGATGCGGGCCATGCCCTCTCTCCTTTTCTCCAGGCTTCGCAATCACGCCCGCGCGTCTCCCGCTCCCGCGAACCGCAGCAGCGGCCCGAGCCGCGCGGCGAGCGCGGCGGGGCCCAGTGCGAGGAGGTCGTCGTTGAAGTCGCCGCCGTCGGGAACGACGACGGTGGCGGCGACGCCCGCCCGCGCGCAGCGCCGGGCGAGGCGTTCGGCGGCCCGTTCGCCCTCGGCGTCGTTGTCGCGGGCGACGATCAGCCGCGCGACGCCGGGCGGAGGCGCGAACGCGCCGAGGCTGCCGGCGGAGAGCGCCGCGGCGGCGACGGTCTGCGGCATGGCGGCGACCAGCGACAGCACCGTCTCGATGCCCTCGCCGACCAGCAGCGCCCCGTCGGGCGATCCGAACCGGACCGCGTGACCGTGGATTCTGCCGAGCGCCTTGCGCGGCGCGGCGACGCCCGCCTTGGCGGGCGAGCGCGGATCGAGCCAGGTGCGCTGCACGCCCGTGACGGCGCCGTTGTCGCCGGTCACGGCGGCGACCAGCGCCGGCAGGCGTTTGACGGACGCGCCTTCGCGGTAGCGAAGCGCCGGGTGAAAGCGCAGCGCCGCGAAGCGGCAGCGCGCGAGCCCCCGTGCGAGCAGGTAGCGTTCGGCGTGGGTGCCGCCGATGGCGCGGCAGCGGCGCCACAGGCGGCGCGCCGCCTCGGTGGCGTCGTAGGCGTCCCCTCTCGTAGCTGCCGGCTCGCCCGGCAGGGCGAGGAAGGCGCGGGCCTCGTCAAGCGCCGCGCGCAGCGTCGGCGCCCGGACGCGGTGGCGGACGATGTCGAGCAGGTCTCCGTGCTCGCCGGTGGCCGCGTCGGTCCACTTGCCCGGCGTGCCCGGGCCCGAGAGGCGGACGTAGAGCGAGCGGCCCGGCGAACCGTCGAGGTCGCCCGCGACCCAGTAGCGGCCCTGACGCCGCCCGCGGGGCAGGTAGCGGCGGCACACGGCCTCGGCGCGCTCGCCGAGCGCGGCGGCGATGGCGGAGGCGTTCACGGCGCATCTCCGGCGAGCGGCGCGAGCCGGGATGCGGCGGAGAACGGCGGATGGGGCATGGGGAATCTCCCTTGGATCGGCGCGGGACGCCCCGATACCGGCCGGACTCCGGCTCCTGGGGGCGTTCAAGCGCGAGCGCAGCGCGCGAAGCGCGGACACGCCGCCCGGCTCAGTGCCGGGCGACGCTGCGGTTGAGTCGGAAGTCGAGCTCGATGGCCCTGGCGGCGGCGTTGGCGGCGTCGAGCAGGGAGTCGAACGTCTCGCCGGCGGTGAGCGTGAGGCCGAAGAGCAGCTGCTCCTCCTCGGGCGTCAGGCTGAACCCGATCGTCCAGCGGCCGTCGTCGTCGACGCGGAATGCGATTTTCGCGGTCGTCATGATGTCATCCTCCGGATTGCGCCGGCCCATCGCCGGCGATTGACCGGAGGCACGCGCGCGCAGGCCGGTCACCCGCAGGGCCGCGGCAGCGGACCGCGCAGCGGTTGACGGGGCAAGCACGTGTGAAACGATGGGCAATTGTCGGTGATGGGAGGCGCGGCGCGCGCCGTGCGCGCGGCCCCGGGTCGCGGGGGGGGGGGGGGGGGGGGCCCCCCCCCCCAAGGATGGGCCCGATATCCGCGTTGGTACTACGCCAGCGTTCGGAAGGTGGCGGAGACGCGGGTCACGGTCTCGCGGGCGGTGTCGGCGCGGTCGATGCCGTGCATCCAGCGATGGCGGGCGTCGCCGGCGAGGACCAGGACCGAGCGGCGCGGGAGCGTCGCGACCTCGTCGCCCGGCAGGCCGGCGGCGGCGTACGGGCGGGCCGCGCGCGGGCGGAACCGCATCGGCCAGTCCGCGCCGAGCGACAGCGAGGCGACGACGGGGCCGAAATCGCCGTGGTCGGCGTGCATCCCGATGCCCTGGCCGGGCCGGTACTCGTTGACGATGCACTGCGCCGGGAGCGCCCCGCCGAAGTGCGGCCGGAGCCGCACCGCCATGTATTGCGCCCAGAGGGGGAACGGCGCCGCGGGGGTCCGCGAACCGCCGCCGGCGTAGTCGTAGCGGTACCCGTAGTGCTGCACGCGGCGGCTGAGGTCGGTCAGCCAGGGCGCGGCGGCGATGCGTTCAAGGATGCGCGCCTCCTCGGCCGGGGTGACGAAGTCCGCGACGATGAACGCGCCGCGGGCGAAGATGCCGGTGTCGTGCGCCATGTTCTCTCTCCTGTCCGACGGGAATCGCCCCGCTCGCCGCGCGCCCCGGACTCCGGCCGGATCGGACTCGCATCCGGCCGCAAAAAAGGGGGCCGACCCCCGCCGCGAAGTGCGGGAGCCGGCCCCCATGGGGAGGACGGTGGGACGATCCGCTAGAACGGGATGTCGTCGTCCATGTCGTCGGCGGGGGCGCCGCCGGCAGGCATCGCCGTGCCGTTCTGCGCCTGCGCCTCGGCCGCGGCGTTGCCGTTCGCGCCGTTGGGCTTGTCCAGGAACTGGATGCGGCCGCCGGGCACCAGCAGGATCTCCGTCGAGAACCGGTCGGAGTCCTCGCCGTCCTTGCGCCAGCGCCGGGTCTGCAGCTTGCCGTCGACATAGATGAGCCGGCCCTTGCGGGCGTGCTTGCCGAGCATGTCGATCAGCCCGTCCTGGAAGGTGACGATGCGGTGCCACTCGGTCTTGTCGACCCGCTCGCCGCTCTGCCTGTTGATGTAGGACTCGTCGGTCGCGACCGACAGGTTGGCGACGCGCCCCCCGCTGGTCAGGTGGTTGACGGTCACGTCGGCGCCGAGGCGGCCGATGAGTTCCACACGGTTCAGTCCGAAAGCCATAGCTGTGCTCCTTGGTTGGTTGTGTTGACGATGGGTTGCGAACGGCCGGAGTCCGGGTCGATCTCTCTCCCCGGCCCCCCGCCGTTCACATCTCCTTCCGCTTCCCTCCAACTCCCTTGCGGCAGCGGTTCGCGGTCCGGGCAGCGCCGTGTCCGGTCGTCGGCCAGCGCGTCGCGCACGCTTTGGACATCCAGGCCGAGGTCGGCCAGCAGGTTGCACGCGGAGGGATCGATGGGATCGGTGTCGGGTTCGAAGAGGTACATGCCGGGTCTCCTGTGGACTGCCCGGCGCGAGGGAGACCGCCTCCCTCTCGTCCGCCGGGCGTTCGCCCGGCTCATCGCGGTTCTCCGCCTCGAACGGCGGGGGTCAGGTGGAGCGGCGGATGGCCCGCAGGCGCTCGCACACTTCCCGCGGGGTCAGCGTGCCGAGGTTGAGCGCCGGAATGCCGCGTTCCGCCGCGATGCGCAGCGCCATCCCCGTGCCGCCGGTGACCGCGCCCCCGGGCGTCCAGGCCACCACCGCGTCGACGGGCCGGTCGAGTCCCGGGCCGAGGATGACGGCGGCGTTGCGGGCATGGAGCTTGCGCACGGCCGGGGAGCAGCGGTTCCAGGCGGGATGCAGGCGTTCGGCGACGGCGAGGCAGGCGGCGAGTTCGGCAGGCTCGGGCACGCGGCAGTCCGGCCCCCTCAACCCGTTGTAGCCCGGCCAGGGGAGATGGATCGTGCGCCGGCTTTCGGGCGTCCCGCTGGCGAACGCCGCGTCGGCCCCGTGCGCTCCGCCCGTCGAGAGACGCCAGCCGGCGCCTGCGAGCCAGACTGCCATGATCGTCATGTCGTCGAGCACGGGTTGCGGCGTGGCGCGGGCGCCGATGCCGGCGTAGGTGGGTGCGTTCATGTCGCGGTCTCCGGTGGTTGCGATGCCGGCCGCGGACCTCCCTCCCGTCCCGCGGCTCTCGCCCGTTCCCGGCCGGACTCGAACTCCGACGGCTAATGCCAGGGCTCGCCGTCCCCGTCGCGCATGGAGCCCGCGACCATGGCGCTCCACGCCTCGCGGTCGAGCCCCAGGCGGCGGTTGAGCTTGTCGCAGAGGCGCAGCGCGTCGTCGAGGTCGAGCGCGATCAGTGCCGTGGGAATATGGCCGGACAGGCCCTCGATGACGATGCGGATCTGTTGGACGTCGGTCTCGGCGTCGTAGGCGGGGCAGAAGCAGAAGTTGGGGTTGTCCGGCAGAGCTTGCGCGGTCATGGAAAAATCTCCGTGGCTGAGAGGCGGGTGGACAGGATGCCGCCGGCGGAAAAAGCGGAACGCGGGACGGCGATACGCATGGCGGTGGCCGCGACGGCGGTACGGACCTGCGCGCCCGGCGCGATTCCCGACAATGGCTTCGGTGCCGCCGGCGCGATTACATGTCGGCCGGCCAGCGTTCCAGCACTCGGGCCAGCGCCTCGGGGTTCGGCGCAAACGTCCGCGCCCGGTACGAGACGATCTCGACCGCGCAGCCCATCCGCTTGAGCGCCGGCAGATCGGTGTCGGCGGGCCCCTCGATCTCAACGCGGTCGGCGCCCATCAGTCTCCGCCGGGCGACGCGCCAGCCGTTGGCGAGCGGCAGCGCGGCGCCGCGTCCCAGGACCGCCTCGAACGCCTCGGCCCCGGACAGGGCAACGCCCCCGCCGAGGCCGAAGTTCGCGCGCACGGCGCGCACCTGCTCGGCGTCGAGCACGCGCCCGATCAGCGCCTCGTCGGGGCGGGTGCCCCCCGCAAGGGGGTCGGTGGCGAGCCGGCGCACGCGCAGGTTCTCCGCGGGCAGGCGGTCCCAGACCGGCAGCAGGAGCCCGGTCGCCAGCCAGAACCGCGATTCGCGGTGCGCCGGCAGCGACGCGACCTCGGCGTTCCAGACGCTGCGCCACTCGGCTTCCGGGGCGCGGCGCCAGTGCGAGGCGTTCAACTCGGCGCGCGCCATCGACTCCCGCGCGGCGGGGCGCACGAGCCGGATTCTCTCCTGCACGCCGCCGTCGTCGAACAGCCGCGACGGGGCCGGCAGGATCGCGGCGGCGCGCTTCGAGCGCGCGTTGACCGCGAGCCGGGGCTGGCCGTCCGGTCCGGGCTCGCGCGAGGCGAGGGCGAACGCGGCGTCCGCGGTCGTCGGTTCGAGCCGGTCGCGGCGGCGGATCTCGACGAGTTCCGTGGCCGCCCCGGCGCCGGGGTGTTCGTGGAGCGTTTCCCGCCCGGCGACGGACAAGGAGTCCGCGCGCACGGTCTCCACGCCCACCTCGAACGTGCCGGCCTCCACGGCCTGGTCGATGTTCGCGGCGATGCGCTCCTCCAGTTCCCCGAACAGCTCGTTCTGCTCGGCGATAGGAAGCGCCAGCAGGCGGTTCAGGAACCGGGGCATGGGCGGCATGTCCTCCTTCAGCCCGCCCTCGCGCGTGAGCTTCAGCCCGGTCGCGGTCTGGAACCGCTCCAGCGTCCAGCCGGCGATGCGGCCGAGCCAGAGCGAGCCGTAGAACTGGCGCAGCGCCGCTTTCGCGTAGGGACTCTCCAGATTGTCGCTCTCCCGGAACAGCGCCTGCCCGCCGCCCATCGCGGTCTGGCTGTCCCGCTGCCCGCGGGTGATGGCGCCGAGGGAGTCGAGCCGGCGGGCGACGGTGGCGATGAACCGCCGCTCGCCCTTCACGTCCGTGGCCACGGGCCGGAACAGCGGCGCGGAGGCCTGGTGCGTGCGGTGGGTGCGCCCGAGCCCCTGAATCGCCTGGTCGGCGCGCCAGCCGGGCTCCAGGAGGTAATGCACGCGCCGCTCGGTGTTTCCGGCCGAAAGGTCCGCATGGTAGCTGCGCCCGGTGCCTCCGGCCATCGAGAACACCAGGATGCGCTTGGTCCCGTCCATGAACGCGGCGGCCTCGGCGAGGTTGGCCGACGCAGGACGGCCGCGCAGCGCGAGGCGCTCCCCCCGCGCGTCGGCGATTCTCAGCACGCGGCGCGAGCGCCCGGTCACTTCCGCCACGGCGTCGTGCCCGAACCGCTGCACGATCTGGTCGAGCGCCGCGGGCACCGGCGGCAGCGCCGCGAGCTTCTCGATCAGCGCGTCGCGCCGGTCGATCGCCTCCCGGCACAGCACGGGGTTGCCGTCTTTGTCGTACACCGGCCGGCTCATGACGTTGCCCTCCTCGTCGGTGAACGGCTCCTGGAGTTGCACCGGAAAGGCGTGGGCCAGGAACTCGATGACCGTCTCGCGCGGCGTCAGGTCCACGTTGATGTCGTCCCACTCCGAGGCGGGGATCTCGGCGATGCGCCGGTCCATCAGCGCTTCGCCCGTGGAAACGAGCTGCACGACGGCCGAGCGCCCGGCTTCGAGGTCCGCCTCGATGGCGCGGATCAGCGAGGGGCACTTCATGGAGGTCAGCAGGTGCCCGAAGAACCGCTGCTTGGCGCCCTCGAACGCCGACATGGCCGCGGATTTGGCGTTGCGGTTCAGGGTGGCCTTCCCGTCCACGATGCCGGTCGCCTCGAGCGCCGCCTCGATGTTGCGGTGGATGACCTTGAACGCGTCGGCGTAGGCGTCGTAGATGCGCCGCTGCGCGTCGGTGAGCGGATGCTCCAGGATGTCGACCTCGACGCCGTCGTAGGACAGCGCGCGGGCCTGGTAGAGGCCAAGCGCCTTGAGGTCCCGCGCGACGACTTCCAGCGCGGCGACGCCTCCGGCTTCCATGGCGGAGACGAAGTCGCCCCGGGTCTCGAACGGCGTCTCGCCGGCGCCCCACAGTCCGAGGCGCTCGGCGTAGGCGAGCCCCGGCACCGTGGTGGCCCCCGTCGCAGACACGTAGACGACGCGGGCGTCGGGCAGCGCGCGCTGCAGCTTCAGGCCCGCCCGGCCCTGCCGGGACGGCGCGACGTCGCCGCGGGCGCCCTTCGAACCGGCGGCGTTGGCCATCGCGTGCGCCTCGTCGAAGACGATCGCGCCGTCGAAGGCGTGGCGGTCGTCCTCGTCGAGGGAGCCGGCGAGCCAGCCGACGACCTGCTCCAGGCGCGACGCCTTGCCCTGGCGGGCGGGGGAGCGCAGCGTCGCGTAGGTCGCGAACAGGATGCCCTCCGGCAGCGGGATCTCCGCCCCCTGGCGGAACTTGCCGAGCGGAATCACGTCCGTCTCCCGGCCCCCGAGCGCGGTCCAGTCGCGCCTGGCGTCCTCGACGAGCTTGTCGGATTGCGAGAGCCACAGCGCACGCTTCGTGCCGCGCAGCCAACGGTCGAGCACGATGGCGGCGACCTGCCGGCCCTTGCCCGCGCCGGTGCCGTCGCCGAGCATCCAGCCGCGGCGGAAGCGCACAGGCGCGGAGAGGGTTTCGCCGTCCCCGGTGACGGGTTCGGAGCCGGCCGCGCCGCCTCCGTTCTCGCAGCGTTGAACGGTCTCCCAGCCGGAGCCGATCCGGTATCGGGCGGCCAGGTGCCGGGAGTGCGCCTCGCCCGCGAGCGCGACGCTCTCAAGCTGGGCGTCGGACAGCGCGGCATCGGCGACGACACGCTCGGGGAGCATCGGCCGGTACGCCGGGGCCGGATGCGGCACGGCCGCCATGGCGCCGGACTGCACCAGCGGCGTCGGGTGTTGCGTGGCGCCCGGAACCCGCACGACGCTCGGTCGCCAGAGTTCGTAGGGGCCGGCGGCATCCCCGGATGACTCGCCGTGGGGAGCGGACGTCCCGCTTCGGATGTCCAGCTCCGCGACCGGCCCCCAGTCGTGCGGGGGTTGTGCGGCCGGTCGGACGGTACGCGGGTGCGCGGGCTTCGCCCCGGGCGTCCTTGGCGGCGGAACGTGGC
Source organism: Defluviicoccus sp. (assembly GCA_022826125.1). Classification (GTDB taxonomy): domain Bacteria; phylum Pseudomonadota; class Alphaproteobacteria; order MPNO01; family MPNO01; genus MPNO01. The sequence continues at coordinate 20,831 of JAJDVM010000316.1, forward strand.
CGAAGAGATCGGCCCCGGGCGCGGGCTCGATGGGCAGGCGCGGCGTGACGGTTTCGAGAACGGCTTCGAGCAACTCCGCCGCGTCGGCCGCGTGCGCGGTGCGGTCGATGGCGGTACCGCCCTCGCGGCTGCGTTCGAGAACCGTGAGCCGGGTCTCGAATCCGGTGCCGCGTCGGGCGTAGACGCGCCCGTCGATCGACATCGTGAAGACCACGCGCGCCTCGCCGGCCAGCGACGCGAACGCGTCGTTCCAGGCGCGGTCGCCGGGCACGCAGTGGGCGGAGGTGACGGCGACCAGCCGCCCGCCCGCCGGCAGCATCGAGAACGCCGAGCGGATGTGGCGCAGATCCGCGTCGTGGCGGATGCGCCCGACCCCCGGCGTGGCCGAGAACGGCGGATTCATCAGCACGATGGACGGCCGCACATGCGGCAGGAAGTCCGCGATGGACTCGGCGTTGTGGCGGGTCATTTGCGATTCCGGAAAGAGCCGGGACAGCAGGCCGGCCCGCGCGGCGGCGATCTCGTTGAGGTGGAGGGACTCCGCGGCGCGGTTGCCGAGGGCGCATTCGGCCATCACGGCGAGCATCCCGGTGCCGGCGCTCGGTTCCAGCACCGTGTCGCCGGGACGGATACCGGCGGCCTTGAGCGCCGCGTAGGCCAGCGGCAGGGGCGTGGAGAACTGCTGCAGGCGCACCTGCTCCTCGGAGCGGCGCGTGTGCGAGGGCTCCAGCGCCGCGAGCGCCGCCAGCATGGCAAGCATCTTGCGGGGGCCGTCGGGACCGGCTCCGGCGCGGCGGCGCATGGCCCGCCCGTAGCGGCGCAAGAACAGGACGATCGCGGCCTCGGCCGCCTCGTAGGCGTCTTTCCAGAGCCAGGCGCCTTCGGCGTCGGTCGCGCCGAACGCCCGCGTCATGGCGTCCCGGAGCGTTCGCGCGTCGAGAGGCCGGCCAGCCTCCAGGACCTTCAGCAGGGCCTGGGCTGCGGCGAACAGGGTGTCGGCACCAGAGGGCCGGTGTTCGGCGGCCGGAGCGGGCGCAAGGGGCGGGGCGTGCGGACGTGCGTCCGGCGCCGGAGTGGCGTGCGGCATGGCGGTCTCCAGGTGCGGATGGACGGATGGACGGCGGCGGCGCGCAGCGGGGTCCCTCCCGCGCCAGGCCGCCGGCCACCCCGCAAAACGCCCGCCGGCCTCCCGGCGACGGGATGCGGGGACACGCGTGGTTGCTCGGGCCTTATGGCCAGGCGACACTTGTGAGATGTCCGAAGCGAATCGAGCGAGAGCGGATGGCGAGACACCGGCGTGCAGCCCGCCGGCGAAAATCAGAGTCGGGTGCGGTCAGTCGAAGCGCCCGCCTGTTTCGAGGGGCATCCGGTCAATGGCGACGATGGCGGCCTTCGCGGTCTCGTGGGCGGCGGCGCCCAATCGAAGATGTGCCTTATCCCGACGCGTGGCAGAATTGTGGCAATTCACTCCCAAGAGCCGCAGGCATGCGCTCCAGAGAGCACTCAATGAATAAGAAAAAGCAGTCGGACGTCGTCACGATCCTGCACACGACCGTCGGCGACCGCCTTTGGGGCGTGATCGCGCGCTTCAAGCACCGGCCGGGCCAAGGCGAGGTGCCCCCCTACTCCCCAAGCGCCCCCTTTGTCATTTCGAGGGAGATCGGCGCGGATCGCGTAGTCTACGGCAGCGTGGAGGCATTGCTGCGGGAGATTCGGCTCACGGTGCTCGATCTCGCGGAGCAAAACCGCAGGTGGGCGGCCGCAACGAAATCCAGCGAGTAGGACTATACGTACGCAAGGCGCGTCAAGAACGGCCTTCTTGCCCTGGCCGTCGAGGCCCGGAACGTCGACGATCTCCTCAAGAACCGGGGTATTGGCGAGATCCCGTGTTTCGATTACGACGAAAAGCCGATCGGAAACGTACCAATCCGAAAGGTGCTCGACTATCTGGTTCACAACCGCTATGTGTACGTGGACAGCGAACTCATCAGGGACCTGTTTTCCGACCGCTCCTGGTCGCATGCGAAGGTCAAGAGTCGATTCATGGGCTACTCGATCCAATGGATCGACTTGCTGAACCGGATCCTGGCGCTGACGGATTCGGTCACCATCGGGGATGTCGTCAAGCTGTTGTCCAAGCGGTTGCGCCGCCTCAGCGCCTCGACCGGCCATCGGGACCTGGTTCTGCTCGTTCAGAACGTGGATGCGCTGACAGGCTGGCTTGCGGGAAAGCAATCGGACAGGCGTTACGGACACCTGTTGCCGCAGTTGTGCGGCCCGATGGCTCAAGAGCACCTATCCGGCCTGGACCCCGAAGCGGTCGGCACGCGCCTGTATCCCGAGTTCGCGTTTCGCGGTGGCGCGAGCATCCCGACTCTGAAGATCGCCCCCAAGTGGACTTTTGGGGTCGCCGTCCAGGCGAAGTGCCAGATTCGAGACGGCACAGGCGAATCGGTGTTCGAGGACTCCGACTTTCGGACCTACAAGACGGAGCTGGACCACGACACGTTTCTCCAAGTCGTGGACCGGACGTTCGGCGACGACCCGATCCTCCCGCCCGCGCAACGCTTGAGCCTGCGCACGGAGACGGTGTAAGGCCTATCCCGTCATGGCGGCGCATCCCGCCGCGGACCTGCGCGAGCGATCGCGATTCGGATGAGGTTCGGGCGGGCCGTTCCAACTCCGTCGACAAGGCTCGCCAGTTCCCGGACTCCGGGAGATGGACAGCGTGACGAGTTGTCGTCAGCCAAACTGCGCGCCCGCCTCGGTCAACGTCCACGCGTTGAGCTCGATGGTCTCGTCCACGACCGCATCGGAGGACTGGTACTCGTATTCGCGCTCGAGCTGGCGGTAGAGCCAGCGCGCCAGATCCCGCAGCGCCTCGATCACGGCGTCCTCGGCCCCGGCGGTCATGTCCTGCCACGCCGGGCTGTCGCGCTCGACCGCGATCTCCATGGTGTATTCGTGGCAGTAACGCCCGCGCTGGCGGATGCGGGCCGCAAGCTGGTAGAAGTTGCGGCGCTGGACGGCCTGGAGCGCGTCGGCGACGGCGTGCAGTTCCTCGTCCTTCGGGGCGTGGGCGCGTATCGCGCGGGCCGCGCCGGGGGCATAGGCGTAGCCCCCCTCGAACGACGCGCCATCCCCTTGCGACCAAAACCCCCGAAAGTAGACGCAGGGCTTCTCGCGCGTGCCGCCGCTCATCAGCGGGACGGGGCGGGTCCTGAGGGTCACGCCGAGCAGAGTGCAGACGGTCTCGAAGTCGTCGTAGACGAACTCGTGCCAGTCGTGGTCCAGGCAGGACTCCCGGTACCAGGCGCGCGCCCGCTCTCGGGCGGCCCCGGACAGCTCCCGGAGTTCGTAGACGACAGTTTCGACGATGCGGGGCATGGCGGCTACCTCCCGGGCTGTGGACTGGTCAGTCGACCGGCCGCGGCAGTGTCGCGGGCCGCGGCGTGGCGCTTCAGCGCCTCGTCGAACTCCGGGCCGGACTCCACGATGCGCGCCGCGTTGCGGGCGGCCTCGGTATAGACCGACAGCGGCGCCCGGGCGCGGAAGTGCAGGTCGCGTTCGATCTTCAGGCCCCACGGGAGGCGGGTCTCGGCGATCTCGGCGAGGCTGCAACTGCCGAGTTCCGGAAACCCGAAGCCGTGGTCGTTCAGTCCGAACAGCGTGTCGCCGTCCTCGGCGAGTTCGGTGAACAGCCACTTGGCGGCGCCCAGCGGGTTGAAGAACTTGACGACGGGCTCCGGGTCGGCGTCGGCGATCTCGGCGTTGGCGCGCAACCGGCGGCGCTGGGATTCGGTGAGAAGTTTCATGGGCGGGGGCTCCCGTGGGTGGCGGTCGGCGCGGGCGGGCCGAACTCGACCGCGATGGCGTCGCCGTCAACGGTGACGACGACGGTGCGGTCGCGCGGCATCAGCCAGTGGATTTCGGTCCAGACGGCCCGAGCGATGGCCTGCTTGCGCGTTTCGTCCCGGGCTTGCGCGGAGCTGCCCTTCGGCGGATCGCGTTCCGATTCGGCATCGGCTGGCGGGACGGCTTCGACGGTGGCGCGGGCGGGTCTCATGGCGCGTCTCCTGCGGCGGGCTCGCCCAAGGTCACGGCGACCCGGCCGCCGCGCACGGCGATGTCGACGCCGCGGTCGCGGGGAATCAGCCAGAACAGGTCTCGCTGGACCGCGTCGGCGATCGAGCGCCTTCGCGCCTCGTCGTCGGAGACCAGCAGCCGCATGGCGATGTGAAGCGCCTCGGCCTCGAAGTCGCTCCTCTGGCGTTCCCAGGAGTCCGCGCCGGCGTCGTCCGAGGGACAGAAGAACGCGTCGCGCAGCAGATCCGCCAACTCGTGCGGTTCGAGGCCGCTGTCCGCGGTCACGAGCGGCAGCGCGTCGCCCACCCAGGACCAGGCCTCGCCGGCGAACGCGACATCGGCCGGCAGGTCGATGGAATCCGCGGCACCCTCCAACGCGCGGACGGCGAGGCGGATGCGGATCGCGTCCGGCCGCTCGGGCAGGGGCGCCTTGGGCGAGCCGCTACGTTCCGGCACGTCGTGGGTGTCGAGAGTCCGGGTCCGCCCATCGGCGGTGACTTCCGTGCGGATGGCCGCGATGCGCGGCAGCGCGTCGTACCAGCCATAGCCCTCGAGACGCCGGTCGGGCTCGAACAATCGATCCGCCACTCCGGCGCGGCCGGCGGCGCGCCAGAGCGCGTGGGCCTCGGGCGGCTCGGGATCGCAGTGCACGACCAGCGCGTCGCCGCAAACCGTTGCCGGTTTCGGAACCTCCCGCCAGTTGTCGATGTCCGCGACGGCGGGACGCCAGGGCCGAAGCTCGGCCGGCGGCGGGGCGATGTCGATGCCGGCGTCGGCCGCCCTTCTCCAGTCCTCGAACGCGGGGCGCGGATCGGGGTCGGCGGCCATGGCGCGGTAGATCGCGAGGCGCGCGGCCTCGCGCAGTTCTTCCACAAACGGCGTCTCGACCGCCTCCTTGCGGGCCGGCAGCACCAGTTCCAGTTCCGGGCAGTCCTCGACGTCGGCGGCGACCGTGAAACGGGCGCCGTGGACGCTGTCCGCGCCGGGCAGGCGCAGGTTCAGGGTCAGGCCGTGGAAGTTCGCGTCGGGCTCGTGCAGGCCGGCATGGAAACGGCGGTTCCGGAACACGCCGAGCGCCAGGCCGCGCCAGCGCTGGGCGTGGACCGCCCCGTCGAGGAAGGCGCGGCGCGGAAGCGCCTCGGCGTCCCTGGGCGACTGCGCGACGTCCCCCCAAAGGACCGGCAGTGGATAGTGGAGCGCAGCGGTTTCCAGGGCGCGGCGGATCGCCTCGGCGCTCTCGGCAGGCGAGGCCCGAAAGCGCACGGCCGTGCCGTGCGGAAACGGCGCCCCGACTTCCGGGCGGACCTCGGCCTCGGCGTCCCCCAGGAAATGCGCGGGTTCGAGCTCGACGCGCCAGCCGGGGGCGGGCGCCTCGCCCGGCGCGCGGGGCCGCGAGGAGACGGCGCAGCCCCGGCGCGCCAGGCTCAGCATTCCCATGCCGGCGGCGTCCTCGCGTTCGACGAGGTCGCCGCTCCAGCCGTTCTCGCCGAACGACAGCAGCACGGCCGGATCGGCGATGCCTTCGCCGTCGTCGAGGACGGTGACGGTCGCGCCGCCGTCGGCTTCGGACTCGCCGAGCACGACGCGGACACGCGTGGCGTCGGCGCGGCGCGCATTCTGGAGGGTTTCGGTGAAGATGTCCGCGAGCGTCGCGGAAAACGTGCGCGTGACCCGCCTCAGGGCGGAGTCGTGAATGCGCGCGCGGATGGTGGACGAATCGGTCATGGGTCCTCCTTGGGGTCGGTCCGAAAAATCGCCCCGCCCGGGACGGGATCCGGGCGGGGCGCGCGGCGGCAAGTGCTTCATAAGCGCCTACTGGACGTTGCGCAGGAACTCGGGCACCTCGGCGGCCTCGCCAGCGTCGGTGGACGCCGGTTCAGCGCCGGGTTCCCCGGTCTCGCCGCTGCCGTTGGCCGGCGTCTGGGCGGTCCCGTTGCCGGTCGCGGCCGCGGCGTCCCGGCCGTTGCCGGCGCTCCCGGCGGCGTCGGCTTCCCCCGTTACCGGGGCGATTCCATTGGAATCCGCCGGCGCTTCGGCGCCGGGTTGCGGTCCATCGCCTTCGCCGGCGTCCCGGCCGCCGTCGAACGCCGCGAACCCCGGCGGGGCCCAGGCGAGCGCGGCGGCGTGCTCGGCCGCGCCGATGCCGACCGGCGGCTTCCCGGCGGCGAACGCCCTCTCCATGGCCTTGGCGAGGTCGGCCTTCTTGTACTTGGAGCGGGCCGACGCCCAGGCGGCGCCCAGCGTGTCGCGGGCGATGCCCAGGATGCGGTCCTTGCGCAGGCGCGACCACAACAGACCGGCGGTCGGGCGCACGTGCCCGGCGAAGTCGATGCCGAGCCGCGCGACGGTGGCTTCAAGTTCCGGCCGGGCGTCGTGCTCGAACGCGAGCTGGCCCTTGACCGTGCGCGCCACCGCGGCGGCGAACAGCTTCTCCTTGTCGGCGCGCGGCAGGCGCGCGAGCGCCGCGAAGCAGGCCGCGTCATCCTCGCCTTCCGTCCAGTCGAGCGGGATGTCCGACCAGTCGGCGAGCATCGCCTCGCCCGGGCTCCAGCCGGCGAAGTCCTCGTCGTTGCCGCGGGTCGTGGGCCGGTCGGCGGTCTCGGAGGCATTGATCTCCAGCGCGTGGTACGAGCCGGTGTAGCCCCGCATGAACACGCTGCGCGCCATCTGGAACGTCATCAGGTCGAACGTCGCCTCGAAGTCGTTCGCCAGGTGCGCCTTCACCAGCGCCGTGCGGATGGCACGCAGATCGTCGCCCAGGCCGATGCCCACGCCCGCCTCCTCCCGCGCCTGCGCGCGCGGATCGGCGGTCGCCGCCGGCGGCGTCGAGATCGCCGGGCCGTCGACATGGCCGGGCGTTGCGCCGGGCGAACCGGCGTCGGCGGGCTGGCCGTTGGCGGCGGAGTCCGACGCGGGCTTCGGGATGTCCTCGGGCTTGACCAGGCCCTGGATGACCTGCAGCGTCCCGTCGCGTCCCACGGTGGCGATGGCTCCGCCAATGGCGAAATCCTCGCGGCGGAACCGGGCGCGGCTTTCGACCGCCGCCTCGATCGCGTCCAGACGGGCCTCGACGGCCTCGCCCTCGGCGATGAGCTCGTCGGTCCACGCGTCGTCGTCGAGGTTCACCAGCTCGTCGTGGCGGGTCTTCAGCCGCTCGATCTCGGCGGCCTCCTCGTCCGTCGGCTCCCCGGGCTGGGGATGCACGCGCCCGTAGCGCGCCGTGGCGCTCCAGTCGACCTCCGTGCGAGCATCGGCCCACTTCCAGCGCGTCGAGAGTTCGTCCGCGGCGGCCGTGAGCCGCTTCATGGCCAGTTCGTTCAGGAGCGCGGCGTCCTCCAGCCAGACGCCGTTCTCGTGCTCGTCGGCGAACAGGTCCTTAAGCACCGGGCCGCCGGCGGCCTCATAGGCGTCGACGCCGACGAACCGGGCGACGGCGGCGCCCGCCGGGATGCGCTCCTCGGTCAGCAGGCGCTTCACCTGCCAGGCCGTGGGCCGGTAGCCCTGCCCCGCGACCTGCTCCCACGCGGCGCGCTGGCGGTCGCGGTCCGGCGTGACGGCGAACGCCTTGAGGGTTTCCAGGTCGATCTCCCCGTCCCGGTAGGCGTCGAGGAGTTCCGGGGCGACGTTGCCGAGCCGCAGCCGCTGCTCGACCAGGCGCTCGGACACCCCGAAGCGCGCGGCGATGGCGGCCACGGTCGCGCCGGACTCGGCGAGCTCGGCGAACGCGGTCACCTGGTCGGCGGGATGCATGGCCACGCGCACGACGTTCTCGGCGAGGGACAGCTCCCCGGCGTCGCCGTTGGAGGCGACGCGGCAGGGCACCGGCAGGCCGGGCTCGATGGCGCCGGACTCGGCCAGCGCCTTGAGCGCCGCGAGACGCCGCCCGCCGGCCACGACGGCGAAGCGCTCGGGATCGTCGCCGTGTTCGGGGCGGACGACGAGGTTCTCCAGCAGGCCGTGGGCCTCGATGGAGGCCTTCAGCTGCGCCTCGGCCGCGGCGTCGGGCGGAGTCTTGCGCACGTTCTCGGGCGCGAGCGCGAGGTTCGAGAGCGGGATCTCGCGGATGGCGGGATCGGGCGGGGAAGCGATGCGGTTCATGCGGTTCTCCATGGGTAGGGAAAAAAGGAACGGACGCGGGGCCCTCCGGCCCCGTCCGCGCCCGCCCGGCCCGGAGCCGGCTCGGCCTCCGGGCGGGGTTCGGGCGGTCGATCGGGTTGGGAGCGGAGCGGCGCGGCCGCCCCGGACGGCCGGGGAGCCGAAAAAGCCGAGGGAGGCGGTCAGGCCGCGATGTCGATGCGCTCGCCCCAGGGCTCGCGGTTCCAGTCCGACGGCGGGTCCGACCAGTTGATCCACAGAACAGGAAACGGAGGCTGGGCATCCGGATAGCGCGAGCACTCCATGTCCGTGAAATACAGGCACACGCCGGGGCGCACGCCGTGCTCCTCGAGCCAGTCGAAGCCCGGCCGGAAGTCGGTGCCGCCGCGGCCGCGGACCGCGATCTCCCCGGGCAGATCGGACGCGGCGTACTCGGCGGCGTCCCGGACCGCGGCGTCGACCTGCACCACGACGACGCGTTCGGGCTGAAGCTCCGCGGCGATCTCGCGGACCTCGGCCCAGAACTCGCCGAGAATGCCCGTGGGCAGCGAGCCGGACGTGTCGACGAGCACGGCCACGGCGTCGATCCCCTCGGAACGGATCGACGGCAGATAGAGCCCGCCGTCGATGAAGCGCAGGTTGGGCGCGCTCCAGGAATAGTCGCTCTTGGCCGCGTCGGTCATGCGGCGGCGCAGCAGCGTTCGCCAGTCGACGCGTGAGAGGTGCGCGCCGCGCACGGTTTCCTCGACGGCGCCGGGGAGCTTGCCCTCGGCCCTGGCCAGGCTCAGCGCCTGGTGCATGGCCTCGTCCCAGGCCTGCTCCTCGGCGGTGGCGGCGGCTTCCGACAAGCCGGGACTGCCGGGATCGTCGCCGGCATCCCCGGCCGCGGCGGCGTCCATGACCTCGCCCGTGCCCGAGGGATCGTGGCTCGGCGCGTCGCCCTGAGTACCGCTGTCGGATTCGGTTTCGGGTTGCTGCCCATCATCGCCGGACGACTCGCCGGGCATGCCCTCGCCGGTATCGCCTGAGGAATCGTCGGGGCTGCCGGCGGCTCCGCCGCGGCCCGCGGGCTGTTCGGCGTCGTCGCCGCCATCGGTCTCGTCCGGCTCCGGGAGCCGGTCGTAGGCCTGCTCCACGCTCATGCCCTCCCAGGCCTCGGCCTCGGGCGGCAGCGCGAACCCGGCGTCGCGCAACAGGCCGTGTGTGACGAGCTGCGAGGAGCGCTGCCACCGCTCTGGATCGCGTCCTTGGCGCCGGGTGTGGTGCTTCAGGGCGCAGGCCAGCACCACCCGGGCGATGGCCGCCTCGATGCGGTGCGCGTCGCTGTCCCCCACCCAGCGGGGCGAGTAGCGGATCGTTCGTCCGTCTGCCGCGAGCGTCTCCCGCGCCGGGTCGGGCTTCAGCGGCAAGCGAAGCGCCAGGCTTCCAAAGAACGGCTGCTTGCGCAGCAGTTCCGTGACGCAGCCGCTCACGCGGCGCGCGGATTCCGCCTGGATGGACGGCGCCATCAGGCGGCCTCCCGCTGAACCTCGGCGGGCGGTGCGAAGTAGCCCGCGAACCGTTCCGCCAGCGCGTCGGCGTCGCGCTTGACGCGGGCGCGCGCCGCCGGGTCGAAGCTCCGCGAGGGCCGCAGCGCGTCCGGCTCGACGCCGGCGATCTTGTCCTTGACCTCCTCGCACAGCCGGGCCAGGTCGTCGTCGCCGAAGATGTTGAGGCGCGGGACGATGTCCACCAGGTCGCGGATGTTCCCGATCATCGAATCGCGGAACACCAGCGGCTTGCCCTCGCCGTCCTCGCGCAGGCGTTCGGAGACGCGCTCGACCGCTTCGCCCAGGCGCCGGTACAGGTCGCCCACGGCGCCGTAAAGCCGCTCCTCGATCTGGCGCTCGATGTCGCGCTGGATCCGGTCGGTGTCGTCCGCGGCGAGCTTCGCCATGAAATGGTCGGCGTCGGGCACCGGGGCGATGCGGTAGCGCAGCGCGAACTTGCGCCGAAGCGCCTCCCTCGGCGGATAGTCCTCGATGCGGAACAGTTGGCCGAGATCCAGCCGCGCCTGGTCGACGTTGTCCTCGTAGTCCTCGATGAACCGGGCACGCTCGCGCACCAGGCGTTCGGACAACCCGTCCATGAGCTCCGTGTAGCGCTCGTAGTTGGCGACGGTGAGGAGCCGCGCGCCCTTGTCGTCCCAGGGCAGGGTCTGCTCGTAGTGCGTGGTTCGTGCGCGGCTCACCGTCGCGGTGATGGCCGCGAACGCGGCTTTGGGCAGCAGGCGCTTGTTGTAGCGCCCGGCGCTGAAACTCGCCTGGTGGTGCGCGGCGACATGGTCGCTGGCCTTGCGGTCGTACTGCCGCCCGGACCAGGCGGCGATGTGCAGGCCGACCAGCATGGCGTCGGAGTTGAGGTTCATGGGGCCTCCTTGTGGGTTACCGGAGTGTCCAGACGGGAACGCCGAGGACGTCCGCGGGGCTGCGCCCGGCAACGGGGCTGCGCTTGGCGGCGTCGTGGCTCGGGGCCCGCACCGCGTATTCGCGCGAGGGGGCCGCGCCCGGCGGGTAGTGGGTGATGCGCCAATACATGGTTGCCTCCGTCACTGCGTCTTGGCCGCGGCCCAGCGGATGAAGGCGGGGGACCGCTGCAGGGCCGGCTCGCGGCGCACGCAGGAGCCGACCAGGAACTCGCCGACCTCGCGCCTGAGGCGCGTGGCGTATGTGACGATGGCGTCGAGGTTGACGTCGCTGGCCAGCCGGTAGAGCGAACCGCACAGCGCGATCAACGCGCTGGCGTTCTCCGGCACGTCGGCGTTGTCGGGATCGTCGAGCACGGCCCGCGGATGCGGCAGTTCCCGCCAGACCTTGAGGAACGCCGCGAACTCGACCGCCGCGGCTTCGCCCACGGCGCCGACGAGCAAGGCCCGCTCGGCGGCGGGATCGAGTCCGTTGCGCCGGTGCACGATGCCGCTCGCGAACTCCCAGGTGCGCGGACAGGCGAAGGCGCGCTCGCGCGCTTGCGGATCGAAGGTGTGCAGGAGCTCCGGCCGAAGCTGGATGAAGAACAGCACTTCCGGCGCGATGCCGTTGGCCGCGCCCCAGGCGCACCAGTCGGCGGCGTCCACCCTGATCTCCAGGTGCACGAACCGCGAGGCCAGCGGGGTCGGCATCCGGTGCACGACGCCGCGGTCGCCCTCGCGGTTGCCGCAGGCGATCAGCGACGCGCCCTCGGGCAGTTCGTATTCCCCGACCTGACGGTCGAGCACGAGCTGATAGAGCGCGGCCTGCACCATCGGAACGGCGGACGGCAGTTCTTCCAGGTTGATGAGCCAGCGCCCGGTGTCGTCCGAGGGAGGCAGAAACGCGGGCGGCGCCCAGCGGGTGCGGCTGTCGGCGTCGCGCCAGGGGATGCCGCGCAGGTCGACGGGATCGAGCAGCAGCGCGCGCACGTCGACGTACTCGCGCCCGGCGTCGGCGGCGACCTGCCGGGCGATCTGCGACTTGGCGGCGCCGGGCGGCCCCCAGACGATGCAGGGCTGGCGGGCTTCGACGAGCAGAGATAGCGTCGGGGCGAGTTCGCTCGGGCGCAGCGAGTAGTCCGCCGAGACGGCGTGGGGTTCGGTCATGGGCAGGCTCCGGGGTGGTGGAAACGCAGCGCGGACGCCCTCCGGCGTCCGGCCTTCGCCCCGGCCGAAGCCGGCTCCGCCTCCGCGCGGCGCGGCGCAAGACGCCGCCGCGGGCGCCGCCCGGATTCAGCCGCGCCCGAACAGGAGCCCGGGGCGGTCCCGCGCGCCGGGGAAAAGGACGCCGACCGGCGCCTGGCGGCGGGCGGCCGTGTCGGGGCTCGGAGCGATGGGGATGCCCCCGTCAGCCTCCGCGGTCGACGGACGGAAAGTTGCGAATGGCCGGGCGGCGGATCGCGAAGTCCACGGATTCCCCGGGCGCCCCCGAAGTCGATCGCCGGCGGCGGCGAGGCGCCCGCGGGCGCCCCGTCCGCCGCCGGGGGCTCAGCGCTTCACGCCGGCCGCGGCTTGTCTCGCGCCGGAGGACAGGTTGACGATTCGCCCGTCGCGGCTTTCGGCGAGGTTCATCAGCAAGACGGGCCGGTCGGATTGGACCTCGAGGCGCCAGTGGCCGGCGCCGTCGCCCAGCGCGCCGTTGAGCGCGCCCCGCATCGCCCGGCCCGTCTCCAGTTCCGCGGCCTCCACGACTCTCGACTCGCCCGCGTCCACGGTCAGCCGCACGATATCGCGGGACGGGTTGCCGCCGTCGTCCCTGCCGCGGATGAACACCCGCGCGGGAAGCGGCCCCGGATTCACGATCCGCAGCTGGCCCGCCTGGACGGTGCCGCCCGCCGGATTGAACATCGGCAACTCGTGGGTTCGGCCCGATGCGTCCGCCACGTCGTGCACGGGCGCAAGAACGCCCGCGGGCGTGCGCACGTACGCCAGCACCTCGACGCCCGGTGGGCCCGCAATGTCCAGCCGCCAGTCGCCCGTCCCCGATCCGGTGCGCCCGGACAGGCCCCCGGAGGCGTTGCCGATCTCCAGATCCCGGGAGTTCAGATGCGCCGCCTCGCCCGCGCCCAGTGCGAGCGTCAGCGGCTCGTAGTACCTTCCGGTCCCGTCGTGGGCTTGCACGCGCACCACGGTGTCGGTCGCCGTATCGTTCACGATGCGCACCAGGCCCCGTCGGCCCAGCGGGTCGGAGGCCGAGGGGAAGTAGGGCACCGTGTGTACTTCGCCGGAGCGCAGTGCCGGAGAAGCGCCGCTCGACAGGTTCGTCAGATGCCCGCCGCCGCTCCGAAGCAGGTTCATGACGGCCAGGTCGCCCCCCGAGGCGATGTTCAGCCGCCACATCCCCCGGCCGTCGCCGAGCGCGCCCCGCAGTCCGGAAGCGCCGCCTTCGAGTTCGGCCGCGGTGAGAAGGACGGACTCGCCCGCGGGAATGGCCAGCGATACCTCGCCGCTTGTCGCGCCGCCGTCGTCCGTGCCGGCAATG
>JAJDVM010000317.1 GCA_022826125.1 Defluviicoccus sp.
ATGGGGTGAAAATCGACAATCCGGATCGTTCGTCGCGCCGGACCCCGCGGAAATCAGCCACGCCGCTGGGGTAAGAAAAATCTCAACCCGTCCGGAAGACCTTGCTCAGCAAGGAACTCCGAACAACGCACACGCCTCAGAGCCTCGGTCCGCCGGTGCGGCGACGCATGGTATTCTGGCGTCATGAAGGACCCCTACCAAGTCCTCGGCATCGAGCCTGCGGCCACGCTGGACGAGATCAAACGTGCCTACCGCGCGCTCGCCAAGGAGCTGCACCCGGACGCCAACCCGGACGACACGGTCGCGGCCAACCGGTTCCGCGAGGCGACCGAGGCGTATGATCTGCTGAGCGATCCCGAGCGCCGGGCGGAGTTCGACGCGGGCGGCTGGCGGCGCGGCTATGCCGACGGGTTCGGGCCCGAGCGCGCGCCCTGGGGCGCCGACGACGGGGCGTTCGACTTCAACGACGGGATCGGCGAACGGCCGATCGACCTGTTCGGCGATATCGCCGGCAACCGGCGCGGCCGGGTGTTCGGCGCCGCCAGCACCTCGCTCGCGCTCCCCGGCGAAGACCTTGCCGAGACCGTGGGCATCACAATCAAGGAGGCGGAGGAGGGGACCCGCAAGGTGGTCGAGCTGGTCACCGGCGCGCGGGTCGAGGTGATCGTCGCCCCCGGGACCGAGAGCGGCCGAACGCTCACCTTCGAGGGGCTGGGCCTGCCGGGCATCGGCGGCGCGCCGCCCGGCAACCTCAACGTGGTGGTCGAGATCCTGCCCGCCCCGATGCTGGACGGCGGCGGATCAGGCTGAGCGCGCCATCCGCGCGTCGCGCCAGGTGCACCAATAGGTGCAGGCGAAGAGCAGCGCCGCCCCTACCCAGGTCCAGACGCTCGGCAGCTCGTCGAAGAACACGAAGCCGAACAGCGCCACCAGCGGCAGGCGCAGATAGAGCACCGGCGAGACCAGGCTCGCCTCGGCAGCGGCGAGCGAGTTGGTGATGCAGATCTGCGCGCTCAGCGCCCCGATGGCGAAGGCGACGATCCACGGGATGTCGGCCAGCGTCGGCGTCACCCATGTGGCCGCCGCCGGCCCGATCGCGATGGGGAGCTGCATGACGAAGCCGTAGAACAGGATCGTCCGGATGCCGTCGCTGCCCGCGAGGAAGCGCGTCGAGACGTCGACCACGCCGAACAGGAGCGCCGCGGCCAGCGCGATGGCGACGCCTACGTTCACCTCGGCGAAGCCCGGGCGGACGATGATCAGCACCCCCGCGAAGCCCAGCACCGTCGCGATCCAGCGATGCGCGTAGGCGCGCTCCTTGAGCAGGATCACGGCGAGGATCAGGGTGAAGATCGGCAGGGTGAACTGGAGCGCGACCGAGTCGGCGATGGTGATCAGCCGCACCGAGTAATAGCCGCAGAACATCGCCAGATAAGCGAAAGCGGCGCGCGCCGCGTAGATCCGCAAATTATTCGTCCTGAGCCCCGCCCGGCCGACCCGAAACAGCCAGGGCAGCAGCACCGCGATCCCGAAGAGAAGGCGGAAGATGACGATCTCGAAGGTCGAGTAGGTGGCCGACAGATGGCGCACCAGCGCGATGGTCACCGAGAACGCGACGGCGGCGCCGAACATCCAGAGGACGCCGAGAACCGGGTTGTGGCGGGCGGCCACGTCTACGCGCCGCCGCCGCTCAGTGCCCGCCAGATGCGCTCCGGTGTCGCCGGCAGTGGGATGTCTTCCACTCCGACGGAGGCCAGCGCGTCGGCGATGGCGTTGATCGTCGCCGGAAGCGCGCCGGTCGGCCCGGATTCTCCGACCCCCTTCGCGCCGATCGGGTTGGAGGCGGTGGGAATGCCCGCGCTCGCCACCGCGAACGCGCTCAAATCGTCCGCGCGGGGCAGGGCGTAATCCATGAACGACCCGGTCAGGAGTTGTCCGCTCTCCGGATCGATGCGGATTTCCTCCAGCAGCGCCTGGCCGATGCCCTGGGCGATGCCGCCGTGCAGCTGGCCGGCATAGAGCATCGGGTTGATGACCCGCCCGGCATCCGAAATTCCGGTGTAGCGCACGATCTCGACGACGCCTGTGTCGGGATCGATCTCCACCTCGCAGACCTGCGCGGAGCTCGGCCAGTTCCAGTATTCCGGGGCGAACCAGGCCTGCGCGCCGAGCCCGGGCTCGAGCCCGGTCGGCAGGGCGGTCGGCTCCACCGCCGCATGCGCGACGTCCGCGAGCGAAACCGACCGGTCGGTTCCGGCCACCGAGAAGCGGGCATCGGCATAGGCGATGTCGGTCTCGGCCGCTTCGAGCAGGTGGGCGGCGATGCGCTTGCCCTTGTCGATCACCTTGTCGGCGGCGAGGCGGATCGCCGACCCGGCGATCGCCGTCGAGCGCGAGTTGAACGTCCCCCTTCCGTAGACCACGAGATCGGTATCGCCCTGGACGAAACGGATATCGCCCGGCGCCACGCCGAGGCTTTCGCACAGGATCTGCCGGAAGATCGTCGAGTGGCCTTGGCCGTGGTCGATCGTTCCGGTCATCAGCGTGAGCCCGCCCGAGGGATCGACGCGGATTTCCGCCGTCTCGACGATCGGGGTCGAAGTCTTCTTGACGGTATTGGCGAAGCCGAACCCGCGCAGCCGGCCGCGTGCTTCCGACTCATGTCGGCGCACAGAAAACTCTTTTATATCAGCGTGTTGAAGAACGAGATTCAGATTCTTCGAGAAGTCGCCGCAATCGTAAACGTAGCCGAGCGCGTTGGTCCACGGCATCCGGTCCGGCGCGACGGTGTTGATCCGGCGGATCACCTCCGGATCCATGCCGAGCCTGCGCGCGGCGATGTCGACCGTCCGTTCGAGCGCGAAGGCCGCTTCCGGCGCGCCCGATCCGCGATAGGGCGAGGTCGAGGTGGTATGGGTGTGAACCCCGCGCACCACGACATGGGCGGCCGGCGTCCGGTAGACCCCAGCGAGCGTGCCGAGATTGCCGACCGGCGGGCGCGGGCCTCGGGTCGACAGGTAGGCGCCGAGATTGGCGCTCGTCGAGACGTCCAGCGCGAGGAACCGCCCCCCGTCGTCGAGCGCGAGCGCAACCTCGATGACGCACTCCCGCGCATGGTCGTCGGTCGCGAGCCCTTCCCCCCGGCTCGATACCCACTTCACCGGACGCCCCATCCTGCGCGCCGCCCAGAGAACGAGGATCAGCTCGGGATAGTTCGCTCCGCGTGTGCCGAAGCTGCCGCCGATGTCCTCGCACACGACCCGGACCCGGCTTTCCGCCACGCCGAATACCGTATCCGCGAGTTGGCGGCGCAGTGTATGCGCGTTCTGGACCCCGGAATGGAGCGTGTAGCGCCCGTCGCGCGCATCGTAGAGCCCGACACAGCCGCGCGGCTCCATCATCGCCCCGGTGATTCGGTTAATCGCGAAGCGCCGGCGGACCGTGTGCGTTGCCTCCTCGAACGCCTCGGCGACCGCCTCGGCGTCGCCCTCATTGTGCGCGAATGCGACGTTGCCGGGGCAGAAAGGCCAGACCGCCGGGGCGCCCTCCGCAAGCGCCCCGTCTATGGTGACGACCGAGGGCAGGGGCTCGTAGTCGATGGCGATGCGTTCGGCGGCATCCCGGGCCAGATCCTCGGTTTCGGCCACGACGAACGCGACCGGGTCGCCGACGAACCGCACGCGGTCCCGCACCAGCGCGGGCCTCTGCGGGTCGATCATCGGGGTGCCGTCGGGCCGTGTGGCCATGTCCTCGCAGGGCAGGCAGCCGTGGCCGTCCGCCTGCCAGTCCCTTCCGTCGAGGACCGCGAGCACGCCCGGCATCCGCGCGGCCTCCGCCGTGTCGACGGTGGCGATTCGGGCATGCGCGTGGGGCGAGCGCAGGACCACGCCGCGCGCCAGCCCTTCGAACGCGATGTCGTCGAGGTAACGCCCGCCGCCGGTCAGCAGCCGCCGGTCGTCTTCCCGGGGAACCGGGGCGCCGATCCCGTTCGCTGTCATCGCGGACCGGCGCCGCCTGCGGGCGCGCTATTCGGCCGCGACAAGCTCCGGCTGCTCGATATGCGATTCGTGGAGCGCCGGCATCACCTCGGCGGCGAACATCTCCATGTTCTTCTTCGTCAGATCGGCGGGAAGGGTGCCGAACTGGCAGAGCGCGAGCACGTTGCCGAGCGCGACCCGGCGCTGGCAGTCGAGCAGCTTCTGGCGCACCGTGTCGGGGCTGCCGATCACCACCACCTCGTCCTCGATCAGCGATTCGACGGTCTGGCTCCGGCTCAGGCTCGACTTGTGCTTGCGCACGTTCTTGAGCGAGGCGATCGAGGTGTAGCCCGGCGGCAGCAGCATCTCCGGCGGGTTGCGCAGGAACTTGTTGGCGAAGGCCTCGATATGGGGCCGGGCCTCGTCGCGCGCCTGCTCGTCGGTATCGGCGACGTAGATCGGCACCAGCCAGCCGAGCTGGTCGGGTTTCGCCTCGTATCCGTATTCCCTGGCCTTGTCGCGATAGGCGTCCATGAACCGCTTGACCGCGCGGAACGGGCTGTAGGTCTGGAGATAGGTGTATTTGCGGTCCGGATGCGCGGTCCACTCGATGGTCTCGGTCGAGCCCTGGGACGGGCACCAGATCGGCGGGTGCGGGTCCTGGTAGGGGCGCGGCCAGAGATTGACGTATTCGAAATGGTAGTGCTCGCCCTCGAAGGAGAACGGCCCTTCCTCGGTCCACGCGCGGATCACCAGGTCGTGCGCCTCGTGGAAGCGGTCGTGCGAGAAGGCCGGGTTGGCGCCCATCGAGTAGTACTCGCAGCCGATGCCGCGCACCATGCCGCTGATCAGCCGCCCGCCCGAGATGCAGTCGATCATCGCGTGCTCTTCGGCGAGCGTCAGCGGATGCTCGCGGATGCCGAAGGCCGATCCCACGATGGCGATCTTCACCCGCTCGGTGCGTCTCGCCAGCGCCGCCGCGGTGACGATCGGGGACGGCATGATGCCGTAGGCGTTCTGGTGGTGCTCGTTAACGCAGAGCCCGTCGAAGCCGAGCTCCTCGCCGTATTCGAGCTCGTCGAGATACCGGTTGTAGAGCTCATGCCCCTTCTTGGGATCGAAATAGCTGTTGGGCAGAACCACCCATGCCGACCGGTACTTCTTGTCGTAGTCGAGGTCGAGATAGGCGTAGGGCATCAAATGAAAGAGAAAGACCTTCATCGCGCGCATCCTGTCCTGTGTGCGGATCGAGTGTAGGGGAACGGTCCGGGGGGAACAACAAAGCGCGGGCGGCGCGCCGCGTTCAACGCACTTCGACTAGCACCTCCCCCTCGGCCAAGGCGGCTTCGATCTCGTTCAAATGCGGAGCCAGCCGGGCGCGGAGCGCGGCGTTCGTCGTGTTGCCGCACCGCAGCCAGACCACCTGCAGCCCCGGCGCGTTCCGCGCCCGTTCGGCGAAAGCCGGGTCGGCGGACCAGACGATCGCCCGCAACGCGCGCGCCCACGCCTCGATCCGGTCGTCGGTCGCCGCGCCGAGGTCGACATCGTCGACGTGGTCGCAGGTGTGCAGCCACTCCGACAGCCACCGTCCGAGACCCGGCGGCAGCTGCGCGTCGAACAGGAAACGCACGGCTCAGCCCGCCGGGACGATGCGGTGGTCGACCGCCGCCGCGCCGAAAGCCAGGGCGGCCCGCAGGTCGGCGTCCTTCAGATAGGGGTAGTCCGCGAGAATTTCCTTCGTCGCGGCGCCCGACGCCATGAGCCGCAGCACGTCGGAGACCCGGACCCGGGTTCCCCGGACGTGCGGACGCCCGCCGCAGACCGCCGGATCGACGGCGATCCGGTTCGATGCCTCCGGCGCTTCGGCGGCATCGTCCAGAACCTCCGCAGGCACGCAGATGCGGGCGTCCTTGCGCGGGCCGGAATGCCCGTAGCCGCGGAGGAAATCCCGCAGGGCGCGCTCGAGACCGTCGGCGAGACGCGTGCCGGGCCGGACGACGTGAAACCACCGCCGGAGGGTTCGTTCGGTATCGCGGCCGCGCCTGGCGTTCCTGTCTCGGAAATACGCCTCCGCCGTATTCCCCGGATACCCGATGAATTTCGACGGCGCGAACAGCCACTCCTTGCCGGGCGGCCGGACCGCGTACCAGACATGCACCATCGGCATCGACTTCCTCAACGCCGCGCCGTGCCGGTCGTCCTTCAGCGCGTCCCGGTAGCGCGGGATGTTCGCCACGGCCTCGTCCCGGCTGGCGATCAGGGTGTTTCGGGCCACCGCGCGTACTCCCATGCAACTAGAGATAAGTAGATCGACGAGAACATATTCTAATTGAAGTATTTCCGCCAGAGCCTCGCTTCCGGGGCGATTCAAAGCGGTGCCCAGGTCCGCTAATCTCCACCCGTTAGTCATTCGGGCGGGAGACATGGCCGAACGCGATCCCGTAATTGTCGCCGGCGGCGGGCCGGTCGCCATGGTGCTGGCGCTGGCGCTCCATCGGGAGGGCGTGCCCTTCGTGGCGCTGGAAACGCTGGCCGAGCCCTTCGTCGACCAGCGCGCCGCGTCCTACCATCCGCCGACCGTCGAGATGCTCGATTCGCTCGGGCTCGCGGCCGAAATCGTTCCGGAAGGGCTCAAGGCGCCGGTCTACCGGTTTCACGACCGGCTCTCGCGCGAGACGGTGGCGGAGTTCGATCTCGGCGATCTCGCCGACGAGCTCTCGTTTCCCTATGTCCTGCAATACGAGCAATACAAGCTGGTGCGCAAGATCCTCGCGCTCCACGGCGGCAGGGCGGATTTCGACGTCCGCTTCTCCCACACCGTGACCGGGCTCGCGCAGCACGCCGACCATGTGACCGTCGACGTCGAGCTCCCCGACGGCACGGCAGAGACGCTTCGCGGTTCGTGGCTGGTCGGCTGCGACGGCGGGCGGTCGATCGTGCGCAAGGGCGCCGGCATCGACTTCGTCGGTTTCACCTACCCGGAGAAGTTCATCAAGATCGGGACCTATTTCGACTACATGGAGCAGGACGAAAGGGTCGCTTACCGCAACTACTTCTCGGCCCCGGACGAGTGGGGAAACCTGTTCAAGGTCGCCGGCGAACCGCCTCTGCCCGCCATCTGGCGTTGCGTGATCCCGATGCGGGTCGACGAGACGGAAGAGGAGGCGACGCGCGAGGACGCCATCCAGGCCCGGCTCCAGCGCTTCTTTCCCAAGGACGGCGACTACCCGGTCGCCTATGCGAACGTCTACACCGTCAGCCAGTGCGTCGCCGAGACGTTCCGCAAGGGCAGAGTGCTCCTCGCGGGCGATTCGGCCCACGTCAACAACCCGATCGGCGGCATGGGGCTGAACGGCGGCATCCACGACGCGATGAACCTGGCTTCGAAGCTCGCCGCCGTGTGGAGAGGCGAGGCAGGTCCAGACCTGCTCGATCTATACAGCCGCCAGCGCCACAGGGCCGCGGCCGACTTCACCCAGGCCCAGACCATCGCCAACAAGAAGCAGCTCGAGGAGCGCGACCCGGCGGTCCGCAAGACCCGTCTCGACGAGCTCCGCCGCACCGCGGAGGATCGCGAAGCCGCGCGCACCTACATGCGGCGCGCCCAGCTGATCGAGAGCCTCGAGGCGGCCGCCGCGGTGACCTGAGCCGTTCCTCGCGCCGGGAAAGCTGGTACGGGTGGCCGGACTCGAACCGGCAAGTCCTTGCGGACAGCGGCTTTTGAGGCCGCCGCGTCTACCAATTCCGCCACACCCGCGATTCCGCGCGGCAATGTGCCGCAAATCCCCGCC
>JAJDVM010000201.1 GCA_022826125.1 Defluviicoccus sp.
GTGCTGATCACCAACCACCAGGCGGTCGCGGGCCAGCACCTCAACAACATCGTCGTCCATGTGCCCTATTTCTTCGAGGACAAGCTTGCCTTCTTCGCGATGGTGCGGGCGCACTGGATCGATGTCGGCGGAAGCAGCACCGGCTTCGGTGGCGGCCCCAAGGTCGTCGACCCGTGGCTGGAGGGGTTGCAGCTCAACCAGCTCAAGCTCTACGACGCCGGTGAACTCAACGAGCCGCTTCACCGGATGATCGGAGACAATATCCGCTTCCCCGAGTCCTCGATGGGCGATCTGCGCGGCCAGATCGCCGCCTGCCGCCTGGCAACGCGCCGGCTCGACGAGCTGTTCCGGAAATATGGACCGGCGACCGTGCATGACGCGCTGGAGCGTGTCTTCGACGAGACCGAGGCGAAGTGCCGCGCCGTGGTTGCGGGCATCGAGGATGGCGTCTACGAGGCCGAGACGTTCTTCGACCACGATACGCAGAACAAGGACGAACGGCTCAGGCTCCACGCCCGGGTGACCGTGCGGGGCGAGGAGATGACCATCGACCTGTCCGGTTGCGCCGGCGAGCGCAAGGCGGCGATCAACGCGAGGACCTACGCCGCCGGCTATGTTGCCTACAAGGCGTTGACCGCACCGCTGGAGCCGGTGAACGAGGGGTCCTTCCGGGCGCTCAAGGTGGTCATTCCGGAAGGCAATATCATGATGGCGCGGTTTCCCGCGCCGATGGCGAGCTGGAGCCTGATCATCCCCTCCGTGGTCGACACCATCGTGGCGGCGCTGGCGCCCGCGATGCGCGACCGGGTTCCCGCCGCCCATCACGGGTTGCTCGGCGGCTCGGTGGTATTCTTCGGCCGCCACCCCGACACCGGACGCAATTTCGTCGTCCAGAGCATCGAGGGCGGCGGCTGGGGCGGCCGCCCGGGCGAGGACGGGGAGTCGGCCACGGTTTCGGTTTGCCAGGGGGACGTCCGCAACGCCACCATCGAGGGGATCGAGCTCAAATGCCCCGTGCTGGTCGAACAGCGTGCGCTCAGGACGGATTCCGGCGGCGCGGGCGAATTCCGCGGCGGGCTCGGGATCGACATGAACGTCGTCAACCTGGTCGACGGGCGCTGGAACTTTCAGGGCAGCCTTCGCAAGACCGCCCCGCCCTGGGGGCTTTGGGGCGGGGAAGAGGGCGGGACCCACACCTACCTGCTCAAGGAGCCGGCAGACGCCGGATTCCGGGAGATGGACGTCCAGGGCCATGCGGTGCCTCCGGAGGCGGAGGTGGTGGTGCGTACCGGCGGCGGCGGCGGTTGGGGCGATCCGCTGGATCGCGATCCGGACAAGGTCGCGGCTGACGTCGCGGAAGGTTACGTTTCGCACGAAGCGGCGGAGCGCGACTATGGCGTGGTTCTGGACGCCGAAACGATCGCGGTCGACGGCGCTGCGACAGCGGCGCTGCGACACGCGCGGCGGGCATCGTAGAGCCGCGCGCCGCCGGTTCGGCGGATGGTCGATTGTCTCGACTGGAAAGGCCTTTTCGCAATCGCTAGTGTCTTGGCGCAAGGGAGGAAATCGGCGCATTTTCCGCATGGCGCGCCACGCAGAAATCCCATCATCGAAAACGAAGGAGAGACTGCCATGACACGATTTCGGTTCCGAGCGTTCGCCGTAAGCGCGCTGATCCTCGCGGCGTTCACCTGCGAGGCCGCGGCGCAGACCATGGTCATCGCGACCGATCGGCAGGGCAGCCTGATGAACCGGGTCGGTACCGCGATGGCTAAGACGATTACCGATAATTCGAAGCTGCGCGCGGTGGTACGCCCCTTCGCCGGACCCGATGCGTTCATGGCGGCGCTCGATTCCGGCGAACTCAAGGTCGCGGTTCTGACGGCAAGTTCGACATACACCGAATTCAACGGCCTGACCAAATTGAAGAAGCCCCGCAAGAACATCAGGATTCTGCGTGCGGGTCCCAACGTGCTCAGGCTCGGCTTCATCGTTCACGCCGACTCTGACATCAAGCAAATTTCCCAGATAAAAGGTCGCAAGCTGACCTCCGATTTCGGTGGTCATGCCGTGCTGCCGCGATCGATCGCGGCCGGGCTGTCAAACGGCGGCCTGACCTGGGACGATGTGGTCAAGGTCCCGGTGACCGGTGTCGTCGACGGCGTGAAAACGGTCGGCGCCGGTCGCGCCGAGTCCAGTTGGGGGGCGGTCGGCATGCCGGCGGTGCGCGAAATCCACGCACAGAAGCCGGTTCGTTTCCTGTCTTTCGACGACGATCCCGCCAAGGTCGCGAAAATGCGCGAAATCATGTTTCCCGGGCTGAAGCTGGTCAGATTCCCCAAGCCGATTCCGCCGCTGGCCATCGCGCAGCCGACCAACGTGATCACCTACGACACCTATCTCCTGGCTCACAAGGACCTCGATGCCGGTATCGCTGGCCAGATCGTCGAGGCGCTGTGGAAGGGAACAGACGCCCTGATCAAGTCGAGCCCGATTTTCGGCGGGTTCAAGCGGGAAAATTCGGTAACCGCCCTTCCCATGGCGCCCTACCACCCGGCCGCGGTCGCGTTTTACAAGGGCAAGGGGCTGTGGACGGACGAAGCCATGAAGGCGAACGAGAAGATATCCGCGATGGCGAAGTAGGCGGGCGGAAGCCGAAGCGGTGACGGACCCCGATGGCCGCCGGCCCGCGAGGGCCGGCGGTTCCGGTCGCTTGACCGCGGTCGCAGGAAGGCATGGCTGACCAGCCTTCGGCATCGGGCGAAGCCGTCGACGCCCTGACCGGGGCGCGGAAATGGCGCCGGCTCGCCGGCTGGCCCAATGTCCTCAAGAACGTGCTGCTGGGCGCGATTACGCTTCTGTGCGCCGCCTGGTCGCTGGAGGTGCAGCACTATGTCGGGATCGCGATCTTCAAGGAGCAGTTTCTCGCCCTGATCTTCGGGCTCGCGATGGCGGCGATTTTTCTCGGCCTGAAACCCACCGCGTCGACGGACCACGATCGCGTTCCGTTTTATGACTGGATTCTGGTGGCCATGAGCCTCGCTTGCGGGCTCTTCGTCGTCTTCGTCTACCGCGACATCGTCGAGACCATCGGGGAGCTCAAGCCGGAGCGCATCGCACTCGGCGCGATGGCGGTCTTCCTGGTGTTCGAGGCGACGCGGCGCGCCATGGGTTGGACCCTGGTATTTCTCGGCGCGGTGTTCATCGCCTATTCGGCGCTCTCCCACCTGGCGCCCGGCCTGCTCAACGTCCCCAGCACCTCACCCGAGCGGATCGTCACCTACCTCTATCTCGACAACAATGCCCTGTTCGGCATCCCGCTCGACGTGACGACGAGCATCATCGTCGCCTTCATCCTGTTCGGACGCGTGCTGTTCGCCGCCAACGGCGATCGCTTCCTCAACGATTTCGCCCTCGTCACGATGGGGAAATACCGCGGCGGTCCGGCCAAGGTGGCGGTCATGGCGTCCAGCCTGTTCGGGACGATCTCGGGGAGCGCGGTGTCCAACGTCGTGATGGACGGCCCCATCACCATTCCGATGATGCGCCGGGCCGGCTATTCGGGACCGACGGCGGCCGGGATCGAAGCGGTGGCGTCGACCGGGGGGCAGGTGATGCCGCCGGTCATGGGCATCGTCGCCTTCCTGATGATCGACATCCTGCAGATTTCATATGGCGAGGTGATCCTGGCCGCGCTGTTGCCGGCGATCATGTACTACATCGCGCTGTTCGTTCAGGTCGATCTCGAAGCCGCCAAGCAGAAGCTGAGGCCGGTCGAGCTGCCGGATGCGCCCAGCCTCGGGAACATCGTCGGTCGTGGCTGGATCTTCGTCATTCCGATCTTCCTGCTGGTATGGACGCTGGTAGCCGAACACTGGCAGCCCGGCCGTTCGGCGATGCTGGCGGTGGGCGCGACCCTGGC
The DNA here is from genome assembly GCA_022826125.1 of Defluviicoccus sp. Classification (GTDB taxonomy): domain Bacteria; phylum Pseudomonadota; class Alphaproteobacteria; order MPNO01; family MPNO01; genus MPNO01. The sequence goes on from JAJDVM010000201.1 coordinate 3,923, forward strand.
CGTGTCCCTGTTCAATCCGTTCACCCGGCCGAGCTTGGAGAAGGTCTGGATCGCGGTCCGGGAGACCGGGCAGACGGTCCTCGAACTGGTCATCGTCACCGCGCTGGCGGGAATGATCATCGGGGCGATCCAGATTTCCACGCTCGGCTTCAACTTTTCGCTTCTCCTCACCCAGGCGGCGGGGGAGAGCGGCCTGCTCCTGCTCCTGATGACGGCCGTCGTCTGCATCGTTCTCGGCATGGGCATGCCGTCCGGCGTCATTTATCTCATGCTCGCCCTCCTGATCGCGCCGGCGCTGGTCGAAACCGGCATCCCGCGGCTCGCCTCGCACCTGTTCATCTTCTATTTCGGCATGCTGTCGATGATCACCCCGCCGATCTGCATCGCCGTGTTCGCCGCCTGCGCCGTCGCCGGCACCAATTTCTGGCAGACCGGCTGGGCCGCCGTGCGTCTCGGCATCGCCGCCTATGTGGTGCCGTTCGTCTTCGTCTATCAGCCGGCGCTGATCTTCGACGGCACGACCGCGGAGATCGTGACCGTCGGACTCAAGACTGCGATCGGCGTGTCCGTGCTCGCGGTCGGCATGGCGGGTTATCTGTTTTGCCAGCTCTCCGTCGCGGTGCAGGCGATCGTCGCGATTTGTGGGGTCGCGATCATGGTTTGCCCGTTCGGTCACCCGGCCTCCTGGCCGGTGATCGGCGGCGCGGCGGTTGCGGTCGGGGCGATCGCCTTGATGCAGCAGCGCCGGAGCCGGGAGGGCGGGGTCGGCGTTCGGCCCTAGAGCATGTAGAAGTCGAGCATGGTCCGCAGGTTGTCGTTGAGGACGAGGACCTTCTTGGAACGGATGCGCCATTCTTCCCCGACGCGCACCAGTCCGAGCGCATTCCGGGCGACGGTGCGGAACTCGCTCCGTCGCTTGGGATCGTATATATGGGTGATGCACACGCATCGCACGTTCACGGTCCCGGCGGTCTCGTTTTCGATCAGCACGTTGGAGATCGCGTGCGCGGTCCTGGGCAGCACCAGGTTGGCCGCCGACCGGCCGGAGCGGATGCGCCCGATGCGCTCTTCCAGGCGCGCGCGGGAATTCAGGTAGATCAACGAGATTTCACGTCGCGGATCGGCGGTCGCTTCGTGCTCGCCTTTCCAGGCCGGAACCCAGTACTCGACATCCTCTGTATAGAGCGCCAGCCACTCGTCCCACCGCTGTTCGTCGAGGAATAGGGCCTCGCGATGGAGCAGCGCCACGACCTCGGCACGGCCGTCTCCGGCCGTCATTCCGCGGCCGCCGAACCGTATCGCAGGGAAGGACGATCCTCGCTCGACAGCGCCGCCTTCAGCCGATCACGCCAGGCCCGGATCGGGCCGTGGAGGATGGTCTCGTCGCCGAGGCTGGGGGATCCGGTAACCGACGTTACCGGGTTCAGCCCGAGCTCCCGTGCCTCCGGGATCGGCTCCCGGCTGACCGTTCCCATGCCGCGCATGTAACCCTGGTTCCAGTCGACCGCGTCGGCGCCGGCCGCGGCCTGGATATCCTCGAAGATCGCGGTGTCGTCGGGCGTCGCCAGCCCGCTCGGGTTGAAGAACTCTTCGTACTGGCGGACGCGGAGCTCGCGGGCTTCGTCCGACTCGCCCCTGGGAGCGATGCAGTAGGTGACGATGTCGGTGCGAGACGCGCTTACCGGGCGGTTGACCCGGATCTGCAGGGACGCGTTTTCCAGTAGCTGCATGTTGGGGAAAAAGAGCACGTTACGGGTATAGAGCATCCACTTGGCGCGGACGGCTCCGACCCGTTCCATGAGCCTGTCCAGTTCGCGATAGAGCGGCCGTGCCCGGATGTTGTCGCCGCCGCCGAACATCGCGTTGTGCCCGTTCGGGAAGCACATTGAGCCGCGCGTCACCGAACCCTCTTTCCGGTGGCGGTAGGCCGATGCCGCCGCCGCGTCATCGGCCGCGCGGGCGTTCACGATCCGCAGCAGGGTCTCGTGGGTGGGCATGAAGTGGTAGATGTCCGCCGAGTTCTCGATCTGCAGCTTCCAGTTGCCCCGATAGGTGTAGTGGACGGTTCCGGGCACTAGCTCCAGCCCGTCGGGGCCCTGGTCGACGACCAGGTCGATGAAGACCGTGGTCTCCCCCAGATAGGCCTCGAGCGGCGGCACGTCGGGGTTGAGGCTGCCAAACAGGAACCCGCGATAGCTTTCGAAGCGAGGGATGCGCCGCAACCCGTGGTCCTCGGCATCGAAGCCCGCCCCGTGGGCGCCCCGGTCGTGCTCGGTGATCGCGGTGTTGTTTCCGGCGCTGTCGTAGGTCCAAGCATGGTAGGGGCAGACATGGGTCCGAGCGTTGCCCGACGCGGTGTGACAGACCAGCGCCCCGCGATGCCGGCAGGCATTGATCAGACCGTGCAGGATGCCGTCCTTGTCCCGGCTGACGATGACCGACTGGCGTCCGATATGGGTGGTGAAGAAGTCGTACGGTTCCGCCGCCTGGCAATCGAGCCCGAGGAACACCCAGCCGCCTTCGAAGATATATTTCTGTTCGAGTTCGAAGATCTCCTCCGACCGATAGATATCGGCATGGACCTTGAACACGCCGTCCTCCGGCCTGTCGATTACAAGCGCTTCGATGTCACTGGCATCCATGCCCGGATCCCCGCTCGTTCAGCCGCGGTCGGGGACGACCTTGTCCCTTGCGAGCATACGCGAGTCTTGGCCGCTTGTTGAAAGTCAAAGCGCCGCCTCCTTGCGACACGCCTCCTCGCGACGGATGCCGGTTCACCATCAACCCGCTAGACTCCCGCGTCTGCCGGGCACTCGGCATCCGGCAGCCTGATGGAGCAGCAACGCCATGAAGTTCGGAGCGTTCGACCACGTCGACCGGAGCGGCCTCGCACTCGCCGACCAGTTCGACAAGCGGCTGGAATACGTTGCCGCCCTCGAGGAGGCCGGGTTCTTCTGCTACCACGTCGCAGAGCACCACGCGACGCCCCTCAACATGGTGCCGGTTCCGGGCGTCTGGCTCGGCGCGGTGGCCAGGGCCACCAGCACCATGCGCTTCGGGCCGTTGTGCTATCTCCTGCCGCTTTATTCGCCGCTGCGCCTGATCGAGGAAATCGCGATGCTCGATCATCTGTCCCGCGGCCGGTTCGACGTCGGCGTCGGCCGCGGAGTGTCGCCGTTCGAGCTGAATTTCCACAAGGTGGATCCCGAGAACTCGCAGGCGATCTTCCTGGAGGCGCTGGACGCCGTGGTTCGCGGACTGACTCACGACGAGTTGACCCACGATGGCCCCTATTTCAGCTACAGCGGCGTGCCGATGGAGCTTCGCCCGCTGCAGGAGCCTCACCCGCCCATTTGGTACCCGACCTCCAACCCGGCGAGCGCGGCCGCAGTCGGCGAGGCGGGATACAATTTCGTGACGCTGGGTGCCATGGACTCGGCCAGGGCGTGCATCGACGCGTTCGTGGACAATTTTTCCGGACCGGTCGGGCCTGCTCTCGGTTTCCCGGGCGGCGCGGCGATCGGCATTTCGCGCCATGTCGTGGTGGCCGACACCGACGAGGACGCGATGCGGATCGCGCGGCCGGCCTACCGGACTTGGCATGGGAGTCTCACCAAGCTGTTCCGCGACCACGGCGTGGCCGGCCCGACTTTCGCGCGCGGCGCCCTGGATACCGTGGAGGGCGCGATGGAGGCGGGCACCGACATCGTGGGGTCGCCCGATACGGTGCGCGCCGAAGTCGAACGCCAGGTCGAGGCGCTCGGCGTCAACTACATGATCTGCCAGTTCTATTTCGGCGACATGGAGCACGAAGACGCGATGCGTTCGGTCGCGCTGTTCCAGACCGGCGTCATGTCCCGCATCGGCTAGGCGGGGCCGGCACGCTCGCCGGTCTCGATATCCATCGGAACGCTCATCGGACCCAGCGTCCTCATCGCCTCGAAGCCGTTCTCCCAACGATCGGAGTAAAGCTCGACGGTGTGGCCGTCGGGGTCCTGAACGTAGATGCTGTGCGTCACGTTGTGCAGCGTCGTCCGCGGCTCCATCCCCATGCCGCGCAGCGCACGGCAGGCATGCTGGACCTGGCGGAAATCCTCTAGCCGCCAGGCGAAATGGAGCAGGCCCGGCGCTTCCCCGCCCGGCCGTTCCGCCGTCGGCGCGCGGCAGAGGACGATATCGCGCCTCCCCGGCTCCAGGCCGAGCGTGCATTCGCCGGTTTCCGGGTCTTCCGACGTGACCTTCATGTTGAGCACCGCGGCGTAAAAGTCGCGGGACCGCTCGATGTCGCCGACCCTGAGTGCGATGTGCCCGAGCTTCCTGGTCCGTATCACGATCCGTCTCTCCCAAAAGCGCCCGCAGGTGTCCGCGTCGCAGTAGAGTTCGACGCGGTTGCCGTCGGGATCCGGGAACAGGATGCTGCGCCGCCCGGCGCCACCCGTGCGTTGCTCGACCTCCATGCCGTCGGACTCGAGCGCCTCGCGGGCCGCGTCCAGCGCGCGCGGATCCTCGAGTTCCCAACCCGTGTGGCTCATACCCGTCAGCCGGCGGTCGACCGGACCGGCATCGTCTCGCCCGCCCTCGAACAGGGCCAGGGCGTGGTGGTCGTCGCCGTAGCTGAGGAAGGACTGGCCCGTTTCCCGCTTGTGGGCCGCGATCTTCAGCCCGGTCACCCGGGTGTAGAAGGCGAGCGACCTGTCGAGATCCCGGACGCGGAGCACGACATGTCCCAGGCGCTGCGGTCGAATCATCGCGGCTTCTCCGTCTTCGTCGCCGGGCGGGCGTACAGCATCGTATCGGCGACGGAATCGGTTTTCCACTTGCATGGTCGGTTTGCATCGGGCCCGCGAGTTGCAAGAATGCCCGCCCAACAAGGTAATCCCCGAAGCGCCGTGGCTGGCACGGACGTTTCGCGGGACGAAGGGAGGACACCATGACGCTTATCAGATTCTGTACCGTCGGGCTGGTAGCGACTTGTGTCGCAGGGGCGGCGCACGCGCAATCCGTCGGTATCGGGACCGGGCCAGCGGCTTCGCTCACCAACCGGATCGGTTCCGGCATCGCCAAGGTGATCGCCGACGGCGCCGGCCTCAACACCCGCGCGATTCCGCACACCTCGAACGCGCATCACGCACCGCTCGTCGCCAAGGGCACGCTCGCCTTCGGGGTCAATTCGACCGGCGACGTGAACGACGCGATCGCCGGGACCGGCGGCTTCAAGGGCCGTCCGATCTCGAAGGACTGGGTTGCCGCGGCCCGCATGGTGCCGCTTCCGGTCGGCACCCTGGTGCGCAAGGATTCGCCCTTCCAAACCCTGAAAGACCTGACGGGCAAGAGGATGACCGTCGGCTACACCGCCCAGAAGACGGTTCTCAACATTCTGAATGCCTTTGTCGGAAATGCCGGCATGAAGGTCGAGGACTTCAAGGGCGTGCCGGTTCCCAATACCACCGCGGGCGCGGAGCTGTTCCTCAAGGGCTCGGTCGACGGCACCCTGTCCTCGCTGGGCGGCGCGCGGCTCCGCAACGCCGCGGCCAAGGTGGGCGGCATCCGCATCCTCAAGATGAACAACACGCCGGAGGGGCGCGCGGCGCTGCAGAAGTCGTATCCCAACTCCTATCTCGTCAAACTCGACGACAAGACCATCGGGGTCGAAGGCGAGACCTGGGTCATGGCGTTCGACATGCTGCTGATGACCTCGACCAAGCTGTCCGCCGATGTCGTGTACAAATCGGTCAAGGCGCTGCATGCCGGCAAGAAGGGGCTCGTTGCGGTGTCGCCGGTGTTCCGCGGCTTCCACCCGAAGAACATGGTGCCCGAACTCAAGGGGGTGGGACTCCATCCTGGTGCGGAGAAGTTCTACAAGGAGGCTGGGCTGATGAAGGGAAAGATGTAGCCGCGCCCGGGCTCCGGACGGGAGGCGGCGCCAGGCCGACCGGTCTGCCGCCGCGCCCGCCGCTCCATAGATGGCGGGTCGGACCGACAGCGAGGAAGCCAGGCTGATTTCACCGGCCGGACCGCGCGTGCGGCGGCTGGTGATCGGACTTGCCGCGATTCTCGTCGTCGCGGCGATTTTCAAGTCTCTCGACCTCTACCGCAGCCTCCTCGGGTTGCAGCTCTACGATCAGCAGTTCCTTTTCCCGATGATCGGGGTGGCGCTGCTGCTTACCTTCGTCCATGTCCCGGTGAACCGGGGGAAACGCGCGGGAAAGGTGCCCCGGTACGACTGGCTGGCCGGGCTTTCCGGGCTCGCGGCCTGCCTCTATCTCGCGGTGGAGTATCCGCGGCTCGCCGACATCGTGGTCTACCAGCCGTTTGACGCGGTGCTGTGCGCGATCGTCGTGCTGTCGCTCTGTGCCGAGGGGTTGCGGCGCACGGTCGGCATCGTGCTGATGGCGGTGCTGTTTGCCTTCATCCTGTTCGGCGTCGCCGGCCAATTCGTGCCGGGCAAGCTCCAGGGGCAGACCATCGAGTTCGGCGATCTCGTCACCTACCTCACCTTCGACACCAACGCGCTGATGGGCCTGCCGACGCAGATCGTGACGACGATCGTCGTCGCCTTCCTGCTGATGGCATCGCTGATGCACCGTTCGGGCGCCGGCGAGTTCCTGAACGATGTGTCCATCGCCCTGATGGGGCGCTACCGGGGCGGGGCGGCCAAGGTGGCGATCACCGGGTCGAGCCTGTTCGGCTCCATCTCCGGCTCGACGGTCTCCAACGTCATGTCGACCGGCGCGGTGACGATTCCGCTGATGAAGCGCGGCGGCTACCGCGCCGAATCCGCGGGCGCGATAGAGGCCGTGGCCTCCACCGGGGGTCAGCTGATGCCGCCGGTGATGGGGGCGGTGGCTTTTCTCATGGCGGAGGATCTCGACGTCGAATACCGGGTAGTCGCCATCGCCGCCCTGGTCCCCTCTCTCCTCTACTATGTGGGGCTCTTCGTCCAGGCCGATCTCGAGGCGGCGCGCGAGGGAATATCGCGGGTCGAGGAATCGCTCATCCCGCGCCTCTGGACCGTGCTCAAGCAGGGCTGGATCTTCCTGATCCCCTTCGTCGTGCTGATCTTCGGCCTGTTCTGGCTCAACTTCGAGCCCGACGAGGCCGCGCTCGACGCTTGCCTGGTCCTCGTCGTGCTTGGCCTCGCGTTCGGATACAAGGGCCGCCGCATGCGGCTGCGCGATGTGTTCTGGGCGGTGGCCGAGACCGGGGTGCTGGTGATCGACCTGGTGATGATCGGCGCCGCCGTTGGCATGATCATCGGCATCATCTCCAAGTCGGGGCTCGGCTTCGCGTTGACCCTGGTTTTGTCGCAAATCGGCGCAGGCAATTTCGCGCTTCTGCTAGCCCTGGCCGGGGTCGTCTGCATCGTGCTCGGCATGGGCATGCCGACCATCGGAGTCTACGTGCTGGTCTCGGCGCTGGTCGCGCCCGCGATGATCGAGGTCGGCGTCACGCCGATGGCGGCGCACATGTACGTGCTCTATTTCGGCATGCTCTCCTTCATCACACCGCCGATCTGTATCGCCGCCTTCGCCGCGGCCAAGCTGGCCGACAGCCACCCGATGGCGACCGGCTGGGCGGCCACGCGCTTCGGCTGGTCGGCATTCGTGGTGCCGGTTCTTTTCGTGTTTTCGCCGAGCCTGCTGCTGGACGGCACGCTGCTCGAGTTGCTGCACGACATCCCGACCGCCATCGCCGGGGTCTGGCTGGTCACGATCGGCATCGTCGGGTACTACCGTCGGCACCTGTCCCCGGTGGTCCGGGTCTCGTTCGCCGTCGCCGGGTTCTGTCTGCTGATTCCCGCCGGATCCTTCCAAGGGGGCGTCTGGACAGACCTCTTCGGCGTGGGCGCGGCGGGGTTCCTGCTGATCCGCGAATACGCGGCCACACGCCCCGCAGCCGACACTCAGGAGTGACGAAATCGCGCCCAAGCGACCGAGCGGACGCGTCTCAAGTGGTTCCGAATGCCCCAGGCTTCGTTATAGAATTGAGGCAGGGTTGGGGTATCGTCATGAGTTGCCAGTTCCATCCGCGTCTTCGTATCCACCTTCCGGAGAAGGATTCATGAAGCATCTTGCGCCGATCGCAATCGGCACCCTGTTCGCGGCAAGCCTCGTCGCGGGTACGGCCCAGGCCGCCGATAAGGTCGTGAAGATCAAGCTCAGCTACTGGGTGCCTCCCGTGCACAAGCTGACGCCCGGCTACAAGGACTGGGCGGCGTCGGTCGAGAAGGCTTCGGGAGGTACGATCAAGACCACGCTCTTCCCATCGAGCCAGCTCGGCTCCGGGCGGGACCATTACGACATGGTCAAGCGCGGAATCGCCGACTTCGGGCTGATCAATCCTGGCTACACGCCGGGTCGCTTCCCGGTGCTCGGGGCCTCCGACCTTCCGTTCACCATCCGGGACAGCCTGCGTGGCGCCCGGGCGCTCACCCGTTGGTACAGGAAGTACGCGGAAAAGGAGATGTCCGAGCATCTCGTCTGCCACGTTTTCACCCACGAGCGGGCGACCTTCCATACCGTGAAGAAGCTGGTGCGGGTTCCCGCCGACGTGAAGGGGCTCAATATCCGTTCGGCCAACCAGACCATGTCCCGCTTCGTCACCGCGCTCGGCGGCAACCCGGTGCAGGTGCCGATCATGGAAGCCAAGGATACGCTCAAGAAGGGCATCACCGACGGGATCACCGTCACCATGGGCGGTCTGGAGGGCAGCTTCAAGTTCAAGGACGCCGTGAAGTTCACCCTCGACGTGCCGCTCTACGTGTCGACCTTCACCCACGGCATCAGCAAGCGGAAATACGCCAAGATGAGCGCCGCCCAGCGCAAGGTGATCGACGATCATTGCACGGCGGAATGGTCCGCCAATACGTACCGTTACTGGTACGAGGCCGACCAGAAGGACCAGGTGACGGCCCGCAAGCTGCCCGGTCACACCTGGACCAAGCCGACCGCGGACGAACTCGCGCTGTGGAAAAAGGCCGCCGTCCCGGTCGTCAAGCTGTGGGAGGACTCGGTGCGCAAGGCCGGATACGACCCGGCGGTCGTCTTGAAGGAGATGAACGACGAGTTGCGCAAGGAGAGCGCACAGTTCTGATCTCGCAGGTATAACGCCGCCCGCCGGGCCTTGAGGCCCGGCGGGCGCCGGGATTGCCCGCTTTGACGCGAGTCATCGTCCTCATCGAAAAGACCGCCGGCTACGCGCTCGGCTTTCTCGCGCTGATCACCTTCAGCGAGGCGATCCTGCGCTACGGGTTCTCCACGCACATCCCCGACGCCTTCGTGCTCGGCCAGATGATGCAGGGGATCGCGATCTGCTGGGGGATCGCGACCGCGACATATGCCGACCGGCACATTACGGTCGACATTCTCTATACGTTCGGCAGCGACACCATGCGGCGCTGGTTCGATGTCGTCGGCTATACCGTCAATCTCGGGTTCATGGCCGCATTCGGATACGCGATCACCTTCAAGGTCTTCGACATTCTGGAGGCCGGCGAAATCTCGAACGATCTCGCCATACCGCTCTGGACGGGCTACACGCTCGCGTCGGTGGGAATCGTGGCGGCCCTGATCATGGCCGCCATCCGGTGGTGGATGGTGGTCGTGCAGCTGCAGCGGGGACAGCCGCAACATGGATGAGGCCACGGTCGTCGCCATAATCGGCTGCCTGGTCGTCGTCGTCCTGATGCTGATGCGGGTTCCGATCGCGATCAGCCTGGGCTCGGTCGCGGTGGTCGGCTTCGGGTACATGGTCGATTTCGACGCGGCGATGGGGATCCTCATCGATTCTCCGATCCGCACGCTGACCAACTTTAACTTCAGCGTCATCCCGATGTTCATCCTGATGGGAGTGCTGGTCAGCGCGGGCGGCATGTCGCGCGAGCTGTTCCGCGCGTCGAACGCCTGGATCGGCCACCTGCCGGGCGGCATGGCGATGGCAACCATCCTGGCTTGCGGCGGTTTCGCGGCGATCAACGGCTCGTCCATCGCGACGGCGGCCACCATGACCCATGTCGCCCTGCCGGAGATGCGCCGGGTCGGCTACGACCCGGGCCTGTCGGCGGGAGTGATCGCGTCGGGCGGCACGCTCGGCATCATGATTCCGCCATCGGTTATGTTCATCCTCTATGCGATTCTGACCGAGCTCGACGTGGCGACGCTGTTCGTCGCGGGCATCGTCCCCGGCCTGTTGTCGATAGTCCTCTATTGCGCGGTGATCCAGATCCTCTACCGCGTCAAGAAGGACTGGATGCCCCGGGGCGAGCGGGCGTCGTGGCGGGAGCGTATCGACAGCACCAAGGACGTGTGGGCGACGGTCGTCCTGTTCGTCCTGGTCATAGGCGGTATCTACGGCGGGTTCGTCACCGTCACCGAGGCGGCGGGGCTCGGCGTGCTTGGCGCGCTGATCATCGGCATCGCGCGCGGCCGGCTGAACCGCCATACGATCGTCGAGGCGCTGATCGAAAGCCTCAGGACCTCGGCCGCGATCTTTTTCATCCTGGTGGCGGCGTTCCTGTTCCAGTACTTCCTCGCGGTCACCCAGGCGCCGCAGAAGCTCGGCAACTTTCTTACCGCGCTCCCCTTTGGGGCGACCGGCGTGATCATCCTGATCATGATCTTCTACATCCTCGCGGGGATGTTCGTGGACGGCCTCGCGGTCATCCTGCTGACCATCCCGATCTTTTTTCCAGTGGTCCTGCAGCTTGGCCTCGACCCCATCTGGTTCGGGGTGCTGATCGTTATGACGGTGGAGATCGGGCTGATCTCGCCCCCCATCGGGATGATCTGCTTCATCATGAACAACATGGTGAAGGACATCGGCCTGGTGAACATCTACAAGGGCGTGCTGCCCTTCATCGGCGCCGATTTTGTGCGGTTGAGCCTGCTGGTCGCCTTCCCCGGCCTTGCCCTGTTCCTGGTCCGACACATGGGGTTCTCATAGTGGCTCGTGCCATGCCGACCGACGGTCTGGTCGCGGTCGTCAAACGCGACTGCCCGACCTGCGCCCTGGTCGCGCCCGTCCTCGGCGCGCTCCGTCGAAGCGGAGGGCGGCTGACCGTTTACAGTCAGGACGATCCCGGCTTCCCGGAAACCGTCGCGGGCGTCCTCGACGATACCGGGCTCGAAGCGTCCTGGCGTCTCGGCGTCTCCATCGTCCCCACCCTGATCCGCCTCGAGGCAGGGGTCGAAACGGCCCGCGCCGTGGGCTGGAACCGCGGGGAATGGGGGACGGTCGCCCGCATCCGCGAGCTTGGCACCGACCTGCCGGAGAACCGGCCTGGATGCGCTTCCCTCACCGAGGAGGACGGGGCCGAGTACCGGCTTCGGGCCCGCTACGGAAACACCGGGCTCGCATCGCGCGAAATCCCGCTCGCTCCGGAAGAGGACGCCGTCGAAGCCTGTTACGAACGCGGCTGGACCGACGGCATGCCGGTGGTCCCGCCGACACCCGAGCGGGTCCTGAAGGTCCTCGACGGCACCCCGCGGCAGCCGGACGAGACGGTCGGTCTATTGCCCCCGAACCTGCTCCCCTGCACGGTCGAGAAGATCGCGGTCAACGCCGTGATGGCCGGGTGCAAGCCCGAATACATGCCGGTCGTCCTCGGCATCGTCGAGGCGGCGCTGATTCCGCAATTCAACCTGCACGGGATTCTCGCGACCACCAACAGCGTGGGGCCAGTCGTGATGGTCAACGGTCCCGTCGCCCAGCAGATCGGGATGAATTCCGGCGGCAACGTGTTCGGACAGGGCAACCGGGCGCATGCCGCCATCGGCAGAACCCTGCAGCTCCTCGTCCGCAATGTCGGCGGCGGCGTTCCAGGCGAGATCGACCGCGCGGTGTTCGGAAATCCGGGCAAGTACAGCTTCTGCTTCGCCGAAGACGAAACGGACGGGGGCTGGACCTCCTACGCGGTCGAGCAAGGCTACCCGCCGCAAGCCTCCACCGTGACCCTGTTCGGCGGCGACGGGGTGACGCCGGTCATCGACCACGTCTCGCGCACCCCCGAGGCGCTCTGCAAGACCTACGTCCAGTCGCTCTTGGCCCTCTACAACCGCTACCAGGTGAACGAGGTCGGCGCCTTCCTCGCGGTCGGTGGAGAGCACCAGAACGTGTTTTACGAAGCGGGCTGGTCCAAGGAGGATCTGCGCGGCCACCTCGAGGAATGGCTTACCGTCCGGGTAGGCGACCTCGTTCCGGGACGGAGCGGCCTCGGCCCTCTCTCCGAGGAGGAGCGGAACGATCCGGAACGCCTCGTGCCCAAATTTCGCACCGGCACGCTCAACATCATCCGGGCGGGCGGGCGCGCCGGGAAGTATTCCGCCATCATCTCGGGCCTCGGCAGTTCCGGAATGATGCCGGTGACGAAGGAGATCGACACATGAACGGATCGGACCGGGTCCTGCTCGACCCGACAGCGGAAATTTCTCCGGTCCAACGGCCGCGGATCGAACGGCCCACGGATCTGACAGGGTTGACGGTCGGGTTGCTTGACATCGCGAAGCCGCGCGGCGACGAGTTCCTCGACCGGCTGGAGGAGCTGCTGAACGGGCGGGTCGGCGCCGTCAGGCGCTATCGCAAGGAGCGGTTCTCGAAGATCGCCGCCCCCGAACTCAGACGGCAGATCGGGGAGGAATGCGACATCGCCGTCGAGGCTCTTGCCGATTGAGGCTCCTGCACGTCGTGCTGTATGCATGACATCAAGGGCCTCGAAGAGTTGGGCGTCCCCGCCGTCGGCGTGGCGACCACGGAATTCGTCGATGCCGCCCGGGTTCAGAACGCCTATCTCGGCTACGATCCGGCGGTGGTCTTCGTCGCACACCCGATCCAGGACCGCACGCGGGACGAAATCCGGGCGCTGGCGGACTGCGCGCTGGAAGAGATCGTAGCCGCGCTGAGCGGCGGCTGAGAGGGCGGTGGAGTACGACTACATCATCGTCGGGGCCGGCTCGGCCGGCTGCGTGCTCGCGAACCGTCTCAGCGAAGACGGCGGCGCGCGGGTTCTGCTGCTTGAGGCCGGCGGACCGGACCGGCACCCGGGCATTCACATGCCCGTCGCCATGCGGGCGATGCTGCGCCGCAACCGGTTGGACTGGGGCTACGAGACCGAACCCGAACCGCATTGCCAAAACCGGCGAATCCCGATCCCGCGCGGCAAGGTGCTTGGCGGCACGTCTTCGATCAACGCGATGATCTACGCCCGGGGCCATCCCCTCGACTACGACCAGTGGCGGCAGAAGGGGTTGCCCGGGTGGGGCTACGAGGACGTGCTGCCACTCTTCAAGCGGTCCGAGCGGAGTTGGCGGGGCGAGACCGGATACCACGGCGGAGCCGGTCTCCTCCAGGTCTCCCCGCAGGGAATCGGGAGCCCGCTCTACGGCCTTTTCGCGGAGGCGGGCGAAAGGCTCGGTTTCGCCCGGATCGACGACTATAACGGCGCGGAGCCCGAAGGCATCGCCCCGCCGGAATTCACCATCGGGGGCGGCCGCCGTGCTTCCACGGCGCGAAGTTTTCTGCGCCCGGCGCTTCGGCGGGCCAATCTCACCGTCGAAACCCGAGCGCCGGCGCACCGCGTGGTCATCGAGAACGGCCGCGCCGCGGGCGTCGAATACGGCAAGAACGGCGGCGCCCGGATCGCCCGCGCCGCCCGCGAGGTCGTGCTGGCCGGCGGGACGTACAATTCTCCCCAGCTGCTGATGCTGTCCGGGATCGGTCCCGCCGAAACGCTGCGCGAGCACGGTATCGAGACGGTGATCGATCGTCCGGCGGTCGGCGGGAACCTTCAGGAGCACGTCAACACATTCGTCACCTTCGGGTGCAGTCGTCCGATCTCGTTCGATTCGGAGATGCGCCTGGACCGCATGGCGCGGTCCGTTGTCCGCTGGCTCGTGCTGAAAACCGGTCCCGCGGCGAACATGCCGCTGCAATGCGTCTGTTTTCTCCGCATCCGCCCGGAAAGCGAGCGGCCGGACATCGAACTGCTGGTGAGCCCGGTCGGACCCGACGCGCATATCTGGCTTCCCGGCGTCCGAAAACCGCTGGGTCACCAATTCTCGTGCCGTGTCGCGGTTCTCCATCCCCGAAGCCGCGGTCGGGTGACCCTGCGGTCCGCCGACCCTGCGGATTCTCCCCGCGTGCACTGGAACCTCTTCGAAGACCCGGAGGATCTCGAAATCCTGCGCGAAGGCTTGAAGACGGTGAGGCGGATATTCGCCACCCCGCCGCTCTCGGATGCGATCAAGGGCGAGGTCAGGCCGGGCGCCGGTATCGCCGCCGATGGCGAGATAGACGACTTCCTGCGCGGACACTGCGAAACCGCGCAGCATCCGGCCGGCACCTGCCGCATGGGGGCGGATAACGATGCGGTGGTCGATGCCTCGCTCAGGGTCCGGGGCGTGGCGGGGCTTCGCGTCGCGGATTGTTCGATCATGCCGGACGTGGTGGGATCCAACACCAACGCCCCGACCATCATGATCGCGGAGAAGGCCTCCGAACTGATCCGGTCCCAAGCGGGCTGAGCCGAAAACCAAGGGGTGCGAGCGATGAAAGCGAAAAAACTCCATCCGGTCTTCGCCGCGGAAGTCGCCGGCGTGGACGCGGCCCGGGAACCCTCGCCCGAGACGGTCGAGTTCATCGAGCGGGCGATGGCCGAACACGCCGTCGTCGTGTTGCCCGGCCAGAACCATGTGACGGATGAGCAGCACGCCGAATTCTCCCGCTTCTTCGGACCGCGGGAAACGCCGGCCGGCGTGGCGAGCGGACATCGCACGAAGAAATACCGGCTGGGCCGATACATGTTCGACGCCAGCAATCTCGACGTCGACGGCTCACTGCTGCCGGCCGATCATCCGCGCCGCAGGATGCGCGCGGGCGATGCGCTTTGGCACACCGATTCGTCCTTCAACCCGATGCCGACCAAGTGGTCGATGCTGCGCGCGGTCGCCGTCCCGCCCGAAGGCGGCGCGACGGAGTTCGCCGATTGCCGGGCGGCATATGACGACCTAGACGAAGACACCAGGAACCGGATCGAGAACCTCGCGGCCGAGCACAGCCTCTGGACGTCGCGCAGGAGGGCCGGATTCGAGGACGTCACCGAGGAGCGCGTCGAGGGTCTGCCCCCGGTCATCCACCCGCTGGTGCGCACGATACCGCGCTCGGGACGCAAGGCCTTTTACGTCGGCGCCCATGCGGGCCGCGTCTACGGCCTGCCGCCCGGGGAAGGCGAGGTGCTACTGCGACGGCTGACCGAATTCGCGACCCAGCCGAAATACGTCTACACGCATCGGTGGACGGTCGGCGACATCGTCATCTGGGACAACCGGGCGGTATTGCATCGCGCCGGGAAATTCGAGGGCACCCGGCGCCACCGGCGCGACATGCGACGGACCACCGTCGACGAATTCCAACCCAGCTGGGCCCGTCTCGGCTGAGAGCCGATGCGCGGTAGCCCGATGCCGCCGATACGGGGACGATGTCAGCCAGCCGTGCAACCGCCGTCGATCGGAATGGCCGTGCCGGTGATAAAGCTGCCGGCCGGCGAGGCAAGCAGCAGGGCCAGGCCCTGCAGCTCCGACGGTTCGGCGATCCGGCCCATGGGCACCATGTCGGTGAACGCCTTGACCGCCTCGGGATCGTTCAGCCGTCCGTTGCCGATATTGGTGAAAAACGGTCCGGGGGCGACCGCGTTCACGGTGACGTTGTAAGGCGCGAGTTCCATCGCCGCCTGACGCACGAGGTTGATGACCGCCGCCTTGGTCACGGCATAGGCATAGCCGACCAGATGTTCGGACTGGAGCCCGGCAATCGACGACGTCACGACGATGCGGCCCGATCTCTGGCGTTTCATGTGGCGGGCCGCAGCTTGAACGGTCGCGAAGACGCTCGTCTGGTTGACATGCACCACCTCGTCCCACTTCGCCAGGTCGATCGCGTCGATCTGGCCCCCGTCTCTCAGGTAGCTCGGACCGGCACTGATTCCGGCATTGGCGAACACGGCATCGAGCCGGCCGCGGGTTTCGGCCGCGTTGTCGATGGTTGCGCGCAGGGCGGCAAGGTCGGCGACGTCGAGCTCCACACCCTCGACCGAGGCGCCGGCCTCCGCGAGCCGCCGGGTGTGGCTTTCCAGCGTATCGGGATCGATGTCCGACATGACGACATGCGCCCCGTTGTCAGCCATGACCTCGGCCATGGCGAGGCCCAGGCCGCTGGCCGCGCCGGTGACGAAGGCGACGTGGCCGGAAACGTCAAAGAGTTCCGCTGCTTTCACGTCTTTTCTCCTCAAATTGCGACCTCGATGCGCGGTGCCCTCCGCCGCCCGATCGTACGCGTCCCTCGGGCGTTCGCAGCGCCGGGCAATGAATTCGCGGGGATGCGGGTAGGGAAGAACGAAGACGCGGCGGAAGATGGCAAATCTCCGTCTGTTCGCGGAGGGTTCGCCGCCGGATCCTCCGTGCCCGGGACGCTGCGCGACCTGTCGATGCGGATCGTCGAACGTCCTGATATAATCGGTGTGCCGTTTACCATCCGCCCTTCTCCAGCCAATCCTCCATGAATTCCATCTTCTCCAGCCCGAAGAAAGGCTCGCCGTCGACGATGAAGAAGGGCGAGCCGAACACGCCCGCCTCCAGGGATGCGTCGACCTCGGCGCGCAGCAGGCCAGCCGCCTCGCCGCTGTCGAAACCCGCGCCGAGCGCTGCCCTGTCCACGCCCTCCGACGCGGCGATGGCCGTCACCGTTCCCGGCGTGCCGATGTCCACCCCCTCCTGCCAGTAGGCGCGCAGCAGCCTCTTCGCAACCGGCTTCGCGCGTTCGGGGTCGTGGCGGCGCAGCCAGTGGAAGGCGCGTCCGGCCGCGAGGGGCCGGGACTGGACCCGGCCGGAACCCAGCGGCGGCGACAGCACGATCCCGTGGCCGCGGCAATAGCCCGACTTCCGCAACTCGGGGGTTTTGAGGATGTTAACCCATTGATTTTCCTCGATTGACCTCTCAAAGGTCGGCACTACAGCGCGCCCGGTCGAGGGGCGGTTCGGGTTCCGTCAGGCGGAGATCCGCGGCGACGGCT
>JAJDVM010000068.1 GCA_022826125.1 Defluviicoccus sp.
CGCGGGCGCCGTCGGCCGCCTCGCGCAGCACGGTGGCGATGTCGAGGCTCGCGCTGATCCGCAGAATCGCCGCGCTGAGCGCGGAAATCCGTTCCCGAAGCACCGCGACCTCGCTCGCCCCTTCGACGGTCCGGTTCAAGAACTCCTCCTTTGCCGCGCCGTCGCGACGCGCCGAATCTACCGCATTGGTTATCAAAAAGTTAGTAATACGGCGAATCTCGATACGCACAATTTATTCGAGTTCCGTTTCGAATTCCGTTTCGAATTCCGTTATGTTGCCGCGAGCCGGATGGCAGTCGGGGCAATGGTATGGAGCGACGACGATGACGGGGCGGGTTCGCGCGATGGTTTCCGTGTTGCTCCCGCTGCTGGCGGTGACCGTGAACGCCTGCACGACGAACGGCACCGCGGAGACCGCGATGCAGGACGACGAAGGTGAAATCCGGCATGTGAGGAACAGCGAGTTCTCGGGTCCGCGGCTGCGGATGTTCCTGACGTTGAAGGACGGCGGCAGGGCATCCGTCAACACCGCCGACGATGCCGTCCAGACACGGCCGGGCGTCACGCCGGTTCCCGGCCACCGGGCGCGGGACTGGACCTTCGTCAAGGAGGTAAAGGCGGGGACGACGATCGCGCACGCGCTGGTGAGCTGGGATCCGGACGATCCGGACGACTATCTGATGGCCGGGTGGTGGATACAGTTCCCGGGTCAGCATCTTCCCGATCTGGACCTCGCGGAGTCCGAGCAATACGCGATCGTCGACGGGCCGGAGATCGATCCCGCGAATCCGCCGGAGCTGCCCGTGACGGGGATGGCGACCTACACCGGCAATGCCGGAGGGGTTTACGCATATGTCCCCGAGGGCGACAAGGATGCCGCCGTGATCGACGAATACCAGGGCACGATCACGATCGGCGCGAATTTCGCCGACCGCACCGTGAGCGGCTGCATCGGATGCGTGGGAGACCTCGCCACCGGACGCGCTCATTTCGGCGTCGTACTGGGGGAAGGGGTGCTGGACGACCGATCCCTGATCGCGGACTACGAGCTGCATCTGGGCGCGGCGTCGATCGATCCGAACGGCACCTTCGAGACCGCCGACATCGCGGTGCGGCACCCCACGCGCACGGTCGCGTTTATGGAGGGGTTCTGGGGCGGCGCCTTCTCCAATATCCCGGACGGGGACGGCAACCCCCGTCTCGCCACGGGGTTCAGTTCGGCGGTATTCGCGGAGAGCGACGGGAGCGAGGCGTCGATCACCGCGGCGTTCGTCGCCCTGACCGATCGGTCCGGAGGGCGATAGCGCCCGCTCCCGCGCACCCGGGGCCGATACGCATCAGGAAAGGCGGACGGCCTCGGGCGGGTCCATCCCGCGGCGCCGGCAGGCGGCGATCGCGGTGTTGCGCAGCAGGCAGGCGATGGTCATCGGTCCGACCCCGCCCGGCACCGGGGTGATCGCGCCCGCGACCTCCTTCGCGGTCTCGAACTCGACGTCGCCGACCAGCCTTCCCTTGCCGTCCGCTCCCTCGATCCGGTTGATGCCGACATCGATGACGGTCGCGCCCGGGCCGATCCAGCCGCCCTTGATCATCTCCGCCCGGCCGACCGCGGCGATGACGATGTCGGCTTCGCGGCAGCGCTCGTCGAGGTCGACGGTGCGCGAATGGGCGATCGTCACCGTGCAGTGAGCGGCGAGCAGGAGCTGCGCCACCGGCTTGCCGACGATGTTGGACCGCCCGACGACGATCGCGCGCTTCCCCGTCGGGTCCGGACAGACGCTCCTCAGCAGGATCATGCAGCCCGCGGGCGTGCACGGCACCATCGCGTCCAGCCCGGCGGAAAGCCTGCCCGCGTTGGTCGTGTGGAAGCCGTCGACGTCCTTGACCGGGTCGATGGCCTCCGTCACCCGGGCCGAATCGACGCCCGCGGGCAGGGGCAGCTGGACCAGGATGCCGTCGACATCCGGGTCGGCATTGAGGCGGTCCACGAGGTCGAGCAGCTCGCCTTCCGAAATGTCGGCGTCCGGCGCGTGCTCGATCGAGCGGATGCCGACCTCGGCGCACATGCGGATCTTGTTGCGCACGTAGACCCGGCTCGCCGGATCGTCCCCCACCAGAACCGTGGCGAGGCCTGGCGAAATGTCCCGGTCCGCCAGCTCCGCGACGGCTTCCGCGACGCGCGCCCGCAGATCCGCGGCGATCGCCTTGCCGTCGATCAGGCGGGTCATCCGCCGAGCTCGAACAGGAGGTTCTGGATCACGCGCCGCAGGAAGAAGACGGCGAGCAGGAGGACCACGGGCGAGATGTCGATGGTGCCGAAATTGGGCAGGAACCGGCGGATCGGTGCGAGCGCCGGCTCGGTCAGCCGGTGCGTGAAATAGCCCACCGCGTAGACGAACCGGTTGCTCGCGTTGACCACGTTGAAGGCGTAGAGCCAGCTCATGACCACCGACAGGATGATCAGCCACATGTAGAGCCCGAGAATCGTGTCGACGATCTCGAGAATCGGGCCGAGGATGACATGCATGACGGGGCGGTCTCGCTCCAGCAGCCGGGCCGGGCGACACTAGCCCCGGCGTTTCGGGGGCGCAAGCTGGAGGCCGGCCGCGCGCTTGACATCGGCGCGCGCGGCTCCACATTATCCGCGCCTTCGGTGGACGGGGCCGTAGCTCAGTTGGGAGAGCGCGACGTTCGCAATGTCGAGGTCAGGGGTTCGACTCCCCTCGGCTCCACCATCCTTCAAGCCGAAGAGTTCCAGTAAAGCGCCATGAACCCCCGGAATACCGGGGGTTTTTCCAATTGTGCGCTCTTACCCGTTCCCGCCACGGTCGGCGGAAAAGGCGGTGGGGTCGTGGGTCGGGCAAGCGGATGCTCGAATGACAACATGTCGTCATATTTCTTCGAAAAATGACGACACCATGGCGGGAAAGACCTGTCCGCGTCCGATCCGGTGGCCTGGGCAGGGTTTTTTCTCGGCGTGCACGTGGGACGAATCCGGGGATCCGGAGAGCGGGTTCGGGACAGAATCCGAAGGGAGAAAAAACGCTGTTAAATCCGTCACTTGCCGATGAATTTATCCTGAATCAACATTTTCTTCTTGACACGGGACGCGTTTTGGGGTAGTTTTCGCATGGTCGAGAAGTGGGGGCGCCGGAGATGCCGGCGCCTTTTTCGTCGGAAACCCTGCCGCGAGGAAACGCCGCATGAACGACCCGGCCCCCGCCGTCACGGCCGAAACCGTGGCCGCGATCGTCGACGCCTTCAACCGCCACGATGTCGACGCGATCATGGGCTACTGCGCCGCCGACATGGTCTGGACGATGGCGCGGGGGCCGCACCCGTGGGGACGCAGGTTCGAAGGCGCCGCCGCGGTCCGCGAAGCCCTGGTCGAGCGCTTCCGGTCGATACCCGACGCGCGCTGGGAGGACCGGGGCAACTGGGTGTCGGGCGAGGTCGGCGTGTCGGAATGGAAGCTGACCGGCACCACCGCGAAGGGCGAACGGCTCGAGCTGCTGGGGTGCGACCTGTGGCGGTTCCGCGACGGCAAGGTGGTCGGGAAAGACACCTACTGGAAGCAGATCGACGCGGACTTCACCTAACCGTACGGGAAATGACGACCGTGACGACATTTGCATTGCGGAACGCGCGCGTGCCGCGCGCCCTGATTGCCGACTCCGATGCCGACTCC
>JAJDVM010000079.1 GCA_022826125.1 Defluviicoccus sp.
GGCGCGAGGTCCAGCGTGGTCAGGATCTCGCCCAGGAACAGCCATGAGCCGAACCGCCGCGAGACCAGGTTCGTGTGCTTGCCCTGCCAGCCGATGCCGCTCCTCTGGGCGAGCGGCTTTTCCATCACCGGTGCGGTGTCGACGAACAGTTTTACCTCGCAGCCGAGCGCTTCGTGCATCCAGCGCGCGAGGACGCGCAGCTTCTTCTTCATCACGTCGTGGTAATCGCGCCCCTGGGCGTAGACCGAGATCGCGCCCCGGTCGCGCCGTTCGAGCGCCGCGAGCGGGTCGGCGGCGGGCCCGTAGTTCTGGGCCACGACGACGGCCGATTTCGCTTCCGGCCACAGCCTCGCGATGTCGCCCCGCCGATCCTCGTTGGCGGCGAGCCAGCCCATGTCTCCGTGATGCCCGGCCTCGATGAAGGCGGCGAGGTCGCTTTTCGCCTCCGCGCCGAGCGCGGCTTCCGAGAACCCCACCGCGTCGAACCCCTCGGCGAGCGCGCGTTCGCGGACCCGTTCGCGGAGTTCGATCCTCGTCACGGCGCGGCCTCGTCCGGTGCGATGCCTTCCGCGAACTCCGCCAGCGTTCCTGCCGCAATTGCTTCGCGAAGCCCCGCCATCAGCCGCTGGTAGTGGTGGATATTGTGGGTGGTGAGCAGGATCGGCCCGAGCATCTCCTTCGCCCGGAACAGGTGATGGAGATAGGCGCGGCTGTATCCGGCGCAGGCCGGACAGGGGCAGTCCGCGTCGATGGGGGACGGGTCCTCGGCGTGGCGTGCGTTGCGGATGTTGATCGTGCCCGTGCCGGTATAGCCGCGCCCGGTGCGGCCCGAGCGCGTCGGGATCACGCAGTCGAACATGTCGACGCCGCGCGCCACCGCGCCCGCGATGTCGGACGGCGTGCCGACGCCCATCAGGTAGCGCGGGGCGTCGACGGGGAGGAAGGGCACCGTCTCGTCGAGAACCCCGAAAGTGGTTCCTTGGCCTTCCCCGATGGCGAGTCCGCCGACCGCGTAGCCGTCGAAGCCGATATCGGTCAGCGTCCCCGCCGATTCGCGCCGCAGCTCCCCATGGACTCCGCCCTGGACGATGCCGAACAGCCCGTGGCCGGGGCGCTCCCGAAACGCCGCCTTCGAGCGCGCGGCCCAGCGCATCGAGAGCCGCATCGAATCCGCCGCCTCGTCGACGGTGGCCGGAAACTGCGTGCACTCGTCCAGCACCATGGTCACGTCGCTGCCGAGCCGGTGCTGGATTTCCACCGCGCGTTCGGGCGTGAGCTCGTGGGCCGTCCCGTCGATGTGGGAACGGAAGACGACGCCCTCCTCCCCGATGGTCCGGCGTTCGGCCAGCGACATCACCTGGTAGCCGCCGGAATCGGTCAGGATCGGCCCCTTCCAGTTCATGAAGCGGTGGAGCCCGCCCAGTCTCTCGACGGTCTCCTCGCCCGGGCGCAGCATCAGGTGGTAGGTGTTGCCGAGCACGATGTCGGCGCCGGCCGCGGCGACCGCTTCCGGCATCATCCCCTTGACCGTGCCCGCCGTTCCCACCGGCATGAAAGCGGGCGTCCGCACGGTGCCGTGGGCGGTTTCCAGCAGCCCGGTTCGCGCTGCCCCGTCTTGCGCCGTGACCGTGAACGCGACCCCCATCAGGCGCCTTCCGCCCGGTGGAGGAAGGTCGCGTCTCCGTAGGAGTAGAACCGGTAACCCGCCTCCGCCGCGTGGGCATAGGCCGCCTTCATCCGCGCGAGCCCGGAAAACGCGGCCACCAGCATGAACAGCGTCGAGCGCGGCAGGTGGAAGTTGGTCAGCAGCGCATCGACGACGCGAAACCTGTAGCCCGGCACGATGAAAAGGCTCGTGTCGCCCCGGAAGGCCCCGATCCGCTCGTCCTCGTCCGCCGCCGATTCGAGGAGCCGGAGCGAGGTCGTGCCCACCGCCACGACGCGCCCCCCCGCTTCCCGCCGGCGTCGGATCGTATCGGCGGCCTCCGGCGAAATCTCGCCCCATTCCGCGTGCATCCGATGGTCTTCGACGCACTCGGCCTTGATCGGCAGGAAGGTCCCCGCGCCGACATGGAGCGTGACCACGACGATCTCCACCCCGCGATCCTCGATCCGGCCCAGCAGGTCCGCCGTCAAGTGAAGCCCGGCCGTCGGTGCGGCGACCGCGCCGGGGCTCCGCGCATAGACGGTCTGGTAGTCGTCCCGGTCGCGCGCTTCCGCTCCTCCCGGCCGCTCGATGTAGGGGGGGAGAGGGGTCTCTCCGTGTTCGTCGAGCGCCGCGAGGACGTCGGTTCCCGGCGGAAAGCGGAGCCGCACCTCGCCGCCCTCGGCGCGGTCCAGGATCTCTGCCCGGAAGTCGTCCGCCACCTCCAGCACGTCGCCCCGGCGCAGCCGCCGGGCGGGACGTGCCAGTGCGCTCCAGGTCTCGCCTTCCGGGGCGCGGTCGAGCGGGCGCAGCAGCGTCGCCTCGACGCGCGCGCGGCCGCGCATCCCGACGATCCGGGCGGGAATGACCTGCGTGTCGTTGATGACCAGCGCGTCGCCCGGCCGCAGCAGTCCCGGCAGGTCGGCGACGGTCCGGTCATGCAGGGACGCGCCCACCTCCAGCAGCCGCGCCGCCTCGCGCGGTACGGCCGGCCGGCCGGCGATGGCGCCTTCGGGCAGGTCGAAGTCGAAGTCTCCGGTCTTCAACCCGCCGGTCATTCGTCCTTGGTTCCGGCCTCCCAAAGTTCCGCGACCTCGTCGGCGACGCGCTCGTAGGTCTCGTCGCGCGGCAGGATCATGCGGCCGGCTTCCTCCTCTTCCCGTGTCCGGTTGAGGCTCCATTCCTGAACCGAGTCCCGCAATTCCTCGTCGGTGAGGATGAAGCTCAGCAGCGTGTTCTGGACTTCGAGCGGCGGGTCGGAATCGCCCGTCTCGTCCAGGATCACGGCGCGGAAATAGATCACCGTATCGAGGATCAGCTGCGCCTCTTCCTTGCTCCACTGGCGCATGGGCTCGAAATTCTGGGCGCGGAGCTCCGCCATCTGGGCACGGGTGATGGTGCCGGGGATGCCGATCCGGGGCATGGTCTTCTGATCGCCCGGCGGCTCGGCGGCGCCCTCCGCCGCGGGAGCGTCCCGCCGCGCGGCGAACTGGCGGCGCGCCCGCGCATAGGCCGCCCGGCGCATCAGCAGCCAGACGACGAGTCCCACCGCGACGGCGATCAGTAAGCTGTCCACGGAATTTCTCCTTCCGGTTCCGGCCGGTCAGTCTTCTCCGGCGCCGATCACGCCGATCGCCTCGATCTCGATCACCGCCTCGGGCTTGAAGAGGTGCGAGACGCAAACCAGCGTCGAGCACGGGAAGTCGCCGGTGAAGAATTCCCGCCGCGCCCGCCAGATATCGGGCTGGTAACGCATGTCGGTGGTGAACATGGTGATCTTGGCGATGTCGTTCATCTTGCCGCCCGCCGCCTCCATCAGCGACTGCATCTGGGCGAAGATGTTGCGGGCCTGGGCGTAGGCGTCGCCGACGCCGATCACGTTCTGGTTCTCGTCCCAGGAGAGCAGCCCGGAGATGAACACCTGATCGCCCGCCTTCTTGCAGTTGGAGAGCGATTCCGGGCCGAGTTCGGGCGAGATCGGGCTCCTGATGCGTTCGAATTTCATGGTTCCGTCCCCGTTTCGGTCGGCGTGCCGTCCGGCCGCAGGTAATCCCGCCAGTGGTGTTTCGTCTCGAAGCCGAGCTCGTCGCGGGCACGGGCGACGTCGAGCCCGCCCCAGCACCCCGTCACGCCGTCCCGGATCCGCGTGCCCGGAAAATACCGGCGGACCAGCTCCTCGGTCGGCGTCGGGTTGTGGCTGGTCGCGGCGGCGATATTGAAGACCCGGTGGCCGTCGATATCCGCCTCCGCCGCGAGGCGGCAGGCCTCGGCCGCGTCGCGCGCGTCGACATAGGCCCAGAACCCGCCGAGAAGCCGCGCCGGGTCGCGCCAGCGCTCCCGGAACGAGAGGTAGGTCGGGTCGAAATTGACGCCCGAGATCCGGAGGCTGGCGACGGTCATGCCGCTCGTCGCGACGAAGGAGTCGGCGAGCCGCTCGCCGAACGTCTTGGATAGCGCATAGCTGTCGAGCGGCCGGCAGGGATAGTCCTCGTCGAGCGGCAGGACGTCCGGGTCCCATATCTCGGGCGCGTAGATGAAGCCGTAGGCGGCGATGCTGGAGGCCATCACCACGCGCCGGACGCCGGTCTGCGCCGCCGCCCTCAGCACGTTGTAGGACGACGTCACGTTGTTGCCGAAGACGACGCTGTCCGCCGCCTCGGTCGCCGACTGGTAGGCGGCGAGGTGGATCACCGAATCCGCGCCGTCGAGCGCCTCGAACAGGTCGCCCGACCGGGTGAGGTCCGCGATCCACGACTCGCAGAGTTTCTCAGGCGGCCGGACCGCGTCGAGGTTGAGCACCTCGTAGCCGGCGGCGAGCATCGCTTCCACGGTCTTCGTGCCGAGCCGGCCGCTGCCGCCGGTGATTACCGTCTTGCGCGCCATCCCGCCGTTCCCCGGCTCACGCGCCGTCTTCGAGCGCGATCAGCCCCATGCCGGTGGTCATCGGCGCGTAATAGTTGCGGTGCACCCGGCGGACCCGTTCGGACAGCGCGCCCCGCATGACGAGCCACATGATCAGCTCCACCGCCTCGGCGCCCGCCGCCTCCATGATGTCCTGGTGGGTCAGCGCCGTCAGCGCCGCCGGGTCGGCCTCGATCCGGTCGAGCCAGGAATTGTCCCAGTCCGGGTTGAGGTGGCCGAACCGGGCGCCGTTCAGCTGGTGCGACATGCCGCCGGTGCCGAAGACCGCGACGCGCTCGTCGCCCGGGTAGCTCTCGACCGCGCGGCGGATCGCCTCGCCCAGCTTCCAGCAGCGCGCCGCGGTCGGCAGCGGGTGCTGGATCACGTTGACCGCGAGCGGCACCGTCCTGACCGGCCATTCGGGGTCGTGGTCGAAACAGAGATGCATCGGCACCATGAAGCCGTGCTCGACCGCCAGCTCCTGGCACACGGTCATGTCGAACTCGTCGTAGACCAGCGATTCGGTCAGGTGCCAC
>JAJDVM010000098.1 GCA_022826125.1 Defluviicoccus sp.
GCGCAGCCGGGACGGCTGGGACCGCCGCGTCCGCCTCGCCGAGATGCTGGGCGCGCGCGTGGTCACCGATCTCAAGACGTCCGCCTCCTTCCCGACCGGGCATCCGCTCCATGCCGGCCCGCCCTCCAACTGGGTGCGCGGCCCCGGCGAGGACCTGGTGCGCAACGCGGACGCGCTCCTGGTGCTCGACTGGATCGACCTGGCGGGCACGTTCAAGGCGCTCGGGCTGGGCTACGGCGTTCCGGCGACGGTGATCGACGTGACCCTCGATTCCTACGTCCATAACGGTTGGTCGATGGACCATTTCGGGCTCGCGGTGGGCGACCGGCGCCTGCTCGCCGACCCGGACGCGTTCGTGGCCCAGCTGCTCGCGGAGGTCGAGGAAAGGCTGGACGGCAAGCCGAAATTCTCCGGCGGCGATCCGGTGCCGCTCGCCGAGCCGGAGGCCAAGGACGCCTCCTCGCCGATCGCGCCGCGCGACATCGCCGGCGCGCTCAACGCGGTCAAGGGAGAGAGGAAGATCACGCTTACCCGCGTGCCGCTGGGGTGGGCCGGCGACTCCTACCATTTCGCCGAGCCGCTGGATTACCTAGGCAACGACGGCGGGGGAGGGCTCGGCTCGGGCGCGGGCAATGCCATCGGGGCCGGGCTGGCGGTGATGGGATCGGGGCGCGTGCCCGTCGCGATCCTCGGCGACGGCGACTTCATGCAGGGCGGATCGGCGCTCTGGACCGCGGCGCATTACGACATCCCGGTGCTCTTCGTGGTCTCCAACAACCGGTCGAACTTCAACGACGAGGTTCATCAGGAGGCGATGGCGAAGGAACGCAACCGTCCTGTCGAGAACCGCTGGATCGGCCAGCGCATCGACGATCCGGCGATCGACCTCGCGGCTTACGCGCGTTCGCAGGGCGTCGCGGCGGCGGGTCCGGTCGAGACCGCGGGAGAGTTGCCCGAGGCGCTGGACGCGGCCATCGCGGCGGTGGAGAGCGGCAAGCCCTTCCTGCTCGACGTGGTGGTCCAGCCGGGCTACAGCGCGCCGATGGTGACAAGGGCGAGCGGCGAGGCGTCCACCGGCACGGCGAGCTGAGCCTTCCGTTCGTTACTCTCCCAAAACCGCCAGCGGAACGAGCTTCGACGTCCGTATGACGCGGTCGCGGGTGAGGAGAGGGACGTCGTGGACCACGCTCGTGGCGGCGATGATCTCGTCCGCCGGGTCGCCCCTGAAGTCGAGGCGGACGGAGGTCCTGGCCACTTCGAGGTCGATGGGCCAGACATGCAACTGCGACAGCACACGCCTGACGTCCCGGTCTTCGAGGTCCATGTCCAGCCGGCCGAGCTGGACGAGCTTGGCAAGCTCCCACAATACGATGGCCGAGATCGACCACCGATTGCCCGACAGCAACGCGCGTTCCCGCCCGGACAGACCGCCGACGACGGCGAAAACGAGGAAATGGGTATCAAGATTCAGCACCGGCGTCCCATTCGATTCCGGTCGAGAGGATGTCGCCCCGGATTTCCACCTTGTCGCGCAGGCTGCCGATCAGTTCGGCGTGCTGCCGGTCGAAGGGGAGCAGGCGCGCGACGGGCTTGCCGCGCTTGGTGATGACGAGGCCGTCCGGGTCGAGATCGTCGAGCAGCGCCAGGCACTCCGCCTTGAACTTCGCCGCGCCGATCGTTTTCATCGTTCCGCTCCCGCTGATATGGTCATATTATATGACTAGTCATAAGAGATGTCCATGTAGACCGAGGCTCAAAGCCTGATTTCCTCTCCCAGCAGCGGGAAGGCGCCGAGCTCGGTCGCCTCGGTCACCGCCGGAGCCTCGGTGACGTAGCTCGGGTCGAGCCGGTCGAGGCTCGTGATGCCGATCAGGCCCATCGCGTTGTGGATCTCGGCCTCCAGGATTTCGAGCGCGCGGATCAGCGTCGCCGTGCCGCCGACGGCGAGCGCCCAGGCCTGGAGGCGGCCGATGGCGACCGCGTCGGCGCCGAGCGCGAGGGCCTTCAAGACGTCGGTCCCCCTGGCGATCCCGGAATCGAGGACGATCTCGGCGCGGCCGTCCACCGCATCCACGACCTCGCGCAGGATGTCGAGCGTCCCCTGGCCGTGGTCGAGCTGCCGTCCGCCGTGGTTGGAGACGTAGACCGCGTCGATACCGTGCTCGACCGCGATCCGGGCGTCCTCGGCGGTCTGGATCCCCTTGAGGATGAAGGGGAGGCCGCCATGCTCCTTCATCATCGCCATGGTCTCCCAGGTGATCTTGGTCTGCCATTCGCGTCCGGTCTGGGTGCGGACGCTGGGCGGCAGCCAGCGGGTCAGGAGCTGGCGCTCGCGGCGGCCGTAATGGGCGGAGTCGACGGTCAGCGCGAGCGCCGCGTAGCCGGCGTCCCGGGCGCGCCCCACGAGGTCGCGGATCCAGCCCTCGTCGCCGCGAATGTAGATCTGGAAGATCTTCGGATGGTCCACCGACTCCGCTATCTCCTCGAGGCCGGGCTGGGTGACGGTCGAGACCATCTGCAAGGTGCCGAACGCGGCCGCGGCTCTGGCGACCGCGACGGCGCCGTCCGGGGTGATCGTCTGGAGCGACCCGATCGGAGCCAGAAGCACCGGAATGCGAAGCCTGTGACCGAGCAGCGTTCCCGAAGTATCGATCTCGGATACGTCGCGCAGCACGCGCGGCCGGAAGGCGACACGGTCGAGCGCGTGCCGGTTGCGCCGCATCGTGGTCTCGGTTTCCGCCGCGCCGGTGATGTAGTTCCAGACGGGCTGGCTCACGGTCTGGCGCGCGGCGCGGATGATTTCCTGCGTGGTCTCGAATCGCTCGGTCATGGGGTACTCCGGTGGTTCCTTCCGCCGTGCCGTTGACAGTGGCGGGCCGGCGGCGAAACATGATCCCACGCGGGCGCGGTGCGGAGAACCATGGCCAACATCCTTGAGATTTCAGAGGTCTCGAAGACCTACGACCTGGACAGCGAGAACCCGGTGCAGGCGCTCGATCGGGTGACGCTCGACGTGGCCGAGGGCGAGTTCGTCTCGGTGATCGGGCCGAGCGGCTGCGGCAAGTCGACCCTGTTCAACATCGTCGGCGGTCTGATCGCCCAGTACGAGGGCAGCGTGCTGATCGACGGGCGCGCGGTCGACGGCGCGCATCACGATGTCGGCGTGGTGTTCCAGGAGGAATCGACCTTTCCCTGGCGAACCACGCTCGACAACGTTGCCTTTCCGCTGGAGGTCCAGGGGTTGGCCAAGGCGGACCGCGAGGAACGGGCGCGGAAGTTCGTCAGCCTCGTCGGTCTCGAAGGGTTCGAGAACCACTACCCGGCGCAGCTCTCGGGCGGGATGAAACAGCGGACGGCGGTGGCGAGGACGCTCGCCTACGAGCCCCGCATCATGCTGCTCGACGAGCCGTTCGGCGCGCTCGACGAGCAGACGCGCATGCTGCTCGGCGACAAGATGCTGGAGATCTGGGCCGCGCTGAACCAGACGATGCTGCTGATCACCCACAACATCACCGAGGCGGTCCAGCTGTCCGACCGGGTGGTGGTGATGTCCTTCCGTCCCGGAAAGATCAAGGAGGTGATCGAAATAGACCTGCCGCGCCCGCGGTCGTCGGAGGTGATCTCCACGCCGAAATTCGGCGAGTATGTGGGCCGGCTCTGGACGCTGCTTCGCGAGGAGGCGTCGCGCGGGATGGTGGAAGCGGAAGCCGAGCTCGCCGCGCGGTAGGGGAGTCGTTTCGCAGTCCTCGCGGGGCTACACTGCGGCGGCAAATTACCGAGAAGAGAGGAAACGATGGCTGGATACCTGAAGACGGCGGCGCTTGCCGCCATGGCGGCCGTAATCGCCGCCGCGCCCGCGGTCGCGCTCGACAAGATCCGCATGGTCAACAGCACCAAGGTGGTGTTCGAGACCGAGCATCCCTACGCCGCGAAGGAAAACGGGATCTTCGAGAAGTACGGGCTCGACGTCTCGATCATCCACGGCTCCGGCGGCGCGGCGTCGCTGCAGGCGGTGATCACCGGAAGCCAGGACGTGGTCTGGGGCAACGGCGTTCTCGGCGTCGTCTCGGCCTATGCCAAGGGCGCGCCGGTCCGCGTGCTCGGCAGCAACATCCGCGGCGTGCCGGACCTCTACTGGTACGTGAAGGCCGACAGCCCGATCAAGAGCTTCAAGGACCTCAAGGCGGAGCACGAGTTCGCCTATTCGCGTCCGGGCTCGACCACCAACCTCGCCGTCCTGTTCATCAAGGAGGCGCTCAACGTCCCGGCCAAGGCCGTTTCGGTCGGCGGGCCGTCGGGCTCGCGCACCCAGCTCATGTCCGGTCAGGTGGCGACCGGATGGTCGGTCTTCCCGCTCAACAAGAACCTGTTGCGCGAAAAGAAGATCCGCATCATCGGCACCGGGGCCGCGGCCGCCGCGCTGACCGGCACCACCATCCGGGTGATCGCGGCGAACGTGAACTGGCTCGAGAAGAACCGCGATGCGGCCAGGCGCCTGATGAGCGCGCTGACCGAGGGCCAGGCGCGCACCTATTCGAGCGACGATCAGTTGAAGGCCTATGCCAAGCGCTGGAAGCTCAACTACGAGGACATCAAGTCGGCGCCGATGGACACGCCGCTCAATTCCTCGACCTTCCTGCCGGTCGCGGGGCTCGACAAGATCAACAAGATCGCGCTTGAGAACAAAAAGATCAAAAAGCTGCTCACCAAGGAACAGCTCCACGAGCTGGTCCATCCGATGGGCAACAAGCCGATCTAGAGCGTCACGCGCGGACGGCGCGGGATGACGGGGTCGTTCAAGCTTTCGAAGTCGCCCGTTCTGGTCGGCGGTATCGGGCTCGCGGTGTTTCTCTGCGTGCTCGAGATCGCGGTCGAGACCGGGATGGTGATGGAGCTCGTCGTCCCGCGCCCGTCCGACACGTTTCTCGCCTTCCCGCCGGTCCAGGAGGACATGGACCTGGTGGGCAATTTCTTCGTCACCCTCGGCATGACCGCCGCCTCGACCGGGATCGCGCTCGCGATCGGGGTGCCGTTCGGATATTTCCTCTACCGCAACCGGCGCTACGGCATCGCCTATGAGGGCTGGCTCGCGGCTGCCTTCGCGGCGCCGACGGTGCTGCTCTACCCGCTGTTTCTGGTCATCTTCGGCCGGACCTACCTGACCTTGATCATGATGGGCTTCATCCCGGGCGCGATCCCCATCGTCATCCAGACGCGGCAGGGGCTGCTCGGCGTGTCGCAGACGCTGCTCAACGTGGGGCGGAGCTTCAACGTCTCCGAGCGCGAGATGTTCTGGAAGATCCAGCTTCCGAGCGCCGTGCCCACCATCTTCACGGGCATCCGCATCGGGGTGATGTATACTCTCGTCAATATCGTCGCGATCGAGTACCTGATCGACTTCGGCGGGCTGGGGCGGATCGTCTCGGAGATGTATTTCCGCTTCGACACGCCCGGCACCTATGCCAGCATCGTCGCGGTGATCCTGGTCAGCGTGTTCTTCTACTGGGGCTTCGGGAGAATCGAGAAGTGGCTCAGGCCGGTGTAATCGGCGCGGCGTCCGCCGCGGGCGTCGACCGCGAGGCGACGGTCTTCCGGATCCGCCTGGTCACGGTCGTTTGCCTGCTCGTGGCGTGGGAGGGGCTGGCGGCGCTCGGCAGCCTGGAGATCCTCTACGGCGACGTGATCCCGTCCTCGTGGAAGATCGCCTTCGCCATCTGGGGCGAGATCACGGCGGCGGATTTCTATCGCGACCTCGGCATCACCTTCGCCGAGCATATCGTGGGCTTCATCGTCGGGTCGGCGATCGGGCTCGCGCTCGGTATCGCCATGGGGGTGAACCCGCTGCTCCGCAAGGCGATCGAGCCCTATCTCAACGCCATCGGCTCGACGCCCAAGATCATCTTCCTGCCCATCCTGTTCCTGATCTTCGGCACCGGGATCGATTCGAAGATGGCCAAGGGCGCGCTCTCGGCCTTCTTCCCGGTGGTTTTCTCGACCGCGCTCGGGATGATCCTGATCAATCCGGTTTTGCTGCGGGTCGGGAAGTCGTTCAATCTGAGCCAGTGGCAGACGGTGACCAAGATCTACATCCCGGCGATGGTCAACCCGGTCATCACGGGGCTCCGCCTCGGCATGGCGATCACCGTCATCGGCGTGCTGGTGGCCGAGCTCAAATTCGCCGACGGGGGCCTCGGCTACCGGTTGGGGAATTACTACGAGCAGTTCAGGATCGCGGAGATGTACGCGATCATACTCATCATCTTCGCGTTGGCCGCGCTTGCGAACATGGGCATGACGCGCCTGCAGACATACGCCAACCGGCACCAGGGCGGGGCGGGAGCGCACAGTCTCTCGGTCGCCACCAACTGAAGCGCCGCGACAAGTTGACCAGGAGGAGAGTTAATGGCGAAGGAGATCTTTGTCGCCAAATCGGATGACCTGCCGGACGGCGAGCGCAAGATCGTTCCCAACGGCAATTCGGAGATCGGCGTCTACCGGGTGAAGGGGCAGCTTTACGCCTATCAGAACCTCTGCGCCCATCAGGGCGGGCCGGCCTGCGAGGGGCTGCTGATGGCCAAGGTCGAGGAGGTCATCGCCGAGGACAAGACCTATCAGGGGATGCGGTTCAATCACGACGAGATGCACATCGTCTGCCCCTGGCACGGCTGGGAGTACGACCTTGCGACCGGCGTGATGGTGGCCGACAAGACCTTCCGCCTGAGGAAATACGACGTCGTCGAGAAAGAGGACGGCATCTATGTCCTCGCCTGACCGGCCGGAGGACGAGTTCGGCGATCTGCTCGCCGACGTCGGAGAGGAAACCGCCAAGCTCCAGGCGTTCGCGGAAAAGATGCTGGCGCTGGAGAAGGGGGCCGAGCCGCCCGACGAGCTGGTTCAGGAAGGACTCACCGCGCTGACCAGGCTCTATACGGTCAAGTTCCAGGTGGGCGAGCGCTGGTCGCCCTTCATCGACGACCGCGCGATGCCGGCCACCGCCGTGATGATCATGTGCACCGCCATGCTGCGCGCCGTGAATGTCGAGTTGTTCGAGCTCGGCATGTGGCAGGCCTGGTCCGGCGCCTGACGGAGACGGGAAATGGATATTCCGACAAGCGACATCCACAAGATGAGCGTCGAGGAGTTCGACACCAAGAAGCTCCTCATCAACGCGGCCCGGCAGCGCGACCAGCGCAAGCTGGAGGACGTGCTGATCGTCGATGTCGACTGCCATCACTACGAGAACGAGTCGCTGCGCGACATCATCCAGTACATCGAGGACCCGGTGATCAAGCAGACCGGCATGGTCTATTCGGGAAGCGGCACCGGCGCGCAGACCCCGCTTCTTCCCGGCGTGGTCGGCTACCAGGACATCTCGGGCCGGGTGATGCGCTACCCGCTGCGCAAGATGGAGCAGACGCCCGCCGACGGCACCCACCGCGACATCCATCTGTCTCTCAAGTGGATGGACGCGATGGGGGTCGACTACGTCTCGATGTTCCCGACTCCGATGCTGCTCCTCGGCCTGCATCCGCAGCCCGAGATCGAGGTCGCGATGTCGCGCGCCTACAACCGCTGGCTGGTCGAGCAGATCCTGCCGCAGAACGAGCGCATCACCTCGATGCTCTATTTGCCGTTCAACGACCCCGAAGCCAGCTACAAGATGGTTGAGGAATTCGGCGACACGCCCGGGGTGGTCGGTTTTTCGGTGGTGTCGACGCGCTACAAGCCGGTCTATGACAACAGCTACATGAAGACCTATTCGCTGATCGAGGAGATGGGCAAGCCGCT
The DNA here is from genome assembly GCA_022826125.1 of Defluviicoccus sp. Taxonomy (GTDB): domain Bacteria; phylum Pseudomonadota; class Alphaproteobacteria; order MPNO01; family MPNO01; genus MPNO01. The sequence goes on from JAJDVM010000098.1 coordinate 7,789, forward strand.
GGCGTTCCACGGATCCTACAGCTGGAATGACCAGTTGCTCGGCAACACCAACCGGTTCCTGGTAACCCACGCGCTCGGCTTCACCGTCTTCAACGCGGTACATCTCTCGAACTGGATCGTCAACGGCCTGCCCGAGCGTTTTCCGAACCTCGACGTGATG
>JAJDVM010000330.1 GCA_022826125.1 Defluviicoccus sp.
CACGCGGCATGGCTGGATCAGGGTTGCCCCCATTGTCCAATATTCCCCACTGCTGCCTCCCGTAGGAGTCTGGGCCGTGTCTCAGTCCCAGTGTGGCTGATCATCCTCTCAGACCAGCTACGGATCGTAGCCTTGGTGAGCCGTTACCTCACCAACAAGCTAATCCGACGCGGGCTCATCCAGCAGCGATAAATCTTTCCCCCGTAGGGCGTATACGGTATTAGCCGCAGTTTCCCGCGGTTATTCCGTACTGCTGGGCAGATTCCCACGCGTTACTCACCCGTCCGCCACTTTCCACGGGGCCGAAGCCCCGCTTCACGTTCGACTTGCATGTGTTAGGCCTGCCGCCAGCGTTCGTTCTGAGCCAGGATCAAACTCTCAAGTTTAGGCTTACCTCCCCGGGACGTAGCGATGCCCCGGGTCAGACGAGAGCCGTTCCGTCAAACGTACGCATACGAAGATGCGCATGAACGGGAACGGCGCTTACCTTCGCGCCGCCGCCTGCGCATCCCTTCCAACGTTAACGATTTCAAAGAGCCGCCCGCGTCCGGAGACGACGGGCCCGCGGCGCGGTCGCCCGCACCGGGAAGCGGGGTTATAGGACCTCGGCCGGGCCGGAGTCAACCGGAATCGACGCCGCCCGCGGCTTTCGGCGAATCGGCGTCACGCCCCTCTTCCCTCGACCTCTCTCAGGATCCGCTCCAGCTCCGCGGCCTGGTCCGGCCGGGGCACGTAGGCGCGCTGGATCCGGCTTTCGTGGCGCAGGGTCCCGACGATGTCCGATACCTCCGCGATATCCCGCGGTTCCTCCAGGTCGTCCCGATCCTTGACCAGGACCTTGCTCAGCGGAGACGGATCGTCGAAGTTGTACCACTTATGGGGCGCGACCGTCGCGTCGTCGAAGAGAATATCCCCGCACCCCTCCGGGGCGGACCGATCGAGCGTTTCGCGGAAGCGGTCGTAGAGGTTTCCTCCCGGCCGGTCGCGGGCACCGATTTCGACGCATTTGTAGAGCGCGCGGTCGCGCAGGCGCCGCGCGAGCTCCGATACGCGCGCGGTCGCGCTCCCGTCGGCCCAGCCCGAAAGGGCGGTCCAGACCGCCGCGTCGTCGAGGGCCAGATAGGCGCCGAGGGCGGGCGTCGGGGATGTCAGGTAGCGGAGCACCGGCTCGCCGCGTGCCGCCGCGCCGCCCCCGGCATCGGCGACCGCGCCCAGGAGCGCCTCCAGCATCTTCTCGGCGGTCCTCGTCGTCTTGTGCATGTAGACCACCCGGTAGAGCCGGAAACGCGCCTCCAGATACTCCTCGGCCACGTGGAGTCCCTTGGGTCCGATATAGAGGCAGGGCGCTTCGAACGGGGCGTCCCCGCCGGCGGCGACTTCGAGGCAGTCGAACAGCCAGTCCAGATCGATGTGGCCGAACTCGACGCCGGTCATCAGCCGGTCGCGCCCGATATAGTCCAGGCGGTCGGCGTCGAACTGGCTCGACACGATCGCGCCGTAGACGTCCCGCGCGCCGTCGCCGCGCAGCAGCGCGCCGATCCGTTCCGGCAGCCCGTCGTCGACGCCGCGAAGCACGCGGTTGACCGCGGTATCGCCGAGGATGATCTCGGCGCTCCATATCTCGTGCCGCTTGGCGCGGCCCAGCGCCTCGCCGACCGCCTCGAACGCGTGGCTGAACGGCCCGTGGCCGATATCGTGCAGCAGCGCGGCCAGCAGCGCGACGCGCTCGCGGCCGGGATCGCGCGCCCCGCCCGCCCGGCGGTCTATGACCCCGGCGAGCCGGCGCGCCATGTGGTAGACGCCGATGCTGTGGGCGAAGCGGCTGTGGGTGGCGCCGGGAAAGACCAGATCGGAGAAGCCGAGCTGGCGGATGCGGCGCAGCCGCTGGAACTCGGGCGTGTTCAGGAGGTCCCACGCGATCCGGTCGGTCTCGTCCCGGTCGGCGTCGCCGCTCTCCCCGAAGCCGATCAGCCCGTGGACCGGATCGCGGATGCGCTGGGTTCGCATGACGCTCCCGGCCGCGCCCCGCCGCTGCGGGGCCGCGCCCCGGTCAGGCGGCGGTGGAGATCGCGCCCGCGTCGTTGTCGACGATCACCGGCGATTCGAAATATTCGATCGAGGGCTCGGCGCCCAGCCGCTCGCGGATGCCGGCCCGCCAGGCCTCGTCGTAGAGACGGTCGGCGTCCTCGCGCGAGTCGAACAGATAGACGCCGCCGCCGGTCCGCCCGTCCTCGGACAGGAGATAGTATTTCCGGACCAGGCCCCGGACGCCCCTGTACAGCGGCGCGGACGCCTCGAACGCCGCCTTCGCCGCCTCGGGCGACTTGGGTTCGGGAAAGGTAAAACGCACGATCGCGGTGACAGCCATGATATCGGCCTCCTCGGTTCGGAATTCGGCGTCCAGACTATCACCCGAGCCGCACGCGGTCACCGCGCCCGGTTCAGGTTGAGGCACCCCCCTGCCTTACCCCGCCCTTCCCAACTTGATGGCCGGCCTTCTCCGAATTCACTCGTCTAGAACCCGCCTGAGCCCGTCGAACGCGGCTGCGTGCCTCGTTTCGTTCATTCGACCGAGATTCGCGAGCTTCCACCTGACGGCCGGCAAATCGGCAATGTCGGGCAGATCGATGAGCGACCAGTCCGGCTGCCGGCCCTTTACCGACAGCAGGAAGGCGCGATCCTCTTCGGTCATTGCGGCGCGGATATCCGCGACGAGCCGCTCACGTGCATCGAGCAGCGTCCGGAGCGGCACCGGTTCGCGGGTCATCTCCCTGAATTCGCCGCCGTAGAGGCCGGCGATGTCCCGGCGCCTCGGAGCCAGAAGCTCGGCCATCGGCCGGTTGTGGCCGATCAGGTAGACGAGAAAGGTCTTGAGCAGATCCCGGTCGATGCCTTCGTTCTCCAGCAACGGGACGATGTCGAACAGGTCGCGCGGATGCTGCCGGTCGAGCGCCGCGCACATCTTGCCCGCGTAGAGATCGTTGAACGACACGAGCCGGTTCTCGGTGTAGCCCAGGCTTTCCTCGACCGCAGCGACAACCGCCCGCGTTTCGGTGGGCCAGACCGTGCCGCGCGCGACCGGGGAGACCTCGATCTTGATGCGACAGCCGTCCAGCGCCAGGGTCAGCCGTAACGCATCCGTCACGGACGGATCCGTCGCCTGCACCGCGATACCGGGAACGGCCGCTTTCAGATCCGTCGCGATGGCATCGAGGCCCTCGCGGACCGCCGGCAGAGCCTCCTCGCGGGGCGTGCGCGGCAAATAGGTCAGGTCGATGTCTATCGACAGACGCGGCAGGTCGCGCAGAAACAGATTGATCGCGGTGCCGCCCTTCAGGGCGAACTCATCCCGCCTGGCGACATGGGGCAGCACGCGGACGACGAGCGCCGCCTGACGGTAGAATGGGCTGCGCCTATCCATGCATCGATTTCGGCACGGTGATCCCGTACCGGCTCACCAACCGGCCGTCCCTCGCCAGGACGCGCTTGCCCCGGCCGAGATCGAAGTCGCCGGCGTCCAGCCGCCCGAACCAGGCATGCCCCTGCCGTTCCGCCAGCCAGAAGAACAGGCGCTTGATCTTGACGTTGCGCGTCCGGCGCAGGAGGGCGTGGAGCCTGCGCGGCGAGAGGTCGGCGAGGCCTTCCATCAATTGTTCGGCGTGCTCGAACGATATCCCGGCCGGTACGTCCTTCAGTATCTCGAACAACGCCCGTTCGAGCGTCGAGGTCCGCACCGTCTGGAAACCGTCGCCCCAGGGAACGTCGACCGTGAACGCCCGCATCGGGCGCTGTTCGTGACGCCCTTTCGACAATTCCTCCGATTCCGACAGCCACGACGTGCCATGACGACGGAACGTTTCCGCAAGACCCAGCTTGTCGATCCAGGACGGCAGCGGCTCGGAGCCGTAGAGATGTATCGCACGGTCGCGGGACAAGGGCAGATAGTGCGTCCGGCCGTGCGACTCCAGGGCCGTCGCTCCCCCGACGACCGGGTCCCCGCCCATCCGCTGAAGGGAGCCGACGACACCTTGCCAGACAAGCCGGCTTCCCGGACGTATGTAGACGCCGGGCCGCAGCGGCAGGAGCTGCCCGCTCTTCACCAGATTGTCGACGGCATGCCGGGCGAGGCCCTGTGCCATGAGCCACGACCGGGTAACCAGCAGGCCGTTCGGCACCAGATCGGGCAGTTCGGCACGCAGGGCGGCGTTGAGAGGCATGGTTCAGGTCCAGACGACTCCACAGCGATCGTCGCCGCGGATCATCGAATACAGAAACCGTATATAGAATTCCGCGACGGTTTCAACAACAACGATTCTACGGCGTTCAACGCCGCAGAAAAGGAATCGTCCGAACCCCAAAGATCGGTTGAAATTGCGTCGTCGACCCGCCGCATGCCCGGTGCTCCGTCGAAGACGGTTCCGCCGCCGGGACGTCGCCCGACGATGGGAACGCCGAGCCCCTACTCGTTCGCCCGGTCGCCCAGCACCGCCGCGCGGAAGCGGGCGCGCATCGCGGCGCCGTCGCGGAGTGGCAGGGTCATGGGCGCCGGGTCGGTCCCGACCTTGACGGCGGCGAAGAGCGGGCCGGGCTCGCGGTGAAGCCTCGGGACCCAGGCGTCCACCTCGTCCATCGTTCCGAGCGTCCCGACTTTCGGGAAACCGGCGCCGGCGGCGACCGCCGCCAGGTCGACGCCGTGCGCGGTGTGGGTTTCCTGCATCCCGGTCTCGCCGTAGCGCTCGTTGTCGATGACGACGATGGCGAGGTTGCCCGGCGCGGAGGCGCCTACGGTCGCGAGGCCGGCGAGCCCCATCAGCATCTCGCCGTCGCCGGTAATCACCAGCACCCGGCGCCCCGGCTGCGCGTTGGCGAGCCCGAGCCCGACCATCGCCGCGCCGCCCATGCCGCCCCAGAGATAGAAGTTGTTCGGGTGGTCGCCGGCGGCCGCCGCGTCCCAGGTGGTCGAGCCGAGGCCGGTCACCACCAGCGTCTCACCGCGTTCCGCCAGGATGCGGGCGACGACCTCGCGGCGGTCGAGCGGGACGCCGCTCATTTGGTCCAGTCCTTGAAGCCGATCGCGCGCTGGCCGATCAGCACCGCGACCGGGCGGTAGGCGTCGAAGGCGAGCCGCGCGGCGGCGTGAACCGTCTCGGCGACCCGCGCGGCGTCGTCGACCTCGTGAACCAGGACGCCCGCCGCTTCGAGGGCCGGCGCCGTCGCCCGCCCCATCGGCACCTGCCACGGGTTGAACTCGCCCCACTGCCCCCGCATCGTCACCAGCATCAGCAGCGGCACCCGGCATTCCTGGACGATGCCCATCATGTTGATGCACTTGCCGACGCCGCTCGACTGCATCAGGAGCACGCCCTTGTCGCCGCCGAGCCAGGCCCCGGTGAGCGCGGCGACGCCCTCCTCCTCGCCGGTCAGCCGCGTGGCCAGCATCGCGTTGTCGGCGTGGCAGCGCTCGATCAGCCGGCGGTGCCCGTTGTCGGGCACGTAATACACCTGGCGCACTCCGACATCGTTGAGGACGCCGAATACCGCGTCGGGCCAGTCGGCCTCTGGGTTCATTTCCCTACTCCGGTTCACGCGATCATGCCCGAGCGGCGCAGCGAGGAGATCATCGAGGTGTCGAGCAGATAGCGGTAGCTCCGCTCCGGATCGGCGGCGAGCGCCCGCCAGTCGTCGAGATTGCGCGCCCGCACCTCGGGGTCGCGCTCCTCCATCAGCTTCTTGTTGCGCTCGGTGATCGCGTTGATGGCGTTGACCGCCTCGGGCTTGCGCCTCGCCTCGTAGCCGTCGAGCTCGGCCTCCGCCGCGCGCCCGTGCATCACCGCGGCCAGCCGGCCGCTCAGATCGATCGCGTCGTGCAGCCCGCCGTTGAGCCCCATCCCGCCGAGCGGATTGTTGATATGCGCCGCGTCGCCGGCGAGGAACACGCGCCCCGCGCGGTAGGCGTCGGCGACCCGCTGGCTCACCCGGTAGATCGCGCGCACCTCGATCTCGTAGGGCTCGCCGCGCGGCAGCAGGTTGTTGAGGCAGCCCTGGAGGTAGCGGTCGGACACCGCGTCGTCCGCCTCGACCGTCGGCTCCACGGGGACCACGATGCGCCACATGTCGGGAATTTCGAGCAGCAGGAACCATTCGACGGGATCGGCGGTGTAGTTGACCGAGCAGATGTCCGGCAGCGCCGACTTGAAATCGAACCGCGTGCCCGAAACCAGGAAATGCTCGGGGTGGGTGTAGCCCTCGAAACCGATGCCCATCAGCTTGCGAACCGTGCTGCGCCCGCCGTCGGCGGCGATCAGCCAGGCGCCGCGGTGCTCCGTCATTCCGTCCGGCGTCCGGCAGGTCACGCTCACCCCGTCCTCGTCCTGCGCGACCCCGGTCACCTCGTGCCGGAACAGGAGCGAGGCCCCGTCGATCTCGCCGAGCCGGTCGTAGAGCCAGCCGACCAGCTTGAACTGCTCGCATTGCAGCCGGTAGGGGTGGCGGGTGTCGCCGGCAAGCACCGACAGGTCGAACTCGGCGATCCTGCCCTGCTCCCGGTCGCGGAACTGCCAGACCGGGCAGATCAGCCCCATTTCGATCATCGCGTCCGCCGCGCCGCACTCCTCCAGCAGGTCGAGCGTCGGCGGGTGGATCGTCGAGGCCCGGTAGTCGATCACGACGCCGGGCTCCTTCTCGAGCACGGTTACGGGAAAGCCGGCGCGCGCGAGCAGATACGCCGCCATGGCCCCGACCGGTCCTCCACCCGCGATCAGAACGGTGTCGGGCGTCTTCGCCACCTTGCCTCTCTCCTAACCGGCGGTCCGCGAGCCTGTCCGCTTCGGATCGAACCGTCGCCGAAGCCGAAGGCCGCCCTTCGATACGGCGCTGGCGCACCTACTCAGGGTGAGGATATGGGTGAATTCCAAACGAAAAATTCCTCATCCCGAGTAGGCGCGCCAGCGCCGTATCGAGGGACGCGCCCACCCGAAGCGAACCGGCCCTAGATACTCCGCCGGGCCGGGCCGCTTCAAGGCGGCGGGGCGAGGCCGGCTTCGATCGCCCGGCGCCGTCCGGCCGTCCAGAGCCAGGCGGCGGCGGGCAGCAGCACCGCGACGGCGAGCGCCGCCTGCAAGCCCCAGAGGTCCGACAGCGCGCCCACGGCCAGCGTCCCGACCGCCGGGCAGCCGAGCCAGAGCAGCCCGTAGAGGCCGAGCACGCGGCCGCGAAACGCCTCGGGCACGGCGTATTGCACGATGGTCTGGGTGCCGACGCCGCCGATCGCGAGCGCGAAGGCGGACAGCGCGAGGCAGGGGAGCGCGACGGCGAAGATGTCGGTCGCGACGAAGCCGCACAGCGCCGCGACGAGAAGAACGGAGGACCCGATCACGCGGCCGGGCAGCCGGTCGGGCGAGCTGCGGTGCGCGGCGAACAGCGATCCCAGCATCGCGCCGAACCCGGCCGCCGAGGTGAGCCAGGCGAGCCCCATCGCGTCGCGGTCGAACACCGCGCCGGCGAAGCCCGGCAGCAGCTCGGCGGCGGCGCGGCCGGCGACGGAAATCGCGAACAGCAGCACGAACATCGGGCCGATCGCCGGGTGCGCGGCGGCGAGCCGGACGCCGTCGGCGATCTCGCGCGGGATCGCGGCGAGCGATCTGCCGGCGCCGGTTCCGTGCCGCTGCACGGATATCAGGTGGAGCGCGATCAGGAACGGCACGTAGGTCGCGACGTTGATCGCGATGGCGACGCCCGCGCCGAAGGCGACGATCGCCACTCCGGCGAGCGCCGGGCCGATGAAGCGCGCCGAGTGCCACATCATCGAATTGACCGCGATCGCGCCGACCAGCTCGCGCGGCCCGACCATGTTGGCGATCAGCGCCTGGCGGAAGGGGTGGAAGACGGCCTGCAGGATCCCCTGCACGAAGGTCAGCATCACCAGCAGCTCGATGGTGATCAGATCGGCGAGCACGAGACCCGCCAGAACGAGAGCCTGGAGCGACAGGGCGTATTGCAGCAGCCGCGAAATGGCCAGACGGTCGAGACGGTCGGCGAAGGCGCCGGAGATCGGCGTGAGGATCATCACCGGCAGCATGTCCGCGAACGCGATGAGGCCGAGCCAGGTGCCCGATTCCGTCAGCTCCCACGCCAGCCAGCCGACCGCGACCCGCTGGATCCAGGTGCCGATCAGCGAGGGGAAGCCCGCAAGCGCGTAGAGCCGGTAGTCCGGATTGCCGAACGCGAGCGCCAGATTGTCGAAGCCGGGCGGCGTTTTCATGCCGGTTGGAACGCAGACGAGCGCATCCCTCGATACGGCGCTTCGCGCCTACTCGGGATGAGGGGCCGGTTCACGGTTTCCCTCATCCTGAGTAGCGGCGAAGCCGCGTATCGAAGGACGGAAGACCGCCTTGGGCAGGCCCTACCGCCCCCGATAGACCGGCTTCCTCTTCTCGGCGAAGGCGGCGATGCCTTCCAGGTAATCCTCGGTGGTGCGGATCTTCTCGTAGGAATGGCCCTCCACGTCGAGCGCGACCTTGAGGCTGGTGTCGTAGGCGCTGTTGAGCACGCGCTTGAGCGACTGCATCGAGATCGGCGCGAGCGCGTTCAGCCGCGCCGCGTAGTCGTGCACCAGCGCGGTCAGCCCGTCGGCGTCCTCGGCGGTCGCGGTCAGCAGCCCCCAGTCGACCGCCTGCTCCGCCGGGATCCGCTTGCCCAGCATCACCATGTCCTTGGCGCGGGTGAGGCCGGCGATGCGCGCCACGCGCACGCTGCCCCCGGAGCCCGGCATCTGGCCGATGGCGCTTTCCGGCAGGGCGACCAAGCAGTCCTTGGTGGCGAGCCGGAAATCGCACGCCATCGCGAGCTCGAACCCGACCCCGAAGCAGTACTTCTCCAGCGCCGCGATCACCGGCTTCCGGCAGCGCTCCGGCGCGCCGATATTGTCGGCGAGATCGGACATCCGGTTCTTCGGGATCGACGGGAACGATTTCACGTCGCCGCCCGAGGAGAACACGCCGTTGGCGCCCCGGATACAGATCGCGCCGACATCGTCGTCCTCGTCCATCTCCTCCAGCAGGCCGCGGATCTGCTCCCGCGCGCGAAAGGAGACGATGTTGAGCGGCGGCCGGTCGAGGATCAGGTGACCGATCCGGTTCTCGACATCGACCTCGGCGCGGAGCCCGTCCAGGTCGCGCAGCAGCCCGGCGCGCCGCTCGGCATAGTCCCGTTCCATCGTCTCTCCTTCCGGCTGGATTCTAGAGTCTGTCCGTTTCGGACCGAAGCGTCGTTGGCCTCGCCTCACCGTCATGGTCGGCGAAGGCCGACCATCCACGATTTTTTATGTTGCTACAAAAAAAAAAAAACCGTGTTGGGTGGGCCTTCGTCGACCATGACGGAGGAGAACGGACGAAGCGGTTCCAACTAAAACAGATCCGCATCAGAGCGTGCTGTCGAAATCCGGCAAGGCCTCGTACGCCCCGTCGCGCAGCAGGCGGCGCAGCAGCTTGCCGGAGGCGGAGCGCGGGATGGCGTCTATGAAGACATAGGCGCGCGGCCGCTTGAAGCGGGCGAGGCCGCTGGCGAGACAGGCGGCGTCTAGGGTCGCCGCGCTCGCCTCGGGCGACGCCGGCTCGACGAAGGCGACGACCTTCTGGCCCATCCGGTCGTCGGGCATCCCGATCACCGCCGCCTGGCGGACCTGGGGCAGCGCGTCCAGCACGTCCTCGACCTCCTCGGGATGGATGTTCTCGCCGCCCGAGATGATCATGTCGTCCACCCGGCCGACGAGAAAGAGCTCCCCGTCCCCGTCGAAATAGCCGAGGTCCCCGGTGAAGTACCAGCCGCCCCGGATGGACTTGGCATCGGAATCGGGCCGCTTCCAGTACCCCGCGAAGGCGTCCAGGCATTCCATCGGCGCGATCACCTCGCCGATCTCGCCCCGGGGCAGGATCCTGTCGGGACCGCTCTCGAAGTCGGGGTCGGCGAAGACCACGCGGAGCTCCTGTCCGGTCGCCGCGCGCCCGACGCAGCCCGGCTTGTCGACCACGTGATCGCAGGCGGCGAAGGAGTAGATCTCCGACGATCCGTAGAAATTGACGAAGATTTCGGGCTCGAATACTTCCGCGCAGGCCCCGGTCAGGGCCGAGGTCATCGACATCCCGGCGAAGCCGATATGGCGCACCGAGGAGAGGTCTGCGGCGGCGATGCCGGGGTGGTGGACCATGTCGTGGAACATGGTGGGCACCAAGAACAGGGCGTCGATCCGTTCCTCCTCGATCAGCCGGAGCGCCTCGCTCGCGTCGAAGCCCGGCATGCAGACGAAGGTCCCGTTGAGCGCCGCCGCCATCCCGAGCGCGCGGATGCCCATGGTGTGAAAGAGCGGCATCACGCCGAGCTGCACCTCGCCGTAGCCGTAACGGAGCTGCGCCACGCAGTTGAACGAGGCGTTGCGTTCGGCGTCGTGCGACCGGGGCACGCCCTTGGGCCGGCCGGTGGTGCCCGACGTGTAGAGCATCAGGCAGGTCGAGGCGGGGTCGACCGCGCGGGGGTCCGCGCTTTCCGGTCCGGCCGCGATCTCCTCGTACGTCGCTCCCTCCCCTCGGGCGCCGCCGACGCGGACGCGGCGAGCGGCGGGAAAGCCCGTCATCCGCAGCGCTTGAAGAGCCGAGTCTTCCGAACGCGGTTCGTGGACGAACGCCTTCGCCTCGGCATTCTCGATCGCGAAGGCGAAATCGTCGCCGCTGCCGCGCCAGTTGAACGGGACGAAGACCGCGCCGATCCGCTGGCAGGCCCAAAAGAGCGTCGCCATCTCGACCCGGTTGGAAAGGACGACGACGACCGCGTCCCCGGTCCCGATCCCCAGACCGGCGAGCCCGCCGGCGACCCGGCCGATCTCGTCGTCCCACTCGGCATAGGTCATCCGGACCTCGCCGTCGACCACGGCGAGCGCGTGGGGGTCCCGCGCGACCGCGCGCGCGAAGACGGTGCCGAGCGGGATCGCGGTCACGACGCGCCTCCCGCGACGTCGAGGATCGCGCGTACCATCCCCTCGTAACCCGTGCAGCGGCAGATATGGCCCGACAGCATGTCGCGCACCTCGGCCTCGGTCGGGTCGGGATTGGTCTCCAGGAACTGCGTCGCGGAGATCAGGATGCCGGGGGTGCAGAAACCGCATTGCAGCGCGTGACGGCGCCGGAACGCCTCCTGCAACGGGCTCAGCACCCCGCCCTCGGCGAGCCCCTCGACGGTGCCGATCCGGGCGCCGTCGACCTGCACGGCGAAGCGCAGGCAGGAGCGCACCGCGCGCCCGTCGATATCGACCGTGCAGGCGCCGCAGACGCCGTGCTCGCAGCCGACATGGGTGCCGAACAGCTTGAGCTCGTGGCGCAGGAAGTCGCTCAGCAGGGTCCGCGATTCGGCGAACCCGCTGTGCCGCCTGCCGTTCACGGTGACAGTGACGCGGTGCCGGGCGCCGGGCGCGATCCTCAGCATGGCGGCGCCCCCGCCCTCTCGAACGCGCGCCCGAGCACGCGCGCGCCCAGCACCCGGACCAGCTGGCGCCGATAGGCCGCGCTCGCCTTCGGGTCCTCGATCGGATCGACCCGGTCCGCCGCGAGCGCCGCCGCCCCGGCGGCGGTTTCCGCGTCGGCGGGCGCGCCGACGAAACCGGAGAGGTCGACCGGGACGGGACGGTCCTCGATCCCGCCGAGCCCGAGCGCGAGCGCCGTCACGGTTCCGTCGCCCGCAACCGAAGCCGCCGCGGCCGCCGCGCCGATCGCGAAGTCGCCGTGGCGCTGGGCGATCTCGTCGAAGGCGTAGCCGGTTCCCGCCGAACGCCCCGGCCAGCGCAGCGCGGTGAGGAGCTCGTCGGGCGCGCGGGCGGTGGCGAATATCCCCTCGAAGAAGTCCTTCGCGGCGACGGTGCGCGCCCCTCCCTTGCGCCGGAGGACGACCGCGCCGCCGAGGGCGATCAGGGCCAGCGGGATCTCCGCGCTGGGATCGGCGTGGCAGACCGAACCGCCCATGGTTCCCCGGTTGCGGGTCTGGAAATGCCCGACGAAAGGCAGCGCCTCGGCCAGCAGCGGCACGCGTTCCCGGACGAGGGCGGAGTCGAGCGCATCGGCCTGGCGGCACACCGCGCCGGTCTCGATGCCGTCTCCGGCGCCGCCGATCCCGGCCAGCTCCCCGACCGGGTTTATGTCGATCACGGCGGCCGGCCGCGCGAGCCGCATGTTGAGCATCGGGCCGAGCGACATTCCGCCGGCCAGCACCGAGGCGTCGGAACCGAACTCCGCCATCAGGTCGAGCGCCTCGTCGAGCGTATCGGCGCGGCAGTATTCGAAGGGCGCCGGTTTCACCGCGCGCCTCCGCTTTCCGCCACCAGGTCCCAGACCCTGTTGAGAGTGAACGGCGGCTCGACGTCCTCGCGCCCGAGCGCGTCGGCGACGGCGTTGGCGATCGCGGTCGGCGCCAGCATCGAGCAGCCGTCGCCCATCCCCTTGGCGCCGAGCGCGGTGTGGGGCGACGGCGTGTCGACATGCCCGATGTCGAGAGTCGGCATTTCCGGCGCGGTCACGCAGAGATAGTCGGCAAAAGTGCCGGAGAGCGGATTGCCGTCCTCGTCGTAGACCATCTCCTCCATCAGTGCGCCGCCGACTCCGTGCGCGAACCCGCCGATTATCTGGCCTTCCACGATGAGCGGGTTGAGGACGTTGCCGACATCGTGGACGGAGACATATTTCCTGACCTCGACCTTGCCGGTCCCGGGGTCGATCTCGACCGCCGCGAGATCGCAGATGAAGCCGAACGTCACCGCCGAGGCCACCCGGTCCCGTTCGTCGGGCGGGCCGAGCCCGGGCGGCGACAGGATGGCGGTCTCGAAGATGCCGGGCGCCATGCCGTCGGGCAGGCCGGCGGGGTGCCAGTGCGTCTTGGCGGCGACGCGGCGGAACGGCAGGGATTTTTCCGGCACGCCGACGACCCGGGCCGCGCCGCCGGCGAGCTCGACATCCTCCGCCGCCACCTCGAGATCCTCGGCCGCCACCGCGCGCACCTTGTCGGCGACCCGCCGCGCGGCATCGCCGATGGCGTCGACCACCACCGAGGAAAACCGGTTCGCGTAGTTGCCCGACGCGAGCGACCACGCGCTGGTCAGCGTGTCGATCTCGGTCACCACGTCGATGTCGTCGGGCGCGAGGCCGAGCGCGTCGGCGGCGATCTGGGCTGCGACCGTCGCGTGCCCCTGCCCCGCCGGCGTCGAGACCGTCTTCACCGTCACCGCGCCGGACGGGTCGATCGAGATCGTGCAGGTGCCGAGCCCGCCCGACCGGCCGCCCGCGCGGGCGCGCTCCTCCGGCGTCTGGGCGAGGGTGACGTAGGCCATGTTGGAGCCGGAGGGCTCGATCGCCGTCGCCATGCCGATTCCGAACAGCCGCCCCTCTGCCTTCGCCCGGTCGCGCTCGGCGCATAGCTCCGCGTAGCCGGCGAGCTCCAGCGCCTTGTCGAGCCCGGCCTCGTAATCGCCGGCGTCGTAGATCGCGCCCGCCGGCGCGCTGTAGGGAAACGCGTCCTTCGGGATGAAGTTGCGCCGCCTGATCTCGGCGATGTCGATGCCGAGCGCCCGCGCGCCGGCGTCCATCGCGCGTTCGAGCGCAAAGAAGAACTGCGGCCCGCCGTAGCCGCGGTTGAGCCCGATCGGCAGGCGGTTCGTCGTCACCAGCCGGTTGTCGACATATATGTTGCCGACCCGGTAGGCACCGTTCGACGCGGCATGCATCCGGTAGACCGATGCCGGCTCGGGCGCGCGGATATAGGCGCCGACGTCGACGACATTGAGGAATCTGAGCCCGATCAGCGTGCCGTCATTTCGAAATGCCGCCTCGACGGCATCTTCCCGGTTGGACGCCGCCGACGAGCCGACCAGATGCTCCAGCCGGTCCTCGATCCACTTGAGGGGGACACCGAGGAGGCGACTCGCGGCGGCGAGCAGCACCATATAGGGGTACATCCCCTGCTTGATGCCGAAGCTGCCGCCGCTCTGCGGCGAGGTGATCAGGCGCAGCCGGTTGCCCGGCACCTTGAGCGCGCCGCACATCAGCGCGTGCAGGATGAACGGCCCCTGGAAATTGGACCAGATCGTGTAGCGGTCGGGCGACGGCTCGAACTGCGCGACCGCGCCGTAGGTCTCCATCGGGGTGGAGGAGTAGCGCGGGAAGGTCCAGTCCAGCCGGACCACGCGGTCGGCCTCCGCGAACGCGGCGTCCGGGTCGCCGTAGCGGAAGCTGCGATGATGAACGACGTTCGAGCCCACCGCCTCGTGCAGCAGCGGCGAGTCGTCGCCCATCGCCGCCTTCGGGTCGATCACCGGCGGCAGCGGCCGGTAGTCGACCTCGATCAGCTCGAGCGCGTCCTCGGCGGCGTAGCGGTCCTCTGCGGCGACCAGCGCGACGGGCTCGCCGGCATAGCGCACCTTGTCGACCGCGATGGGGTAGTAGTCGATCGGCACGCGGACGGCACTCGGGATCGGGGCGGTCGCGGCCGAAATGTCGACTCCGGTGACGACTCCGCAAACGCCCGGGTGCGAGACGGCATTCGAAATGTCGATCGACACGATGTCGGCATGCGCGTGCGGCGAGCGCAGCAGGGCCGCGTGCCGGATCCCCGGCACCGGCTCCATGTCGTCGATGAAGCGCGCGCGGCCGGTGAGAAGCGCCTCGTCCTCCTTGCGCGGGACCGGGGCCCCGACCCAGCGGCCGCCGTCGCTCATCGCGCGTTGAGGGCCTCCGCCGCCGACAAATAGTCCTCGATCATGGTGCGCAACATGCCGGCAAGCGCCTCGTTGCCGAGCGTCCCGTCCTCGCCGTAGGCCTGGCCGGCCTGGGCCAGCGCGAACACCTTGGGATAGCACCAGCAGCCCAGCACCTCGAGCGGCAGGCGCAGGCTCATCAGCCCGCGCGCGCCGCCGACCAGCGACGGCGAGGCCGACATCAGCAATGCCGACTTGCGGTCGAGCGGCACCGGCTGCATGCGCGACAGCCAGTCGATCGCGTTCTTGATCGTGCCGGGCGCGCCCCAGTTGTATTCCGGCGAGGCGAGCAGCCAGGCGTCGGACTCCGAAATGCGCGCGCCGAGCGCCTCGGCGCCGGCGGGAATGCCGGATGCGTCCTGCAGGTCGCCATTGTAGAGCGGCATGTCGAACTCGGAGAACTCGGCATGGTCGACCTCGTGCCCGCATTCGCGGACAATGTCCTCGGCGAGCAGCAGGAGACGCCGATTGATCGAGTCTTTCCTGAGCGAAGCGGCGAACGCGAATACCTTCATGTGCGGATTTTCCTTTCCCGGAGCGCGGCGCGATGTCGGCGGCAGAAGATAGCGGCGCGGCGGGGGACGGTCCACGCCCGCCGCCTTCGGAACCGCCCGGCATCGTCATCTCGGAAGCCGCGGTGCCCGGCGACATGGATGCCTGCTTCGCGATCCGCCGCGAGGTGTTCTGCGTCGAGCAGGGCGTGTCCGAAGACCATGAAATCGACGGCCGCGACCCCGAATGCCGCCACTACCTGCTGCGCGCCGCCGGAGAAGCCATCGGTACCGCGCGCGTCCGCCCGGTGGAGCCCGGCGTGGCCAAGATCGAACGCGTGGCGATTCTCCGGGCGCACCGCGGCCGCGGGCTGGGTTTCGCCCTCATGCGCCACGTGCTGCGCGAGGTGGGCCGCGACCGGGCCGTCCTGCACGCCCAGACGCACAGCGAGAGCTTCTACCGCGCGCTCGGCTTCGCCGCCGAAGGAGAGCCCTTCGAGGAGGCCGGGATCCCGCATGTCCGCATGGTTCGCGATTCCCTGCCCGCGGGGAATTGAGTCGGCCGGCCTTATTTGATCTTATTGGCGGATCGCCAGGGGCCGTCATCCGGCCGGCACAGACAGGGAGATTGACGATGAGAGGCTTCAAGATGCTGGCCGTGGCCGCGGCCGGCGCTTTGGCGGCCGGCGGCGCGCTCGCGCAGAGCCCGGCCGATTTCTACAAGGACCGCCAGGTGACCATCCTGCACGGGTTCGGCGTCGGCGGGACCTACGGCAAGACATCGCTCTCGCTCGCCGAGGCGCTCAAGCCGATCCTCGGCACCGATTCGATCATCGTCCAGAACCGCACCGGCAGCGGCGGGCTGAAGATGACCAACTACGCCTACAACGTCGCGCCGAAGGACGGCTCGGTGCTGCTGATGCTGCCGGACACGCTGGTCGTCACGCAGCTGACGCGCCCCAAGGCGGCGAAGTACGAGGCCGACAAGTTCACCTTCATCGGCGGAGCGCTCAGGGTGAATTCCCTGATGGCGGTCAGGAGCGACACCGGGGTGAAGCAGTGGTCCGACCTCAAGACCAAGGAAGTGCCCTTCGCTTCCTCCGGCGTCGGATCGCAGACCTACCAGGTTCCGGCGATCGTCAACGGCCTGCTCGGGACCAAGATCAAGATCGTCAAGGGCTATCGCGGCTCGCGCAAGATGCTGCTGGCGATGGAGCAGGGCGAGGTCTCGGGCGTCAACTTCACCTGGCTCGCCTTCAAGACCAACCGCGAGGTGTGGTTCAAGAACGGCTTCGCGGTGCCGCTGATCCAGATGGGCCCCGAGCCCGAGGCGGAGCTGGCCAACGTGCCGATGCTGAAGGACCTGGTGGCCGCCGAAGACCGGCCGATCATCGGCTTCATGTCGACCCTGGTCGCCATCGGCCGCAGCCTGGCGGTCGCGCCCGGCGTTCCGCAGGACAGGATCGCGTTCCTGCGCGCCGCCTTCGCCAAGGCCGTCGCCACGCCGGCGTTCGCGGCCTCGATGAAGAAGAGCAAGCTCCGGGTCACCCCCAGCACCGGCGAGGAAATCCAGAAGGTGGTGAGCGAGAGCCTCAAGATCGACGACGCGACACTCGCCAAGGCGCGCAAGCTGCTGGCCGCCAAGTAGCGGCGCCTGGACGGTTTGCCCAACGGACGCCCCGGCCCCGCCAGGCCGGGGCGTTTCGTCATGCCCGGGCTCGTTCCGGGGGCGAGGCCCGCCCCGCTTTCCCCATCGTCATGCCCGGACTCGTTCCATTGCTGTCCGGTTTAACTTCGGGACGGGCTCCGTGCCGATACGCAGGACTGCCTCCGCCCTCTCGTCATTTCGACCGGAGCCGGCCCGAAGGGGCGGCGAAGCGGAGAAATCTTTCCGCGCAGGCGGTCCGGAGGCGAAGCGGGAAGATTTCTCCCCTCGGCACGGACTCCTGGACCCGAGTCTACGCGCGGCCGCGGGACGCTTGCGGCGGTACTCCGGGCGGCCCCTACCGGGAAAGCCGCTTCGCCATCGTCAGCATGAGCCGACTTTCAACACGCCGGAGCAATTGCGCAGGCGGCGCACGTCGTCGAGGCTCACGGTGACGGTGTTATCCCGATAGATGCACCTGTTCACAATGCCCAAAGTGCACTCTCCGCGGCAATTCGCAGAGATGACGCAAGCATTGTCGGAATTGACCGAGAAGGAATTCCATGTGCACGTCCAGGTCGCGTCGCTGGAAGACCAGTTGCTGCGGCACTGCGCGGACGTTACCGCCGCGGCCGCGGCTTCGCCTTCTTCTTGCGCTTCGGCGGGAGAGGAAAGGCTGAGAAAGGCCCCGACGGCGAGCGCGCCGCAAAGACCGGAGAACGAGAGAGCTTTCGCAATTGGCATATCCACTCCTTCGGTCAGAGGGATGGCAGCTGGTTCGCGGAACGCGGGGATGAGCGCGAGTGCGCCGTTGGGTTTTCGTCATGGTCGTTTGCGAGAAAATGCGCGTTCAATGCGCACCGTCCGCGGCGTCCGCCACGCGCTTCACCGAGCGTGTCTGGAACATTGAAAAGCTCCGCTACCGGTTCCGTCCATGCCAGCCGGTCGACGATTCCGCCGACCGCCAGGATCGGACACTAACATATTTTATGTAAATTATTGATATTTATTTTCATCTTAAGAGTATTCATACCGCAAACTCTTGCGCGAAGCTGTCCGGGGAGCGGCAAGACCGGCTGTCCTTCTCTGGCTGTCTTGCCGTGGGGCGGTTCGCCCCACACCGGCAGCACTCAACGAGGATTGTCGGCTGCCGGGAGACGGAAAGTCGAAGCTTTCAGGCTTGGATGCGGAGATGGAGCGGCGCAGGCTGGCTTGGGCCGGGCGCCTCGATTCCCTGGTCGCGAGGAGGTGGGCCTGCCTGAGAAGGTCGGCATGCAGGCTCATTCGGCATCGTCCATTTCGGAAGCGGCTTTGAAGCTGACATAGACCCAAACGGGTATCTCGCTGCGCTGCCGGATGAAGTCGAAGATCTGATCGCGAATCGAGATACGGGTATCGAGGTCGACGTTGCCCTCGGGGAGAACGGCCCACACCCAGACGGCCGGTTCGTCCGCGGAGTCCGTGCCGGTTTCGACGACCCAGTCGGACACTTCGGTGGGAAGAGGCGGCAACTCGTCGAGAGCGGCCCGAATTTCCGCGTTGGCGAACTGCATGGCGGTTTCGCTCACGGACGGTGTCCTTCCGGATAGTTACTGTCGGGGAACCGGTACGGCAAGACGGCCGAAATCGCATCGTCCATGCGAAGCGCCTTCGTTCGATCGCCGATTTGGGCACGCCCGCGACCGAATTTATCGAAGAAATATCTTATATGGCAATATAAATTGGTTCATTTTATGTTATACCCTCTGTGCTGGTGTATTTTTGAAGAAATACACTGTTTGCTTGAAGAATGGGAACCCGGGAGGGGCTTGCGATGAACATGGTACCTGTATCGACCGCTATTTTGGCATCGGTCCTGCTGCTCGCGGGAACGACTCCGGCGTCCGCGGTCGACCCGTGCGACCGACTCCGCGGGATGGCCCTCGGCGCCGCGGCGACCAACATAGGCGGTGGGCAAGCGACGGTTTCACTGTCGCCGGCGAATGTGAGTGTCCAGCTGGACGCGGGCGCCCCGGTTGTCGTGAGTTGGGACATCCCGTCGGAAATTCCGGCGGAGCCGCTGACCGGATGGTGCGTCAAGCAGAACTTCGAGACGTTCGAGCGGGAAATCTGCACCGGGGAACCGGAGCGGACCGTCGCTTATCTCGCCAATTGCGTGCTCCGGGAGGAGTGCCCTCCCGGTTCGCACACCTTCAAGGTCAAGCTGCGGACGGATTGCGGCTTCGACCTCCCCTATTCGGACGGCGTTTCGATCTCGCTCACGCGTTAGAGCCTGTCCGTTTCGGTTGGAAGCGTAGCGCACGGTCCGACCGTGGCGCGATCCGAGCCTCGCCCGGGAAAGTACGACGATCGGGCTTTCAGCCGCCGCGTGCCGTCCTATATCCCGGTTATGGACGGACCGCCCGGCATGGACCGCGACCCCGCCGTCGACCGGCGGAAGCTCGAGGCGGACGAGGCCGTCGTCCGCGGCGGGTTCCGCCGCAAGCTGCGCGCCACGATCGGCCGGGTGCCGTTCGTCGAAGACGCGGTCGCGGCGTTCTACTGCGCGGTGGACGCCGGCACGCCGCTCTACGTCAAGGCGACGCTGATGGGGGCGATCGCCTATTTCATCGCGCCCACCGACGTCATCCCCGATTTCATCGCCGCCCTCGGCTATACCGACGACGCGGCGGTGCTGACGGCCGCGCTCAGGGCGGTCGGCGGCAACCTGAAGCCGCGCCACCGCGAGCTGGCCCGCCGGCTCCTCGACGATATGAGGCGGTAGAGCGCATCGGGCGCGGCCTGTCGTCGTTGCCCGCTCCCGCCTCTCTCGTCATCTCGACCGGAGCGCGCGGCGTGGAGAAATCTTCCCGCGAAGGCCGGGGGCCGACCATTCACGCTTTCAGCAGCTATGCAGCCGCAACTTGCCATCGCAGTTAACCAGGTTCTTCATATCTTGATAGTTGTAGAGGACGTCGTTCGCGAAATAGTCGTCGGGGTGGTAGTCGTCGTCGCGCCAATCGGACGGGGTCCAACGGTTCGTTCGGCACTCGGTCCTGAGGCGGCACTTGCCGTTCTCGACACTGGTGGAGATGTCGCGGTCAGAGCACGTGCCGATCGCCGGGCTCCACCAGAATGCCACTCTGCAGTCCGTGGAGTTAAGGGCCGCGGCGGCGCCTGGCATCAACAAGACCGGGCAGCACATAACGGCGCACGCAAAAACAAACCTTCGCACCGGTTCCTCTCCAGTTGTCGCCGGATCGGCGGGGCCGTCCGACAAGGGCGGCGGCGGACGTTCGCCGGTCAATCGCGGAGGCCGACAGCGACCGCCGGATCGTGCGCTTCGCCGACATCGACCTCGGCATCGTCGACCGCCGATCTCGCCACCCGCCGTCGGGATCGCCAGAATAACGGGTTTAGTATGAAATATGTGCATTATTATCGGTTTACTTGGTATTTATTTCGTAAATTCTTGCCCGAATCCGCTCGGCGCGACTCGAAGCGTTCCCGCATGCTCCGCCCGTACCGTCCTGCCCCCACCGTCATGGCCGGGGCGTTCTGGACAGCCTCGCGCGCCCTCTCCATCATCGGCCGATGCCCACTTCCCCGCTTTCGCGTCTCTTCGACCCGCGTTCCATCGCCGTGGTCGGCGCGTCGGCGAGCGAGGAAAAGCCGGGCTTCCAGATCCTGAAGGCGCTGGAGCCGTTCCGCGGCGCGGTCCACGCGGTCAACCCGCGCGGCGGCGACATACTCGGCCGCCCGGTCCACCGCAGCCTGGGCGAGGTGCCGGGACCGGTCGATCTCGTCGCCCTCGTGCTGCCGGCGCGGCACTCGCTGGCCGTCCTGGAGGACGCGGCGGAAGCGGGCGCCGGGGCCGCCTTCATGGTGAGCGGCGGGTTCGGCGAGACGGGCGCGGAGGGCGCGGCGCTCCAGGCCGAGATCGCGGGCGCGTGCCGGGCCGGAGGGATCCGGCTTCTGGGCCCCAACACCTCGGGCTTTTTGCGCCCCTCGCGGGGCCTCGCCTGCACCTTCCTCCCGGCGGCGACGGAAATTCGCCCGGGCGCCATCGGGATCGTCGCCCAGTCCGGCGGCATCAATCTCACCCTGGCGATGATGGCCAATGCCGCCGGCCTCGGGGTCAGCCTCGCCGTCGGCCTCGGCAACGCCGCGGACCTGGGGCCGGCGGAAACGCTGACCTATCTCGCCGCCGACCCGGAGACGCGGGCGATCGTCCTCCATGTCGAAGGGGTGGAAGACGGGCGCGGCCTTTTCGATGCCGTCAGGGCTGCCGCGCCGGACAAGCCGGTGATCGCGCTCCCGGTCGGCGAGGCCGACCTCGGCGGCTTCGCGGAATCCCATACCGGCGCCCTGATGGGGAGCCACCGCCTCACGCGGTCCGCCCTCCGCCAGGCGGGGGCGGTCGTTGTGTCGACCCTCGACGACGCGCTGGACGCGGCGTACGCGCTGTCGGTCGCGCGGCTTCGCCCGGCGTCGAACCCGGGCATCGGCGTACTCACCGGCCAGGCGGGCCCCGGGCTGCTGATCGCCGACATATTGCGGCTCGCGGGCGTATCGGTGCCCGAGCTGGCGCCCGCGACCGTGGAGCGGATCGCGAACCTGCTGCCGCCGCTCACCTACATGAAGAACCCGGTCGACACGGGCCGCCCGGGCGAAAGCTTCGGCGCCGTCCTCGATGCCGTCACGGCGGACGACGCGATCGATGCGGTGCTCGCCAACGCGCTGATCGAAGGCGGCTCGCTCGACCTCGGCGGGGCGGCGACGGAAGCCGCCGGGAAGACGGAAAAGCCGGTCCTGTTCGCCACCGCGGGCGCGCGCCGCGAGACGTCGAGCCTGGTCGACCGGCTTCGCGAGGCCGGCATTCCGGTCTTTCTCGCGCCCGACCGGGCGGCCCGCGCCATGGCTGCCATGGTCGAGGACGCGCGGCGCGGGGCGGACGCCCACGCCGGCGGCCCGGACGCCGCGCCCTGCGCCGCGCCGCCGCTCGCCCGCC
>JAJDVM010000144.1 GCA_022826125.1 Defluviicoccus sp.
CCAGACGGGCGCCCACCGGGTAGCCGATCAGGTTTCCCACCATCACGAGGGCGAAGAACCAGCCGAACGATTTCGGCGTCTCGCCGAGATGGACGATGAAAGCGGCGGGCGAGCCGGCGAGGAAGGCGAAGAGCGCGGCAAACGCCGCCGCCCCGCAGCCGACATAGGCCCAGAACGGGCCGCTTCCGGCGACCTGGGAGAAAGCCGCGAGCAGCCGGCCCGGCTCGAGCGCGCTCCGGTCGGGCGACTCGTTGGTCTCCGGCAGCCAGCGCGCGTGGATCAGCAGCGCCGCCGCGGAGTAGGCGAGCATCACGATGAAGACCGACCGCCATCCCGCCGACTCCGTCAGCCACGCGCCGATCACGGGCGCGACGATCGGCGTTATGCCGAGGACGAGAAAAACGTGGGAAAGCACACGCGAGGCGGCTTCCCGATCGAGGCGGTCGCGGACGATGGCGCGCGAGACCACCTGGGTGGCCGCCGCCGCGAGGCCCTGCACCAGCCGCGCCCCCACCAGCATCTCGATGCCGGGCGCGATCGCGAGCGCGGCCGAGGCGCAGACATAGAGGAGCAGCGCGAACAGCAGCACGGGCCGGCGGCCGAACCGGTCCGACAGGGGCCCGTAGAAGAGCTGGCCCGCGGCCATGCCGAAAACGAACAGGCTGAGGCTGAGCTGAATCGAGGCGAGATCCGTGTCGAGATCGGACGCCATCTCCTGCGCCGCCGGCAGGGCGATGTCTATCGACAGCGGATCGAGGCCGACGACGAGGCCGAGGAGAAGGGCGAAGAAGAGCCTCTCCCGGGCTGTCATGCGCCGACGCCGATCTCGGCCAGGAAAATGTCGGCGAAGTCCCTGAGTTTGGCGTCCCCGACGCCATGGATCCCGGCGAAGCTCTCGCGATCCAGCGGTCGCTGTCGCGCCATCTCGGTCAGCGAGCGGTCGGGGAAAACCGCGTAGGCCGGCACGCCGCGCTCCCTTGCGAGCCGCAGGCGAAGCTCCTTGAGGCGCGCGAGGAGGGCCGTATCCGCATCGGTCAGAGGGGTCGGGTCCGGGTCGGGCGGCGCCTTGCTCGACTCCTCTTTTCTCCTGGCGACCTCCGCGCGGCGCCGGAAACCGCTTTCGCCGCGGAGCAGCGCCTGTCCCAGCTCGGTCGTCCGCAGCCCGCCATAGCCCGCGATGTCGAGATGCAGGTGCCCGGCGGCGGTCAGCTGGCGGACCACGCTGCGCCACACCGTCTTGGGATGGTGCGCGCCACGGCCGAACGCGTCGCGGCGGTCGTGGTTGAACTTCGCGACCTTCTCGGTGAGCGTGCCGGCGAGCACGTCGACGATGTGCGCCGCGCCGAAACGCTGGCCGGTCTGCACCACCGCGAACAGCACCAGCCTGGCATCGTCGGTCGCCTCGACCAGTTCGACCGGGTCGAGGCAGGTATCGCAATTGCCGCAGGGCTCGATTCGCTCGCCGAAATAGGAGAGCAGCGTCACCCGCCGGCAGCCCGGCGTCTCGCAAAACCCGACCAGCGCGTCGAGTCGCTTGTGCGCGCGCCTTTTGTGTTCGTCGCCGCTCTCTTCCCCGTCGATGAACATCCGCCGCATGCGGATATCGTCCAACCCGTAGAGCATGCACGCCTCGCCGGGCTCTCCGTCCCGAGCCGCGCGG
Organism: Defluviicoccus sp.; assembly: GCA_022826125.1. Taxonomy (GTDB): domain Bacteria; phylum Pseudomonadota; class Alphaproteobacteria; order MPNO01; family MPNO01; genus MPNO01. Next base: position 1,661 of record JAJDVM010000144.1, read on the forward strand.
CCGATCTCCTGGTAATAGGCCTCGATCCCCGACGGGATGTCGGTGTGAAAGACGTAACGGACGTCCGGCTTGTCGATGCCCATGCCGAAGGCGATGGTGGCGACGATCACCACACCCGGCTCGGCGACGAAGATGTCCTGGTTGGCGGTTCGCTCGTCTGCGCTCATCCCCGCGTGGTAGGGAAGCGCCCGGAACCCCTCGCCCTCCAGCATCGCCGCCGTCTCCTCGACCTTGCGGCGCGACAGGCAATAGACGATGCCGCTTTGCCCGCGGTGCCTCTCTACGAAGGAGAGAAGCTGGCGCTTCGGCGATTTTCGGGGCTCTACGGCGAGGCGGATGTTAGGGCGGTCGAAGCCGGCGACGAACTGCATGGCGTCCGGCGCCAGGAGCTTCGCCGCGATATCCTCGCGCGTCACCGCGTCCGCCGTCGCCGTCAGCGCGAGGATCGGCACGTCGGGGAACCGCGGGCGGAGGGCGGAAAGCGCGGCGTATTCGGGCCGGAAGGCGGGGCCCCACTGGGAGACGCAGTGCGCCTCGTCGACCGCGATCAGCGAGAGCGGGAGCCGCGAGAGCGCCGCGAGCATCCGTTCGGTCATCAGCCGTTCCGGAGCGAGATAGAGCAGCCGTATCTCGCCTGCGGCAACGCGGCGCCAGATCGCGACGTTCTCCGCGCGCGAATTCAGCGAGTGGATGGCGTCCGCCGCGACGCCCGCGAGCCGCAGCGCCGCCACCTGATCCTGCATGAGGGCGACCAGCGGCGAGACCACCACCGTCAGCCCGCCGCGGACCAGGGCGGGAACCTGGAAGCAGAGCGACTTGCCGCCGCCGGTCGGCATCACCGCCAGCGCGTTGCGTCCGGCAAGCACGGCGTCGATCACCGGCTCCTGGCCGGGCCGGAAGGACTCGAAGCCGAAAACGTCCTTGAGAACCCGATCCTTCACCGTCCGACCCCGTACCTTCGCGGCGCGAACTTGCCCCGTTCGCCGCCCCCGGTCCAGCCCCGCGAATGTTCGGCTTCCGATAGACACAACCGTGCTAGAGTCCATCCATGCTCCGCGCAACCGGGGCGGAGACCGGACGATGGCCGGCGACGTTTCAGTAGACATCGAGGCGATGCGGACGTCGCTCGTCGAAGAGCGGGACGCCCTGCTGCACGCGAGCGCCGCGACGGCGGAGGATCGGGCCCCGGTCGAGCTCGATCAGCAGGCGGTGGGCCGGCTTTCGCGGATGGACGCGATTCAGGTGCGGGCGATGGCCGAGGCATCCGAGACGAGACGCCGCGCGCGCGTGCTGCGGATCGACGCCGCCCTCAAGCGGATCGACGACGGAAGCTACGGCGAGTGTCTCGAATGCGACGAGCCGATCCCGCCGCGCCGCCTCGAAATCGACCCCGCCGTCGCCCTCTGCGTTTCCTGTGCTTGCTGAGGCCGGGCAGGGGGCTGGAGCGTATCCACCGTAAATGGGGCCGTCACCCTGTCCCCGTCTTCCTGCCGTCATGGTCGGCGGCGGCCGACCATCCACGATTTTGTTTTTTGTCCAAACGCTTGTAAAAACTCGTGGATGGTCGGCCGCCGCCGACCATGACGACCGAAAATTCGGCCCCTGCGCAGGCAGGGGCAGAGGACCGGAGACCAAATCCGCCGCCGTTCAATCCGGTGCCGGTATGCTCTAGGTTCTCGGTTCCAAGGCCGGGAGGCGCCGATGTGCGGCATCGTCGGATTGTTTCTCAAGAACCCGGCGCTCCGGGACCGGCTCGGCGCTCGGTTCGCGACGATGCTCGCCGGCATGGCGGACCGCGGCCCCGACAGCGCCGGCCTCGCGGTCTTCCACGACCCGGTGCCCGAGCTAGAGTGCAAGCTCACTTTGTTCGCGGCGGATGCGGACCACGATTGGGACGCGCTCGGGGATGCGCTCGCCGCCGCGCTGGGCCCGACGCCCGGGATCGAGGTGCGGTCGAACCACGCGGTCCTCCGGATCGGGGGAACGCCGGATCGGGTCGTCGAGTGGCTCGCCGCCAACCGGCCCGATATCCGCGTCATGGGGTACGGAAGGTCGATCGAGGTGTTCAAGGACAAGGGCCTGCCGGACGAGATCACGGCGCGGTTCGGCGTGGGCGAGATGGGCGGGACGCACGCCATCGGCCACACCAGGATGGCGACCGAGAGCGCGGTGACGACGGAGCACTCGCACCCCTTCATCGCGGCGGACGACGTGTGCCTGGTGCATAACGGCTCGCTCAGCAACCACAACCGGCTTCGTCTGCGGCTGCAGCGCCGCGGGCTCCGCTTCGAGTCCGACAACGACACCGAGGTCGCGGCGCGCTACTTCGCCCACCGTCTGAACGAGGGGGCGAGCCTCAAGGAGGCGATGGAAGCCGGTCTCGACGATCTCGACGGGTTCTACACCTTCGCGGTCGGCACGGCCGACGGCTTCGCGGTGCTGCGCGATGCCTTCGCCTGCAAGCCCGCGGTCCTCGCCGAGACCGACGACTGGGTTGCGATGGCGTCCGAGTTCCGCTCGCTCGCCGACCTCCCCGGTGTCGACAAGGCGACGATCTGGGAACCGGAACCCTCGATCGTCTACACATGGTCGCACGAAGGCGGTTCATGACCACGGTCGATCTCTCGGCGAGCTCGGTGCGGGAACTCAACGCGCGGCTGCACGCGCTCCCCGCCGATACCAACGAAACCGCATGGCGCATCGCCGAACCGAAGGGGGCGCACGCGGTCGCGGCGGGGCTCACGGTTCCCGTCTCGGTCGAGATCGACGGTCACGTGGGATACTACTGCGGCGGGATGAACCGGGCCGCCGATCTGACCATAAACGGCCATTGCGGCACCGGCGTGGCCGAGAACATGATGTCGGGATCGGTCCGGGTCCGCGGCAACGCATCGCAATGCGCCGGCGCGTCGGGCCA
>JAJDVM010000219.1 GCA_022826125.1 Defluviicoccus sp.
GGAAGGGTCGATCGGGAAATGCCAATAGGCGCAGCGGACGGGTGACCGCGACGGATCGATGTCAGAGGGGGCTGCATCCGATCCGGAACCGGCCGTAACGACGGCGGAGGCGAGGCCGGTTCGCCCGATCCAGCGCATCGCACGGTGGCTGCGGGCCGAACCGTTCCTTTCCCTCGTCCTCGCCGCCCTGATCGGCTTCGCCGGGGCCTATTGCGCGATCGGGTTCCGGGAACTCTACCTCGCCTTCCAGACGATCGCGTTCGGCACCGACGCGGACACCCTGATCGCGGCGATCGGCAACCTGCCGGCCTGGCAGATCGTCGCCGCGCCGGCCGCCGGCGGTCTCCTGGTGGGGCTCTTCTACCGCTTCGTCATGCCGGGCAGGCAGCCGCAGGGCGTGGCGGACGTCATGGAATCGGCTGCGTTCCGGTCCGGCAGGATGGATTGGCGGGCCGGGCTGGGCGCGGCCTTCGGCAGCGCCGCGTCGATCGGCACCGGCGCGTCGGTCGGACGCGAGGGCCCGGTCATTCATCTGGGCGCGAGCCTCGCCGCCTTCGTCGGCGGGCGGCTCCATCTGTCGCGGTCGCAGATGGTCACCCTGCTCGGCTGCGGGGTCGCGGCGGCGATCTCGGCCTCGTTCAACGCGCCGATCGCGGGCGTGTTCTTCGCCCTCGAGGTGGTGATCGGGCATTACGCGCTGAGCGCCTTCGCGCCGATCGTCATCGCCTCGGTCACCGGCGCGATCATCGCCCGGATCCATTTCGGCGACTTTCCGGCCTTCATCATCCCGGACCGCACGATCGTCTCGTTCCTCGAGTTTCCGGCCTTCCTGCTGCTCGGTCTCGCCAGCGGCGTTGCCGCGATCGCCTTCCTGCGGAGCGTCGAGCTCACGCGCGGGGTCGTCGCGAAGATTCCGGCGCCGGTCTGGTCGAAGCCCGCCGCGGGCGGTCTGGTCGTCGGGCTGATCGCGCTCGCCTTTCCCAACGTGCTGGGCGTCGGCTACGGCACCACCGACGCGGCGTTGCGCGAACTGATCCCGTTCTGGACGCTGGTCGCCCTGCTGATCGCGAAGACGGCGGCGACGGCGGTCTCGCTCGGCTCCGGCTTCGGCGGCGGGGTGTTCAGCCCGTCGCTCTTCATGGGCGCGATGCTGGGCGGCGCGTTCGGGATCGTCGCCGCGAGCGCGTTCCCCGACCTGTCCTCGGGCCACGGCGTCTATACGCTGGTCGGCATGGGCGCGGTCGCGGGCTGCGTGCTCGGCGCGCCGATCTCCACCACCCTGATCGTGTTCGAGCTCACCGGGGACTACGCGGTCACCATCGCGGTGATGGTCGGCGTCGCCGTCGCCTCGCCCCTGACCCAGGCGCTGCACGGGCGGTCGTTCTTCGAATGGCAGCTCCTCAACCGCGGCATCGCCATCAAGGGCGGACGCGAACGGGGCCTGCTCGACGCCATCCATGTCAGCGACCTGATGACGGAGCGATTCGTCACCGTGGGATCCGGCGCGGACATGGCGCAGGTCCGCGAGCGCCTGCTGCGCGCGCCGCACGGGCAGCTCTTCGTGGTCGACGGGGAGAACCGCCCGGAGGGAACCATCACCCTCGCCGATCTGTCGAGCTACGCCTTCGACACGTCCGACGACGACCATCTCACCGCCGGCGAGGTCGCGCGGCCCAACCCGCCGGTCATCCGCGCGGGGGAGACCATCGAGAAGGCGCTCGCCCAGATGCTCGAGACCGGCGAGGAGCATGTCGGGGTGCTGGAGGACGGGGACGGCGGCCGTCTGGTCGGCGTCGTCCACGAGGTGGACGTGACGCTGGCCTACAACCGCGCGCTCATGGAGGCCCGGCGCGAGGAGCGCGGCGAGGGCTGAAGCGCCTCAATAGGACGGTGGCTTCCGGAACCAGCTCATGCGGTCGATCGAGCGGATCCTGACGTCGGTCGGCCGGTTGCCGCGCAGCACGTTGAGCGGCACTTCGACGCCGGCGGGCCCCAGGCCCCACAGGGTCCGGTAGTAGCCCGGCAGGGTGGAGACCGCCTTGCCGGCCACGCCGAGCACGAGATCGCCGGGCTTGAGCCCGGCCCGGTCGGCGGGCCCGCCGCGCGGGACGCGGGCGACGAACAGCCTGCCGTGGATTTCCTGCGGGTAGAGGCCCAGCCACGGCCGGGACGGCCGGGCGGCGCGGCCCTCGGCGATCAGATCGGCGAGGATCGGCTTGAGGCTGTCGATCGGCACGAACATGTTGCCGGCGAGCGGCTGGTTTTCCTCCGCCGCGTCGGGCACCAGCAACGAGCCCACGCCGACCAGCTTTCCGTCCCCGTCGATCAGCGCGGCACCGCCGAAATTGGGGTGCGCGGGCGCGGTGAAGATCGCCTTTTCGAGCAGATATTCCCACCAGCCCGCGAACTCCCGCCGCGAAACGACATAGGCGCCGATCGCCGCGTGGAGCCCGCCGGCGCTCGCCACCACGACCTGGCGGCCGCGGACCAGCGGACCGGACGAGCCGATGGGGATGGGCGCCACGCCCAGCGGACGGGACGCCCGGACCAGCCCGAGCCCGGTTTCGTGATCGTAGGCGAGGACATCCGCGGAGACGCGCCGCGACTCGCCGACGCTCAGCTCGATCGATTCGGCTTCCAGGATCAGGTAGCCGATCGTCAGCACCAGACCCGCATCGTCGATCACGACGCCGCTGCCCTGGCGCTTCGTCCCGAGCGCGGCCGCGGTGCGCGCCTCGGCGGGCACCCTGCTTTCCAGAGCGACCACGGCGGCCAGCGGATTCGGGGCGGATGGGGGCTCCGCCGCCGCGACCGCCCCCGCGGCCAGCGCGGAGAACAGGGCGGAGACCGCGGCGTTCCGGAGAAAATACTGAGCGCGTCTTCGGGTCATGGCGGCAACTCCGTTCTGCGGCTCGCTCCTGATATATGGGAAGGGAAGCCGCGCCGGGCAACGCCGCGCGGCCGTCGCGAATCGGCCACAACCGGGCCGGCCCGGCTGGTATGATGGGCGATGTCTGGAAACTTGGTCGCTGCCGCCTCGCGCGCGCCCTATCTCGACGCCCTCAACGACAAGCAGCGCGAGGCTGTCGAGGCCACGGAGGGGCCGCTCCTCGTGCTGGCCGGAGCCGGTACGGGCAAGACCCGGGTATTGACGACGAGGCTCGCTCATATCGCGGTGTCGGGGCAGGCCTGGCCAAGCCAGATCCTCGCCGTGACCTTTACCAACAAGGCGGCGCGCGAGATGCGCGACCGGGTCGCCGGGCTGATCGGCGATGCCGTGGACGGCCTGTGGATCGGCACCTTTCACGCGCTTGCGGCACGCATGCTGCGGCGCCACGCGGAGGCGGCGGGACTCCGCCCGGACTTCACCATTCTCGACGCCGACGACCAGATCCGTCTGGTCAAGACGCTGGCCGAAGACGCGAATATCGATTCGAACCGCTGGCCCGCGCGCTCGCTGCATGCCGAGATCCAGCGTTTCAAGGACCGCGGGCTGGGGCCGGAGAAGGTTTCGCCGGAGGATGCCGAGCGCATCGCAGACGGCAAGATCGGATCGCTTTACACCCGCTACCAGGGGCGCCTGAAGACGGTCAACGCGTGCGATTTCGGCGATCTCCTGCTGCACTGCATCGACATTTTCGCCGCCCATGTCGACATTCTCGATGTCTATCGCGCGCGCTTTCGCTACATCCTAGTCGACGAATATCAGGACACCAATGTCGCGCAATATCTGTGGCTGAGGCTTCTGGCCCAGAAGCGGCGCAACATCTGCTGCGTGGGCGACGACGACCAGTCGATCTACAGCTGGCGGGGCGCCGAGGTCGGCAACATCCTGCGTTTCGAGAAGGACTTCCCGGGCGCCCGGATCGTGCGGCTGGAACAGAACTACCGGTCGACGCCGGAGATCCTCGCCGGCGCGTCGGCGCTGATCGCCAACAACCGGAGCCGGCTCGGCAAGACGCTCTGGACGGGGGGCGAGTCCGGCGCCCCCATTCGCGTCCGGGGCGTCTGGGACGGAGAGGCGGAGGCGCTGCTCGTCAGCGACGAGATCGAGGCGCTGCAACGCGCGGGCACCGCTCTCGGCGAAATTGCCGTGCTGGTCCGGACGAGCGCGCTGATGCGCGCGTTCGAGGAACGCTTCGTTTCGATCGGCCTGCCCTATCGGGTGGTGGGCGGCCCCCGCTTCTACGAGCGCCAGGAGATCCGGGACGCCATCGCCTATCTGCGCCTCGTCCATCAGCCCGACGACGACCTCGCCTTCGAGCGGATCGTCAATCTGCCGAGGCGCGGTATCGGCGCATCCACGATCCAGACCCTCCACGGCCTCGCCCGCGCGGACGACGTGTCGTTGACCGAGGCGGCGCGGCGCACGATCGGCTCCGACGAGTTGAACGCGCGGTCGCGCAACGCGCTCGCCCGGTTCCTTTCCGACCTGGACCGCTGGCGGTCGGGACCGTTCGAGGATCATGTACATCTGGCGGAGACCGTGCTCGACGAATCCGGCTACACCGAGATGTGGCGAAACGTCCGCACCCCGGATGGGCCGGGGCGGCTCGAAAACCTCAAGGAGCTGGTCGGCGCGCTCGACGATTTCGAGAACCTGGGCGGGTTTCTGGAACATATCGGCCTGGTCATGGACCGTGACGATTTCGCGGCGGGCGACATGGCCAGCCTGATGACGCTCCATGCCGCTAAGGGTCTGGAGTTCGACCATGTCTTCCTGCCCGCCTGGGAGGAGGACGTCTTTCCCAACCGGCGCGCGGTCGACGAGGGCGGCACGGCGTCGCTGGAGGAAGAGCGCCGGCTTGCCTATGTCGGGCTTACCCGCGCGCGGAAGTCGGTCACCGTAAGCTTCGTCGCGAGCCGCCGGATCTTCAATCAATGGGTCTCGCCGGTGCCGTCCCGTTTCGTGGACGAGCTGCCGCGCGAGCACCTGGATACCGTGACGGAGCTGGGTCTGGCCCGGGAGCCGAACGCCTCCGCGGGGCTCGATTTCGGCGGCGGGGAGGTGACGGAAACCGTGGGGCGGGGGCCCGGCTTCGCCCGTCTCAGGCAGGCGCGGAGACCCGCGCCCGCGGCGCCGATCGAGGGCAAGGCGCGACGCGTCGACGGGCCGGCATCCGCGTTCGAGATCGGCATTCGCGTATTCCACCAGAAATTCGGCTACGGCAAGGTGCTCGCGGCGGATGCCGGCAAGCTCGACATCGATTTCGAGAAAGCGGGCCGCAAGAAGGTGATGGAGAGCTTTGTCCAACCGGCCTGAGCCAGGAACGCAAGGTTGGAGTGTCGAGTTCGTTGTCGAGGACTCCGACGACGAAGCGGGCGGGCTCGCGCCCTTCGAGGCGGCGTTGGACGATCCCGTCGAACGCGCGGCTGTTTCCTGCTTCCGGGACCCGAAGGGGCGCGGCTGGAGGTTCCGCTCGGTGCGGGCATCCCGACCCGACGAAGCCGGGCTTCGTTCCCGTCTCGCCATTGCCGGGGCGGTCGCGGGAGTCCAGGCGTCTTCGCTGTCGGTCGCGCCGCTCCCCCGGGTGAACTGGGTCGTCGAGGCGAACCGCCGGACACCGCCGGTCTCGGCGGGCCGGTTTTTCGTCCGGGGCAGCCATGTCACGGGGCGGCCTCCTCCGGGGCACATCGGGATCGTGCTCGACGCGGGGCCGGCGTTCGGCACCGGATCGCACGAGAGCACGCGCGGTTGCCTGCTTGCCCTCGACGCCATGACGCCGCCGGGGGACGGGAGGATTCTCGATCTGGGGACCGGCTCCGGCATCCTCGCCATAGCCGCCGCGAAGCTGTGGCGGCGGCGGGTTCTCGCGGCGGACGTCGACCTCGTATCGGTCGCGACGGCCCGGGAGAACGCGGGTCTCAACGCCGTCGAACCGCTGATAGAGACACGCCGGAGTCGGGGCTTCTCCAACCCGCGACTGCGCGCCCGGGCGCCCTACTCCCTGATCCTCGCCAATATCCTGGCGGATCCGCTGATCCGGCTCGCGCCGGCCATCGCGCGCTATCTCGATCGCGACGGGCTCGCGATCCTGTCGGGCCTGCTGCGGGAACAGGAAACGGGAGTCGCGGCGGCCTACGAATCGGTGGGGCTTTCGGTCCGCGAGCGGTATCCGATCGATGTCTGGACGACACTCGTCGTGGGGCGCGGATAATCTTGGCGTTGCAATCGCCGCGTCAACGCTGCATAGCCTTTGGCATCGAGATGGGCTGGGACGCGACGATGGGCGCAGGCGGAGGGCGGTCCCCCGACCGAAACCGGCATGGCTAAAGCGAACGGGATTTCGCCGGAAGAAGAGGCGTTCCTGCGGGGGATCGTGTCCGCTCCCGAACCGGTCGATCCGGCGGAATGGGTGCGTCTGATCGCGGACGCCCCGGGCGCGGAAGACGTCGCCCTCTGGACCGGCCGGGCGGCGGCGCTGCGCGCTTCCGCCGACGGCGGGCTGGAAGGCGGCCCGGCGCCCGCCGAAAGGCTGGACGCGCTTCGGGAAGAGCTTTCGCGGCGCGGGCTGGACGGTTTCGTCGTGCCGCTGGCGGACGAGCACCAGGGAGAGTTCGTGGCGCCGGGGGCGCGCCGCCTCGCCTGGCTGACCGGATTTACCGGCTCGGCGGGACTCGCGGTCGTGCTTGCCGACGAGGCCGCGATCTTCGTAGACGGGCGTTACACGCTGCAGGTCGAACGGGAAGTCGACGCGGAACGATTTTCGCCGCAGCATGTGACCGACCGGCCGCCCGACGACTGGATCGCGACACACCTTCCCGTCGACGGAAAGCTCGGCTACGACCCCTGGCTGCACACGCCGGACGGCGCGGCTCGCCTGGAAGCCGCATGCGTCAGGGCGGGCGGAGCGCTTGTCGCGGTCGACGGCAACCCCATCGACGCGGTATGGGCGGATCGGCCCGCGCCGCCGATTTCGCCGGCGGTGCCCCACCCGCCGGAATATGCCGGGCTGTCCTCCCCCGCCAAGCTCGCGGCGGTGGCGGAAACGCTGGAAAAGGGCGGGGCGGACGCCGCCGTCTTGACCGCGCCCGATTCGATCGCCTGGCTCTTCAACATGCGGGGAGCGGATATCCCGAACACGCCGGTCGCGCTCTGTTTCGCCATCGTGGAAACCGGGGGCGGCGCCTCCCTCTTCATCGACAGTCGCAAGGTGACCGGGGAGCTCGCCGCCGCGCTCGCGGATACCGTTTCCGTCGCCGAACCGGACGCGCTGGGACCGGCGCTCGACGGGCTCGCCGCGAACCAACGCAAGGTGTCGATCGATCCGCGGTCCGCCTCCGCCTGGATCGTCCAAAGGCTTCGGGCCGCGGGGGCCGAGCCGCTTCGCGGGCCCGACCCCTGCACCATGCCGAAAGCCTGCAAGAACCGGGCGGAGATCGATGGCGCTCGCGCCGCCCATGTGCGCGACGGCCGCGCGCTGGTCCGGTTTCTCGCCTGGCTCGACGCGGAGGGCCCCTCGGGCCGTGTGACCGAGCTGGACGCGGTCGCCCAGCTCCGCTCCATCCGCGCCGAAGGAGCGCGTTTCCGGGGTCTCAGCTTCGAAACCATCGCCGGCGCCGGGCCCAACGGCGCGATCGTGCACTACCGGGTCGACGAAAACTCGAACCGGCGGTTGGAGCCGGGTTCCGTCTTCCTGCTCGACTCCGGCGCGCAGTATCTCGACGGCACCACCGACGTCACCCGCACCGTCCATATCCGAAATCCGGACGGCGGCCCGGCGCCGGCGGAAGTGCGGGACCGCTTCACGCGCGTGCTCAAGGGCCATATCGCGCTGGCAACCGCGGTATTTCCGCGCGGCGTGACCGGGAGCCAGCTCGACATGCTGGCCCGCAAGACGCTGTGGGAGGCGGGCCTCGACTACGACCACGGGACCGGGCACGGCGTGGGAAGCTTTCTCGGCGTCCATGAAGGCCCGGCGAGGATCTCGAAGATCCCGTCCGACGTCGCCCTCGCGCCCGGAATGATCCTTTCCAACGAGCCCGGGTACTACAAGGCGGGAGCCTACGGCATCCGGATCGAAAACCTGGTTCTGGTAGTCGAACGCGAAGCGCCGGAAGGCGCCGAGCGCGCGCTCCACGGGTTCGAGACCATCACGCTCGCGCCGATCGACCGGACTCTGATCGAGCCGACGCTGTTGACGGCGGAGGAGACGGGCTGGCTCGACGCCTATCACCGCCGCGTCAGGGACACGCATATCGGTTCGGTGGATGAGGAGGTCGGGCGGTGGCTGGAAACCGCCTGCGCGCCGCTTACCGGCCGATTAGGTCCCGCCAGCCGCCCTCGGTGAGGATGGCAACGCCGAGTTCTTCGGCCTTTTTCGCCTTCGAGCCCGCGTCGCTTCCGACCACGACATAGTCGGTCTTGCGGGACACCGAGCCGGCCACCTTCGCGCCGAGCGATTCCGCCGTTGCCTTGGCTTCCGCCCGCGTCATGGTTTCCAGCGTTCCGGTGAATACGACCGTCTTGCCGCTCACCGCGCTCTCCGCCGCCACCGCCTCCGGGGCGGAGATTTGGAGCTGCGCTTCGAGATCCGCGACGACCTCCAGGTTGTGCGGCTCACGGAAGAAATCGAGGATGTCGGCGGCGACCGACGGGCCGATGCCGTCGATATCCGTCAGCTCCCGCCAGGCCTCTCCCTCGCGGTCCTGCGCCGCGGCCATCGCGCCCCGCCAATCATGGAGGGTCCCGTAGTGGCGGGCGATCAGGCGCGCCGTCGCCTGTCCGACCTGGCGGATGCCGAGGGCGTAGATCAGACGCTCGAAAGGAACGGTCCGCCGCTCTTCGATAGCCGCGAACAGGTTGGCGACCGACCGCTCCGCCCATCCTTCGCGCTCGGCAAGGACGGCTCCATGATCCCGCAGGCGGAATATATCGCCGGGCCGCGCGATCAGGCCCTCTTGCCAGAACGCCTCGATATGCTTCGTGCCCAGCCCTTCGATGTCGAACGCGTCGCGCGAAACGAAGTGCTTCAGGCGTTCGACGGCTTGCGCGGGACAGATCAGCCCGCCGGTGCAGCGGCGGACAGCCTCGCCTTCCTCGCGCCGCGCCAGGCTGCCGCACTCGGGGCAATTGTCCGGGAACTCGAAGGGTTGCGCGGACGGAGGGCGTTTGCTCTCGACCACCGATACGATTTGGGGAATGACATCGCCGGCGCGCTGGATGAGGACCGTATCGCCCTCCCGGACCTCCTTGCGGGCGATCTCGTCCTCGTTGTGGAGCGTCGCCCGGCTGACCACGACGCCGCCGACCGTGACGGGACGCAGGTTGGCCACCGGGGTGAGCGCGCCGGTGCGGCCGACTTGGACCGAGATCGTTTCGAGCACGGTCTCCGCCCGCTCGGCGGGAAATTTATGGGCGACGGCCCAGCGCGGCGCACGGCTGACATTGCCGAGCCGCCGCTGCCAGTCGAACCGGTTGACCTTGTAGACCATGCCGTCGATGTCGTGGTCCAGGTCCGCGCGCGCCTCGGATATGCGCCGGTACAGGCCGATCGCCTCTTCCGGGCTCTGGCACAGCTCCGCCGCCGGGTTGATCGTGAAACCCCAGGCCCGGAGGTTCTGGAGGTATTCCCAATGGGTGTCGCCCACGGCACCGTCGAATTCGCCGAGACCGTAGGCGAGGAGGCGAAGCGGTCGGGCGGCGGTAATCGACGGGTCGAGCTGCCGCAGGGACCCGGCCGCGGCGTTGCGCGGATTCGCGAAGGGAGGCTCGCCCGACTCTTCGCGCCCCCGGTTGAGCGCGAGAAAGTCTTCCTTGCGCATATAGACCTCGCCGCGCACCTCCACGACCGTGGGCGCGGCGCCGGCGAGCCGGTCGGGCACGTCGCCCATCGTCCTGAGGTTGCGGGTGACGTTCTCGCCCACGGTGCCGTCCCCCCGCGTCGCGCCGAGAACGAAGGCGCCGTCCTCGTAGCGCAACGAAATCGACAGCCCGTCGATCTTGGGCTCCGCCACGACCTCCACCGCCTCGTCGACGTCAAGGCCGAGGAAACGGCGCACGCGCGCGTAGAAATCCACGACGTCTCCGGCATCGAACGCGTTGCCGAGCGAAAGCATGGGCGCGGCGTGGGAGACCTTCGCGAAACCGGCGGAGGGCGCGGCGCCGACCCGGCGCGAAGGGCTGTCGTCGCGCACCAGGTCGGGGAAACGGGCCTCTATCGCGTCGTTACGGTGGCGCAGCGCGTCGTATTCGTCGTCCGTCACCTCGGGAGCGTCGCGCCCGTGATAGCGCTCGTCGTGATAGGCGATCTCGCGCGCCAGCCGCTCGAGCTCGGCCTCCGCCTCGCCGCGGGTCAGGGCGTCGGCGTCCTTCGCGCCGCTCACGAGGCTTCCCCGGCGATGAGACTCTCGGCCGCCGCCCGGGCTTCGTCGGTCACGCTCATGCCCGCCAGCATGCGGGCGATCTCCTCGCGGCGGGTGTCGCGGTCGAGCTCGTCGACGACCGTCCTGGTCTCGCGCCCGCCCCGGTCCCGCGTCTCGCGCTTGCGCACCCGCCAGTGAGCGCCGCCGAGCGCGGCGACCTGCGGCGAATGGGTGACGACGAGCACCTGCAGCGCGTCGCCGAGGCGGCGCAGCCTCTGGCCGACCGCGGTGGACGTAGCGCCGCCGATACCGGCGTCAACCTCATCGAACACCAGGGTCGGCACCGGACTCGCGCCGGCCAGCACGACCTTCAGCGCCAGCATGAAGCGCGACAGCTCCCCGCCCGACGCGATCCTCGAGATCGGGCCGGCGGGGGTATCGGGGTTGGTGCTGGCGACGAAGGTCGCGCGCTCGGCGCCGTTGGGTCCCCAGTCCCGTTCGTCGAGAGGATCGACAACGGTCTCGAACCGCGCCGACCCGAGTCGGAGCGGCCCCAGCTCGGCGTTCACCGCGGCGTCCAAACGCTCCGCCGCGGCCCCGCGGGCGACGGAGAGCGCACCCGCGGCGCTTTCGTATTCCGAACGCGCGCGTTCTGTCCGGGCACGGAGGTCGGCAAGGGAACTCTCCGCTTTTTCGATCGCCGCGAGCTTCCGCGCCGTTTCGTCCCGGAGCTTCGGCAAGGCATCCGGCGCGACGCCGTGCTTGCGCGCGAGCACCCGGAGCGCGAAGAGGCGCTCCTCGACGCTGTCGAGCCGTCCCGGATCGGCCTGGAGTTCGCCGACGCACCGTTCGATGGCGGCGCGGGCCTCCGCCGCCTCCGCCGCCGCGCGATCGAGCGCTTCCAGCGCGTCGTCGAACATGCGACCGGCGATGTCGGTGCGCCGCGCGAGCACCCGGTGCGCCCGGGCAAGGCCGGACTCGACCCCCTTGGCGCCGACCACCTCGGACAAAGCCTCGGCAAGCGTCTCGCCGAGCCGTTCGGCATGCCGCAGCCGGTGGCGGGCCGTGGCCAGGGAGTCCTCTTCGCCTTCCTGCGGGCCGAACGTATCCAGCTCCTCCATCGCATGGCGCAGCGACTCTTCTTCCCGGGCGGCCGCCTCGGCTCGGGCGAGCGCCTCGGCGAGCGCCCTCTCGGCGGCGCGCCACGCGTCCCAGGCATCCGACACCCTGCCACGCTCCACCTCCAGCCCCCCAAACCGGTCGAGCACCGAACGATGGTTCGCCTTTTCGGCAAGATCGTGACTCGCGAACTGACCGACGATCTCGACCAGCGTTTGGCCGACCGACCGAAGGAGCTGGGCGTTGGCCGGTTGTTCGTTGACGAACCCGCGGCTGCGCCCGTCCGCCGCCACGGTGCGGCGCAGTATCAACGGCTCGCCGGCTCCCGGCGGGGCGAGGCCGTGGTCCTCGATCACCGAGATGGCGTCATGATCGGGCGGAATCTCGAACGCCGCCGAGACGGCCGCGGCGCCGTCGACCGGTCCGCCGCGGATCAACGCGGGGTCCACCCGGGCGCCGAGGGCAAGCCCGAGCGCGTCGAGCAGGATCGATTTCCCCGCACCGGTTTCGCCGGTGAGAACGCAAAGCCCCGACTTGAAGGTGAGGTCCAGCCGCTCGATCAGGACGACGTTCCGAATCGAGAGCGTCAGCAGCATCGTCGCCTAGAACACCCAGTCGAATGCCCGCGTCAGAAAACCGCGCTTATCGGGCTTCGGCAAGGAACCTCCGCCGACCAGGGCGTAGCTGTCGGAATACCAATCGCTGCCGGGGTAATTGTGTCCCAGCACCGCCGCCGCCTTCGTCGCCTCGGTCTTGAGGCCCAAGGCGAGATAAGCCTCGGTCAGGCGGTGCAACGCCTCGGGAATGTGGGTCGTCGTCTCGTAGATATCCACCACGCGGCGGAAGCGACGGACCGCGGCGAGATAGTGGCCGCGCGTGAGATAGTATCGGCCGATATCCATCTCCTTGCCGGCAAGGTGATCGCGGGTGAGGTCGATCTTCAGCCGCGCGTCGCGGGCGTAATTGGTCTCGGGGAAGCGGCGCACCACCTCCTGCAGCGCCGCCAGGGCCTTTTCCGTGTTGAGCTGGTCCCGGACGACGTCCGAAATCTGCTCGTAGAAGCAAAGAGCGCGCAGGTAATAGGCGTAGGCGATATCGGAATTGCCCGGATGGAGCTGGATGAACCGGTCGAGCGCGAGGACCGCCTCTTCGTAGCTGGCGGCCTGGTAGTGCGAGAAGGCCGCCATCAGCGACGCCTTGACGGCCCAAACCGAGTAGGGGTGCTGCCGCTCGACGTCGTCGAACCGCTCCGCGGCCCGGGTGTACTCCTCGTTGCGGAGCGCGCCGACGGCTTCGTTATAGATCTCCTGGACCGGCCGCTCGACGTAGCGCTCGGAGTCCTTGTCGTCGCTCCCGCAGGCCGAGATCGTCAAAGCCGTGAGCGTTACCGCGACAATCCGAGCTAAGCGGACAGGTGAGAGCGACATTGACGGCCGCGGACCCTCTTTCTGGGCTGCGCATCGTGCGCGACGGGCGCGCAGTCTAGAGCATTTTCGCGTGCTGTCGACCCGGGCGGCGGAGCGCGATCCGCCGGCGGGAACCGCCCTCAGCCGATCGCGGCCATCGCCGCGGGAACGCTCTCCCCGTTCTCCGCGGGAGGAATCTCCGACCACGCCCAGCTGTCCTCGTCGGCGAACATAGCGCGCAGAAGATCGTGGTTGGCGGCGTGCCCGGACCTTACCGCGACGATCCGGGCCAGGATGGGCGCGCCGGCAAGGTAGAGATCGCCGACACAGTCCAGGATCTTGTGGCGCACGAACTCATCGTCGAACCGGAGGCCGTCGCCGTTCACGACACGCTGGCGGTCGATGGCGATGGCATTGTCGACCGACGCGCCGAGAGCGAAGCCGGCTTCGCGCAACCTGTCGACCTCGTCGACGAATCCGAACGTCCGCGCCGGCGCGATGTCGTCGACAAAAGCCCCGTTGGCAAAGGCGATCGACATTTCCTGGCGGTCGATCACGGGCGAATCGAACTCGATCCGGAAATCGATGGAAAAGGCGTCGGCGGGCGTCATCGAAATGCTGGCCTCGCCGCGGTCCACGATCACCGGCTTGCGCAGCCGGATCGCGCGCCTGGGCGCGTCCTGCTCCTCGATGCCGGCCTGTTCGATCAGATCCACGAACGGGGCCGCGCTGCCGTCCATCGCCGGAATCTCGGGACCGTCCAGCTCCACGACCGCGTTGTCGATGCCCATGCCGGCGAGAGCGGCCATCAGATGCTCCACCGTCGCGACCGTGACGGCGTGGCGGTTGCCCACCACGGTCGACAGACGATCATTCACCACATGCGCGAGGTCGCAGGGAATCTCACCCGTTCCCAAGGCCACATCGGTGCGTCGAACCCGGATACCGTGTCCCGGAGGCGCCGGGTGCAGGGACATCTCGACCTCGACGCCGCTATGGAGACCGATACTGCTACAGTGGACCGCACGCTCGACCGTCGCCTGGCTCGCCCGCACGCACCCCTCCTTATTCACGCCGCTCCGCCGTTCCCCATCGGGGGAAGGTGGAACGCTTTACTATCCCCGGGCGGATGCCATTCTAGGTTGTATTTGGGCGTTGCCCACCCGGTCCGTCGGACAACCCTTCTTTAGCTGCCAAGGGGCGTACGTGGCAAATCAACAATTGTTGCAAAATGTTACCGTCCCATGGATTGAGTTCCGCTTGCCGTCTCCGACCTGGGGTTGAACGCGGTCCGGTCCCCTCAATTCGCCTGACGCCTCAGAAACGCCGGAATGTCGAGCAGATCCTCGTCGCTCACCGCGCCAGGCGCCGCCGCCTCCGGCTCCACACCCTCGAACTCGGGCTGCCGAGGCGCGGGAGGCGCCGCCGCGGCAGCATTCTCCCGGGGAGCCGGTTTCGGCGTCGCCGCCGGTTCGCGGACGGGAACGGGCTTCGGCGCCGGGGCGGCGTCCTCGGAAGTCTGCTGCCTCCGGGATTGGCCGACACCCGCCATTCTTTCCAGCAGGCTGGGACGGCGGCGCAATTGCGGCGACCGCTGGGGCTTCTCGACGGCGTTCTCGGAAGCGGCACGCATGCTGGAATCCGCCACCAGAGACCCGTCGGACGGCTCTTCTTCAGTGACCGGTTCCTGGGCGAGGGGTTCCCGGGCGCCTTCGAAGAAACTCTCCTGCGCCGCGGCGTTTTCGACGTCCATCGCCAGCGCGTCCATCCGCTCGATGTCCGCGGCATCTCCGTCCGCCGAGACCTCGACCGCATCCGCAGAAGCCGGATCGTCGAACGCGTGCATCGGCTCGGCGTCGATCTCCGGTGTCGGCTCGGATATCGGCACCGGCGGAAGCTGGGTCTCCTCGTCGGGCACCACGGTGAGAACGGGGCGCGGCTGCACGCCCACCTCGGTATCGATCCCGGTGGCGACCACGGACACCCGCATCCTGCCTTCGAGCACCGAATCGAGAGTCGAGCCGAAGATTATGTGAGCTTCGGGATCGACCTCGTCGCCGATCCGGTTGGCCACCTGATCCACCTCGAACAGGGTCATGTCGGGACCGCCGGTGATGTTGATCAACACGCCGCGCGCGCCCTTCATCGACACCTCGTCGAGCAACGGGTTGGAAATCGCCGCTTCGGCGGCGTCCATCGCCCGATTCTCCCCCTCCGCCTCGCCGGTTCCCATCATCGCCTTGCCCATCTCCCCCATCACCGTGCGGATATCGGCGAAATCGAGATTGATGAGCCCGGGCACCACCATCAGGTCGGTTATTCCCCGCACGCCCGAGTGCAGCACCTCGTCGGCCTGGGCGAACGCATCGGCGAAGGTTGTCTTCTCGTTCGCCACGCGAAACAGGTTCTGATTGGGGATAACGATCAGCGTATCGACGTGCTTCTGGAGCTCCTCGATGCCCGCATCGGCCACTCGGGCCCGCTTGTTCCCCTCGAACTGGAATGGCTTGGTCACGACGCCGATCGCCAGAACCCCCTGCTCGCGGGCAAGGCGCGCGATGACCGGCGCGGCCCCGGTGCCGGTGCCCCCGCCCATTCCGGCGGTTACGAACACCATGTTGGAGCCCGCCAGATGCTCGGCGATCTCGTCGATCGTCTCCTCGGCCGCGGCCCGGCCGATATCCGGCCGCGAACCGGCGCCGAGTCCGTGCGTGATGTTGTGGCCGAGTTGGAGCTTGCGCTCGGCGAGCGACTGCACGAGCGACTGGGAATCCGTATTCGCGACGAGGAACTCGACGCCGGACAGCTTTGCGTTGATCATGTTGTTGACCGCGTTTCCGCCGGCTCCGCCGACCCCGACAACCATGATCTTGGGCTTCAGGTTGGAGTCCGTTTCGGGTACCGAAATGTTGATGGTCATGCGTGTCTCCTTCCTCCCGGGACGCGGTGTCCCGGGCGTTGCGTTCGATCCGGCCGTTCTCGGCTAAGCCTCGACCGGGTTTGGTTGCGGTTGTCGTTCACGGCTCAGACGCTCACCTTCAGCCATTGCCCCAGCCTGCCCAGCCGGCCGGTCCGCTCCGCGGTCCCGCGGATCGCGATATCGGTCTCGCCGCGACGCTGGGCGGCGAAACGCAACAGGCCGGCCGCGGTGGAGAAGGCAGGCCCGCTGACCGCATCGGCGAGCCCGTTGATGGACATCGGGCGGCCGAGCCGGACCTTCTTGTTCAGGATCAGAGCCGCGACCTCCTGCGCCCCGGTCAGCTGGCTCGCGCCTCCGGTGAGCACCATGCGCCGACCGGCAAGCTTTCCCACGGGGCTCGCGTCGAGACAGGACTTCACCTGCTCGAAGATTTCCTCCAGTCGAGGCCGGATGATTCCCACGATCAACGACTTGGGGACGTGATTGGGCTGGTTGCGGTCCTCCTCGCCCACCAGCGGCACGTCGATCAGCGCGTGCTCGTCCGACGGCGAAGGGAGCGCGGAGCCGTAGAGCACCTTGATGCGCTCGGCGTGGACTAACGATGTCGTCAAACCGCGCGCGATGTCTCGCGTGACATGTTCGCCGCCGATCTGAACGACCTCGGCGTGGACCACCTGACCGCCATAGAACACCGCGACATTGGTCGTGCCGCCGCCCAGGTCGACCACGGTCGCTCCGAGATCGATCTCGTCCTCCACCAGGCACGCGAGGCCCGCCGCATAGGGCGAGACCACGACATCCTCCACGTCGAGGTGACACCGCGCGACGCAGGTAATCATGTTGCGGAGCGCGGCGGCCTCGGCGCTTACCAGATGCATGTCGACGCTGAGACGCTGGCCGTACATCCCGCGCGGGTCCTTGATGCCGCCGCTGCCGTCGATGTGGTGGGAGACCGGGATGCAGTGGATCAGCTCGCGCTCGGCGTGGCCGTTGGTCTCGAGCCCCTGCCCGTAGATTCGGCGGAGGTCGGCGTCGCCGACTTCATGGCCGTCGATTTCGACTTCCACGCTGAGGTTTCTGGAGGCCGGATGGCCGGCGGACACGTTGATCACGACACCGTGCAGCCGTTCACCGACGCGCTCCTCGGCGGCGCTGACCGCGGTCAAGATCGCGGACTCGGCCGCATCCATGTTGACGATCGCGCCTCCGCGGACCCCGCGGGACGCGTGATGCCCGACGCCCAGCACCCTCACGTCCCCGAGGGAGCCCGACTGCGCCACCAGACAGGCGATCTTGCTGGTGCCGATATCGAGCGCCGTCAGCATGCCGCTTCTTGGCTTGGTCATCAGCGCCCCTCCTCTTTCGTGTCGGATTCCCGAACGGGGATCACCACGACGCGGCTCGGTATGCGCAGGTCGATGGCGGAAATGCGCCTGGCGAGCAGCGCGTGCCGCCGGTCGAGCTGGGCGAGCTCGCGCCACGCCGCGGCGGGCTCCGCTTCCGGCAGGCGCACGTCGATACCGTTGTCGATGCGGACGTTCCAGCGCCTGCCGCCGACCTCGATCAAGGCCCGCACCCGGCGTTTGAGGTCCGGCTCGCGCCCGAGCATTTCGAGGATGGGCTTGGCACGCTCGGGCTCCGACCGCGCCACGACCAGCGGCAGGTGGGCGTATCGATGCAGCGCCCGTTCGGCGATCACCGCGCCCTCGTCGTCGATCAGTCGAAAGCGGCCGTCGCGCTGCCAGAGGGCGAGGGGGCGTCGCTCTTCTATTTCGATGAACACGGTGTCGGGAAGACGCGTTGTGACGCGGGCGCGCTTGATCCAGACGTTGCGTTCGAGTCTCGCGCGGATCAGGTCGGTATCGAGCCCGAGGGTGGGGCTTCCCAAGCGGAGGGCGGAGGCGGCGAGCACGGTTTCCCGCGAAACCTGCTCGCGTCCGACAAGCAGAACCTCGCGGAGCCTGAACCCGAGGGGCGCCGAGGCTCCGATGGCCGCCGTCCTGACGCTCTCCGCATAGTCTCCGAGCGACCCGGTGCGCCACATCCAACCCGCGCCGCCCAGGAGAGCCGCCAGAAGGACCGCCGCGATGGCGGTTTTTCCGGCGCGCCCCGGGGACGAGCGCCGAACGGAAGCGCGCTTGGCCGTTTTGAGGTCTAGGCGTCGCATGCGGCGTGCTCCACCATCCAGCTCACCAACGAGGCGAAGTCGATCCCGGCATGGGCCGCGAGCTCCGGCACCAGCGACATCGGCGTCATTCCGGGCTGGGTGTTGACCTCGAGCAGATAGACTCCCTCGGCACCGCCCACGGCGTCGTCGTATCTCAGGTCGGCACGGGACACGCCGCGGCAACCGAGGGCCCTGTGGGCATCCACCGAGAAGCGCATCGCGGTGTCGTAGGCATCCGCGGGAAGCGGCGCGGGGACCAGGTGTTCGGTGGCTCCCTCGGTGTATTTGGCGCGGTAGTCGTAGAAGCCGGCGAGCGGGCGTATCTCCGTGACGCCCAAGGCGCGATCGCCCATGACCGCCACCGTGATTTCGCGCCCGGGCACGTAGCGCTCCACCATCACGGTGTCGCCGAACGTCCATTGATCGGCGGCGATACAGGGATCGGATCCCTCGGTTACCACGCGGACCCCGAGGCTCGATCCTTCCCTGAGCGGCTTGACCACGTAGGGGCGAGGCAGGGCGTCCCCCGAGGCCGCCGCGGTCCGGCTCACGATGACATGCTCGGCACAGCGGATGCCGGCGCATCGGAACAGGCGTTTCGCCATCGGCTTGTCCATCGCGAGCGCCGAGGCCAGCACGCCGGAATGGGTGTAGGGGATCTCCAGCAGGTCCAGAATCCCCTGCACCCTCCCGTCTTCCCCGAACGGGCCGTGAAGCGCGTTGAACACGACGTCGGGGCGCGGATCGAGGGCGTCGGCGATTGCGCGGATGTCGCGTCCGATATCGACGGTGCGCGCGTCGTACCCGGCTTCCTCGAGCGCCGACGCCACGGTGCGACCGCTGACCAACGACACCTTGCGCTCGCCCGACCAACCGCCCATGAGCACCGTCACGGATTTAGCCATGACCGGGCTCCCGCGCGATGCCGACACGGCGAATTTCCCATTCGAGCCGGATGCCGGTCGCGGCTTTCACCTTCTCGCGAACTTCCTCGCCGAGATCTTCCAGATCGGCCGCGGTGGCTCCGCCGGTATTGATCAGGAAGTTGCAATGGAGCGGCGAGACCTGCGCACCGCCGCGGGTCAGGCCCCGGCAGCCCGCCTCTTCGATCAATTCCCAGGCGCTGACGCCCCGCGGGTTCTTGAACGTGCTGCCGCCGGTGCGTTCGCGGATGGGCTGATCCTGGTTGCGGGCATTCGAGATTTCAGCCATCCGGGAGGCGATTTCCTCGGGCGATCCCGGTTCGCCTTGCAGCACCGCCTCGGTGAAGATCCAGTCTTCGGGCACCGCGCACTTGCGGTAGCCGAAACCGAGCTCCGCCGCATCCAGCCGATGCGCGGTTCCCGCTCTGTCGAACGCTTCGGCCGAGACGACGACGTCGCGGATTTCCCGGCCATAGGCACCGGCGTTCATTCGCAGCGCGCCGCCGATCGTGCCGGGGATGCCGCTCAGGAACTCGAGACCGGCGACGCCGGCGTCGCGCCCTTCCCGTGCGACCGTCACGTCCATCGCAGCAGCCCCCGCTCGTATCCGCACCCCGTCGCGGACGACGTTCGAGAATGGGCGGCCAAGACGAATCGTCACCCCCGGGATTCCACCGTCGCGAACCAACAGGTTGGAGCCGACCCCGATAACGGTCACCGGCATTTCGGCGGGCAGCCGTTCGAGGAATCTCCCCAGATCCCCGCGGTCCGCCGGCTCGAACAGGATTTCGGCCGACCCGCCGACGCGGAACCACAGCAACCTCGCCAGCGGTACGTTCCTGCGCAGCGAACCGCGCACGTCCGGCAGGGCTTCGATCGCCCGGGTGGGGGCTGCCGCCTCAATCATGGCTCGCCCCCGCGTTGCCCGTGGCCGCGACGGCAGGCTCTCCGGCGAGGAGCTCGGAAAGCCGGCTCGGCAGGAAATTCGCCCAGGCGGTGATATTTCCCGCGCCCAGACAAACGATCATGTCGCCCGGCGCGGCGAGGCCGGCAAGCAGCGGGGCGAGCGCGTCGGGAGCCTCGAGGATCCGCACGTCGCGGTGTCCGCGTGCCTGGAGACCGGCGGCCAGCGCGTCGCGGTCCGCCCCCTCGATCGGCTCCTCGCCGGCCGGGTAGACGTCCGCGACGACGACGGTATCGGCGTCGTTGAAACAGGTGCAGAATTCTTCGAACAGGTTGGCGAGCCTGGAATAGCGGTGGGGCTGCACCACCGCGATGACATTGCCGCGACAGCTCGCCCGCGCGGCGCCGAGCACGGCGGCGATTTCGACCGGATGGTGGCCGTAGTCGTCGACGACCGTTATTCCGGCGACCTCTCCTGTCCTGGTGAAGCGCCGCTTGACCCCGCCGAACTCCGCCAGCGCTTTGCGGATGGTCTCGTCGGCGATTTTCATCTCGATGGCGATCGCGATGGCGGCCAGCGCATTCAGGACGTTGTACGTCCCCGCCATGGGCAGAAAGAGGCCGGGGATGGTCCGGTGCCGTCCGCTCTTCCGGTCCGCGACCTTGACCTCGAAACGCGAACCGTCGGGCGTGACTTCGATCCCGGTGGCCCGGATGTCGGCCTGCGGGCTGAGGCCGTAGGTGACCAGGCGGCGGTCCGCGACGTCGCCGATCAGCCCCTGAACCTCCGGGTGATCGACGCAGAGCGCGGCGAAGCCGTAGAAGGGGATGTTGGCAACGAACGATTCGAACGCCCGGCGCAGATCGGCGAAGGAGCCGTAGAAGTCGAGATGTTCGGGGTCGATATTGGTCACGACCGCGACGGTGGCGGGAAGCTTGACGAAGGACCCGTCGGACTCGTCGGCCTCGACGACGATCCACTCTCCTTCGCCGAGGCGGGCGTTGGTGCCGTAGGCGTTGATGATCCCGCCGTTGATGACGGTGGGGTCGAGGCCAGCGGCTTCGAGCACGGCGGCGACGATGGACGTCGTCGTCGTCTTGCCGTGCGTCCCGCCGACCGCGATCGACCATTTGAGGCGCATGATCTCGGCCAGCATTTCGGCGCGGCGGACGACGGGGATCATCCGGGCGCGCGCGGCCGCGACTTCGGGGTTGTCGGGGGCGATGGCCGAGCTCGCGACCACGACCGTCGCGTCGCCGAGATTTCCGGCGTCGTGGCCGACCCCGATGTCGATGCCCAGCGACCGCAGCCTGAGCACGTTCGCGCTGTCGGCGATGTCGCTGCCCCGGACCCGGTATCCGAGATTG